>CAZGEW010000051.1:0-10077 GCA_964524225.1 uncultured Methanosarcinales archaeon | reverse complement strand
ATACCATTAATTTCATTTAATCTTTTGTACATGAACTTTCTCCTTTCGTCAAAAGCCTTAACCATCTGCTTCACACCATCTTGAGGTCCATTCAAAGCCTCAATGGCAGCGTACTGCGCTATGTTTGAGGGATTACTAGTAGAATGACTTTGCAAGTTATCTATTGCTTTAATAATTTCTTTATTCGCTCCGCAATAACCAATGCGCCAACCAGTCATTGCATAAGCTTTGCTTACAGAATTAACAGTTAATGTTAAATCCTTTATTTCTTTATTTAAAGAAGCAATGCTGAGATGCTTATTATTTTCATAAATGAAGTGCTCATAGACCTCATCAGAAACAACATAAAAATTATGTCTAAGAGCAAGTTCTGCTATTTTCATTATCTCATTAGACTCTGCTATTGCACCTGTTGGATTTGCTGGTGTGTTCAAAATCAACATTTTTGTATTTTCTGTTATCTTTTCCTCAACATTATCTGCTGTAAGCTTGAATCTTTCATTAGTTTTGCAAAAAAGTGGTTTTGCTCCTGCAAGCTTTATCATCTCTTCATAGCTTACCCAATAAGGAAATGGCAAGATTACCTCATCTCCTTCCTCTAAAAGTGTCATACAAATATTAAACAAACTATGCTTCCCACCACAGCTTATTAGAACTTCAGAAATATCATATTCAATATTATTCTCTTTTTTGAATTTTTTGACTACAGCTGACTTTAGCTCAGGTAGACCTCCTACTGGAGTGTATCTTGTGGTGTTATTGTTTATTGCCTTTATTGCTGCTTGCTTTATATTATCTGGGGTATTAAAATCTGGCTCTCCTGCTCCAAAAATAACAACATCTTTACCATCTTTTTTGAGTTGCTTTGCTTTTGCATCAATTGCAAGAGTAGCACTAGGTGCAATATTTCTTACTCTTTCAGCTAACATTTTTTAATTTTTTATGAAAATTTAACAGCTTTGCTGTTAAATTTTCAAGGTTATTAAAATCTTTTGTTGTATCAATTACAATGGCATTATGTTTTTTTCTTAGTGCTTCTTCATGACAAACATCAAAAATCTCAGCTTGAAGATTTTCTTGGATTTTACTTTTTGGATACTTTCTTTTTTTTAGTCTTTTATTCAATTCCTTTATATTGCATTTTGCAATAATAACTAAATCGACATATTTTCTTGGAAGATAATGGGATAAATGAGAATCGACGATAATACCAAAAAATTTCCTTTTTGGAAATTTTTTGCTTTTGTTTAATTTTTGAAAATTTTTGATTTCCAAAATCAAAAATTTTGTTAATTTTTTAACATCTACAATTTTTGTTTGCCTTTTCTTATCATAACCTTCATAAAGTTTATGTTGAGATATAAGTTTATCAACATCTAAATATAAAAAATTTAGCCTATCGGCTAAATTTTTTGATAAATATGTTTTACCAGTACATGGAGTTCCAGAGACGCATATAACTTTCATAGCATAAAGTACCTATTTATAATATTTAAATATATTTAATTTATTTACAATAAAATTTTTATATTCTCTAAAGGTATTGTTCTCTATGCAACAGGAATTTTACATATCAACCTCCAAAAAACAAGAACTAATAGATATAACAGACAAAGTAAACTCGATAATAAAAAAATCAAAAATAGAAAGTGGTGTATGCAATATTTTTACAGCGCATGCAACAGCCGCAATAGTAATAAATGAAAACTATGACCCCAATATTTGTTTGGATTTAATTGATGCTCTGAATAAATTAGTCCCAGCAGGCATATGGCGTCATGATAGAGTCGATAATAATGCTGATGCCCATATAAAGGCAGCAATTTTGGGTCCGTCAGAGACAATACCAATAAAAAATGGCATACTGGACTTGGGCAGGTGGCAGAGTATCATGATGTGTGAGCTCGATGGCCCCAGACAAAATCGAAAAGTTATAGTCACTGTAACATCATCAGATTAAGAAAAAATTTCAATTAAAATTGAAATTTTTTCTATTCAATTGGTGATTAATATTAACTGCGACTTATGTGGAAAAATTGATGAAAGGTTATTTAGAGCTTTAATCGAAGAAGTTGAGTTAAATGTTTGCTCTGATTGCAGTAAATTTGGCAAAATTGTAGCTCATGCTAAAATTAGTGCAGTTAAGTCTGCTTCTAAAAAACCTGTAAAAAAGGTTGAGGATAAAATTGAAAAGATTGATGTAATAGTTGAAAATTATGCACAAATAATCAAAAAAAAGCGTGAATCAATTGGTTTAAGCCAAAAAGATTTCGCAAATAAGATAAATGAAAAAGAATCTATAATTCATAAAATTGAGACCGGTACCTTAAGACCTTCATTATCTCTAGCAAAAAAACTAGAAAAATTATTGGAATTGAAGTTGGTTGAAGAGCATGCAGAAACATTCAAAACAAAAAAAAGAAAAGATGAAGGTTTTACATTAGGAGATTTTATCAATATAAAAGATAACTCTTAACATAATTCATTTTAATTACAATTCAATCTTCATAAAATCTTTTGCACAAATTACATTATCAAACATGTTTCGAGCTTCTTCCTCTAGCTCGTGGGTGTTTTTGTAGCGTGCGCTAAAATGTATCAAGGCAAGCTGCTTAGCATTTGATTTATTTGCTACTTCTGCAGCTTGTTTAGCTGTCATATGCGCATATTCTTCACTTTTTCCAACAAGCTTTGAAGAGTAGGTTGCCTCACAAATAAGCAAATTAGCATTATCTGCAACTTTATAGCAATTGTTCGTTAATATAGTATCTGTTATGTAAGCAACTACCCTTCCCTGCTCGATAAATGTTACCTCATCAGGTTTAATTTTCTTGTTGTTATGCTCTATTATTGCTCCTTCTTGTAATTTACCAAGCAAATGACCAATAGGTATGTTAAGCTTTTTAACCTTTTTTAAGTCAATTTTTCTTCTATCTTTCTCAACAAACCTAAAGCCAAGTGTTTCTATTCCATGCTCTAAAGGATAAGCTTCTAGAATGAAGTCTTTATTCTCAAAAAAAACCCCGCTTTTGACTTCATTAATTACAAAATCGAGCCTTTTATCAAAGACAAACGCCTCAAACATTTTTTCTATTCTTTTCTTTGTCCCATTTGGACCATATATCTCGAGTTTATTTGTATAATTACTTGAGCTCAAGCTTTGCATTAGCCCAGGCAAACCCAATACATGGTCGCCGTGCCAATGACTTATAAGTATTTTTGTTATCTTACTCAAGCTGATTCCAGCTATCTTAAATTGGCGCTGTGTTCCTTCTCCACAATCAAAAAGTATACCATCAGAACCATATCTAAGAAAAACTGCAATTTGATTCCTATCCTTTGTTGGAATCATAGAGCTTGTACCTAAGAATGTTATTTGCATAAGCTTTTGTATTCTAAAACAGTATATAATGTTTTTGTTTTTATTTTTCATAAACAAGTAACAACCTTTTTAAACCAATCAATATAACTAATTTAATCTTAATTAAAAGATGAGCAAGAAGAAGGAAGGGATGCTGGTTCCTATTAAAGAAGAAAAGGAATTAAAAGAAAACAAAGAAGAGATGGATAGTAGCGAGCGGAAAACTCGCCCACAAGTCACTGAACCTGTCAAGGCATTTTTTTCAAAGGAAAGAGTGCTTACAGAAAGCTCAGATAATGGTAGAGAGCTTTATAACCAAAGTAGATATGGAGATCTGCTTGATGATGGTAGGGTACAGCTTTCTTTGATTGAGGCACTTTATTTGCTTGAAAAAAAGAAAATTATTGTTTACGATTTACGAAATAAAAATATTGATTTTGAGGGTTTTCTTAAAAAGGCACAGAAAGTAGAGCCAAATTTTTGGATCAGGTATCGTGTTTACAAAGACATAAGGAATAGGGGCTACATAATCAAAACAGCATTAAAGTTTGGCGCCGATTTTAGGATTTATGATAGGGGCATAAAGCCAGGTGAAGACCACGCAAGATGGGTAGTTTTTCCAGTACATGAAGGCTCTACTTTGACGTGGTACGAGTTTGCTGCAAAGAATAGAGTTGCACATTCTACAAAAAAAAGACTCCTTATTGCTATAGTGGATGCAGAAAATGATGTTACATTCTATGAGGTTAGGTGGTTAAGACCTTAGGTAACTATAAAGCCCCATCTCTAAATTTAACTAATGTACCAAAACCTATATAAAACAACTCTTCTCTAATTTTATTTATGGAAACTCGTGATAAAATTATAGAAATTATAAAGCATAAAGGACCTGTTTTGCCTGTACAAATAGCTAAAGAAATTGGTAGTAACATTCTAATGGCATCAGCCCATCTTGCAGAGCTTACAGCAAGCCATAAACTGAAGATTTCTACAATAAAAGTTGGGGGTTCTCCACTTTATTACTTGCCTGGACAAGAGGGATTGCTTCAAAGATTTGTTTCTAATCTCAACGATAAAGAAAAGAAGGCGTTTGATTTATTAAATCAAAACAAGGTATTAAAAGATTCAGAGCAAGAGCCTGTAATAAGGGTTGCTTTACGCGAAATAAAGGATTTTGCAGTACCATTAAATGTAAATTACAACAATAATAAAGAAATCTTTTGGAAATGGTACTTGATAAGTAATGAAGAAGCAGAGCAATTAATAAGACAAAGGTTAGAGCCCATCAAGCTACCAACAGAAAATAGAACAGAAGAAAGAATCACAGAAAAGGTAGAGAAAGAAGAACCGCAAAAGATAGAACAAATTCAAAAACAATTGAAGGGTAAAATAGAAAAAAAACCAAGAGAAAAAACTAAATTCGACAACTTTTTGAATGAGATAACAAAATTTTTCAATAAAAATAATATAAACGTAGTTAGCAGTGAGGTAATCAAGAAAAATTTTGAAATTGATTTTATTGTAGAGATTCCAAGTGTAGTTGGTAACTTGCAATATTATTGCAAAGCCAAAAACAAGAAAAGAATTAGCGATTCGGATTTGAGTAATGCTTTTGTAAAGGGGCAATTTAAGAAACTGCCAACCATATTCATCTCTACAGGTGACCTATCTTCTAAGGCAAAAGAAATTTTGGAGAAAGAGTTAAATAATTTAACTTTTAAAAAAATTTGAACCAAAAATTTTCACTCTATGAGTGAAAATTTTTATATGCAAATGGGAGTCGCTTTAACAGAGTTATTACTAATTAAAGAAATTGATTTGGAATTTCTTAGGGGTAGGATTCTAGTTGTAGATGCGCCAATGTGGCTTTATCAATTTTTGAGTTCTATTAGGCAAAGAGATGGTACATTATTAACAGATTCAAAAGGTAATGTTACTTCTCACTTAATGGGGTTATTTACTAGAATTTCTAATTTGTCACAGCAAAATATTAAGCTTGCTTTTGTTTTTGATGGTGAGCCACCAAAACTTAAATACCTAACGCTTGAAAAAAGAAAAGAAATCAAGCAAGAAGCAGAAAAGAAATTTGAGCAAGCAAAGGAAATAGCAGATGAAGAATTAATGAAGAAATATGCAGCAAGGACATCTAGACTTACAGATGAGATGATAGATGAAGCAAAAAAGCTAATAGAAGCGTTTGGGTTGCCTATCGTCAATGCACCTTCAGAAGCAGAGGCACAAGCTGCTCTTATTGTAAAAAATGAAGACGCATTCGCTATTGCTACAAATGATGCTGACGCTTTGCTATTTGAAGCTCCAAAAATAGTAAGGAATGTAAATATGGTCGGAAAAAAGAAAAAAACAGATAAGCTGGCTTATGAAACGATAAATCCAGATTTAATTAATCTCAAGGAAAACTTAAAGTATATTGGTATTAATCAGGAACAATTAATTGCTTTAGCGATGCTTATAGGAACGGATTATAATAACGGAGGCATTAAGGGTATAGGACCTAAAACTGCACTTAAAATGGTTAAAAAATATGGCACAAATTTTGAAGCATTGTTTAAAGAAGCAAAATGGTCAAATTTTTTTGATTTTTCATGGCAGGAAGTGTTTGATTTGATAAAAAACATGCCGGTTAATGAACAGTATAAACTAAAATGGACGGATTTAGATGAAGAGAAAATAATTAAATTGCTTTGTGAAAAACATGATTTTTCTGAAGATAGAGTTAAAGGACAGATTGAAGTGTTAGTAAAAGAAAAACAAAAGAAAAACCAGAAAGGATTGAGCGATTTCTTTAATTAAATTGATTTAGCTCTCCTAAAGAAATAGACTACTATTATCAACCCGCTTATCAATAACAAAAAACAGAAATTGTTATTAAAGATAAAATAAAAAGATAATAGAAATAAAAAGATGCTTTCGGAAATTATTCCCGCTCTGTTTCATAAATTATTGTTGAGCAAGAGAATTTAAAAATTTTTCGTTTTAAATAATCAAAAAATGAAACAAAACCTAAAATACTATCTAAAAAATAATTTTTCAAAAAAAGAACTAAAACTTGTACCATCTTCATTCGATGTTATTGGTGATATTCTAATATTTTCAGATTTTCCAAAAGAACTGTTAAAAAAAGAAAAATTGATTGGTGAAACAATTTTGAAAAACTACAAACACATAAAAACTGTTCTGAAAAAAACAAAAAAATATTCTGGCAGATTTAGAACTCCCAAATTAAAGGTAATAGCTGGCGAAAAAAGAAAAGAAGCGATATGTAAAGAGAATAATGTATTAATAAAACTTGATGTAGAAAAGGTTTATTTCTCACCTAGGATGGCAAGTGAAAGAAAAAGGATTGCTGGGCTAATCAGACAAAATGAGTCAATTTTAGTTATGTTTTCTGGAAGTGGAATCTACACATTAGTGATAGCAAAAAACACAAAATGTAAAGAAGTTTATGGTATTGAAATAAACCCAATTGCTCATAGATACGCATTAGAAAATATTAAAAAAAATAAGTTGGAGCAAAGAATTAAATTATTTTTAGGCGATGTTAAAAAAATAATGCCAAAACTAAATAGAAAATTTGACAGAATACTTATGCCTCTTCCAAAAGGGGGAGAAAATTTTTTGGATTTAGCATTAAAATATATAAAAAACAAAGGAATTGTTCATTTTTATGATTTTTTACATGAAGATGAATTTGATTTGGCAATTGAAAAGATAAAAGAAGCATGCGATAAATTAAATAAAAAATTTAAAATATTAAAGATAGTAAAATGTGGTCAATATTCCCCAAGATTTTATCGTATTTGTGTTGATTTTAAAGTATTTTAATTTTTTATTGAGGAATATTGTCCATTATTTATGAATTTTTCCTCACCTCCGATTATTTATCCTGAAAATCCTCCATAGTATTTAATTCAATAACGTTTATATCAAGTTCTTTTTTATCTTTCATATTATGAGTGATACGTTAGATTATTTAAACTATTGTGGTGATAAGATACCACCATAAAATTTAAGAACTCCAAAGACTTTTATGTTACTATGAATCAACACGTATTTTACTCACTTGGGTTGACACTAAATGAAACTAAGGTATATATTACATTGGTGGATCTAGGTACAGCGCAGGCTGGCGAGTTGACAGAAAAATCTGGTGTACACAGAAGAAATGTGTATGACGCTCTTTCTAGACTTATTGAGAAGGGGCTTATAAGCTTTGTAACCGTCAATAACAAAAAACTTTTTAGTCCAGTAAATCCAAATAGGTTTTTGGAGATAATAGATGAAAAAAAGTTTGAGCTAGATAATTTAAAAAACGAATTCAACAAAATAATACCAGAGCTTGAATTAAGGAGCAAACTTCAAGAGCGCCATGATGTCAGATTCTTCAAAGGGGTTGAGGGGCTTAAAACAGTTTTTGAAGATATAATTAGAACAGAACAAGATTATATAGGTTACGGACCTGGAAGGCAGTTAGAAAAGATATTAAAGCACTACTTTAAGCATTTTGTCAATAAAAGATTAAAGGCAAAGATTGGTATAAGGCTCATATATGATGAAGAATCTCGAAATAGAATAGTAATAAATCCTCTAAGCAATATAAGGTTTATACCAGAGCAATATAGCTCACATGCAGCATTAAGAATTTATGGTGATAAAGTTGCTATATTATTACTCTCAGAAGAAGAGCCTTTGGCAATAGTAATAAAAAATAAGGCAATTGCAGATGGCTACAGAAAATATTTTGAGGTTATGTGGACAGCTGCTAAGCATTGAAAAACTTTATTTTTGATTATTCAAAAAGAAATATTTGCTTAACCACCACCACCTAATTCTCTATAATGGGAGTCTCTAATAGGGGTGCAATACTGACATCCAGATTCGAGTATTTCATGTGGAATACCTGTTGCACTTATCAAACCGTAGTATTTTCCACCTCTTGTTGTCGCAATTAATTTAAAATTATATGTATGTAAACCATCGCTTCCAAATGGTTTCAAACCAATGTTAGCAGAACATACCGCAACAATATCTTTAATTGGAACATAGATGATTTCTTTACTTTGTCTTCCAAATTCGTCTAAGAGCCTTGCTTCTAAAAACTCCCCACTACCCCCTATCATAGATTATCTATAAGTCTATTTATATATTAAACCTAGTGGTGACTATCAATCACCACAAAGTATAAAGCAAACAATTAGAAATCCTTAAAAATTCATGCGCTTTTTTTGTATTGGTACATGCGATGAATGAGTGAACACCAACTGAGCGAAAGCAATGATATGCTGTAGTAACTGCTGAGCATGTACACTACTTTATCCAAACATGTTCATATAATCTTCTCCCTCAATCCTTTCCTCTTGTTTTACTTTATCTATTGCCTTCAAGAAATCTTCTTTCTTTACAAATGACCTATTATCCCTTATTGCAAAATAACCTGCTTCTGTACAAACTGCTTTAACCTCTGCCCCGCTAAAACCCTCCATCCTGCTCACTAACGAATCTAGTTTAATATTTTTGTCAAAGCTCATGCTTCTCGAGTGGATCCTCAGAATTTCAAGCCTTGCTTCTTTATTAGGAATCGGTATATGTATAAGCCTATCTAGTCTTCCCGGTCTAATAACAGCTGGATCTAGAATATCTTTCCTATTAGTTGCTCCTATCACTTTGACGTTACCTAAAGGCTTAAACCCATCTATTTCTGCTAGCAATTGCATAAAGGTTCTATTAACCTCCCTTTCTCCAGATGTTCCAACCTCTATTCTTTTTGCTGCCAAAGCATCTAATTCATCTATAAAAATGATTGAAGGTGCTTTTTTCCTTGCAAACTCAAAGATTTCTTTTACAAGCTTTGCCCCTTCTCCAATAAATTTCTGAACTAATTCTGAACCTACAACTTCAATGAAAGTTGAGTTTGTAGAAGAAGCCACAGCCTTAGCCAATAATGTTTTTCCAGTGCCTGGTTCACCATAAAGCAAGATTCCTTTTGGTGGCGTTATCCCAATTTTTTTGAATAAGTCAGGACTCTTTAACGGCAACTCGACAACCTCTTTTATTTCTTGTATTTGTACATCTAAGCCACCTATTTCGTCCCACGATATTGCTGGCTTTTCAACAATCATAAATTTCTCAACATTAAATCGCCTAGTTATTGGAACCTTTTTTATTACAGTTAAATTTTTTTGCTCAACTAATATTAAGTCCCCAGACTTAATTTTATCGCATTCATTTGATATATTAACAAGAAACTGATTTCCATTAGGTATTTTTATAATAGCCTGCTTTTCAAAAATTTCTCTTAATTCGCAAACCATTAACGGTGACGCCTTAAATTTTTCAATCTCTTCCTTAAGCCTGTTAATAGACTCTCTCAAAATCCTATTTTCTTCTTCGTAAGGACTTGAGGAAGTAGTATAGCCATATACAATGTTTTCAATTATATTCTTTGTCTTAACTTCTTTTGCTGGCATTTTGAAATCAAAATTTTAATCTTGATTGAAATTTTTTGCTATTATTATTTTAAATTAATGAACAATAAATTAATATAAAAAGTTTTGGGTTTAAACAGAGATTCTGTTCAATTTGATTATTAGTTTACACTTTAATAATTAGCCGTGTTTAGTATCATAATTGGTTTACATTTTAGGATACTGTTTAATCTTCGGCATATACCTTTTTAATAAGATTTAGCAAGCTATATT
>CAZGEW010000050.1:0-10119 GCA_964524225.1 uncultured Methanosarcinales archaeon | reverse complement strand
TATCGTCAGAGCTAGAATCTCTGACAGTATGAAAAAGATATTCGGCTTCTATTCTCTATGGCGATATTAGGGTATATTGTTTATTTTATTGTTTTTTAGTTAATGCTCAATCGTTATTTGGTTTATTGATTAATGTGGTATTGATTTTTCTGCTGTTTGTTCTGATGACTTTCGGAATCTCTGTCTATTGTGAAAATCTACTTACCTTGAGCTCGACCAACAAAACAGAGTAAGGTTGCATCACAACAGATTCATAATATTTGGAATTATCAACAATGGCATCTCTTTGCTCAACTAATTCTAATCTTACACCTTCCATTTCATTAATCCTACTAATTGAGTTATTAGATTCGTAAAAAAATACACTATCTCTTGTTTCCTTAGGTAATAGCTCTGCTTCTTTTCTGGCTAAATCTACCTTTTTATCAATCACTCCTCCAAAACCGCATACTCTATTTGATGGCTTAGTTTCTGTTCTTTTGTTGTATCTACACGAATTTGAATGACTTTCACTAATAATATATTTGTTTATAGTATATGCTCCATTTGTAAGGTTTGTAATGGTAAGTTTTATTTCTCTAGGATTTTGTATATAATATACATTTGATTTAGCTATGGGCACAAAATTAGAAATCAAAATTCTATTTGTCTTTTTATCTTTTGTTTGGGACGCAAGAACTGTTATATAATCAATTTCAGATGTTATAACTTTAAGTTGGTTAGTTGGTTCATTCTCTTCTTTACCACTTAGCTTTGATACAAGCTGTAAAGCATTATAAGATGGCTTTACTACGCCAGAAAGTGTAAATATTCCATGAGAACCACCAAATACTTGCGGAGTATTAGTAAAATCTGCAAGATGAAAGAATGTATGCCTATCAATACCCCCATTTAGCATATTCTTTAATGCATAAGGTATATAAGATGCAGTTAACTCTGCATCATGCTCTCTTGGTCTGTTAAATCCAGCATTGTAATTCCACTCATCAATAATCAAAGGTGTATTTGAATTATAACCATTTTCTCTAAGCCACTGCCTTATTTTCGATGACATTTCTTTGTATTCAGCTTCAGTACCCTTAAATTTGTTCCATCCAATGTAGGTATGGAAAGAAATAAAGTCTATTGGCAATTTTTGTTGAGAGGCAAATTTAATAAAATTTTCAATTGCTCCTTTATCATAAACAGATGAAGCTGGGCCTCCTATTTTTGCATTTTTGTCCACTTCTTTTGTACCATATACAGTATATTGATAAAGCTTGAAATACTCTTGCTCTGTTCCAGTCCAAAAAGTGTCAATAGAAAAAATATAGTTCTGGTCTGGCTCGTTCCATACTTCATACATTAACTCAACCCCAATATCATTTTTGTAATGTCTTACAAGTTGACTCACAAACTTTGACCACTCATCATAGTCTCTTGGAGGTGCGACTGAACCTTTATCACACTTGTATCTGTCAGAAATCATTTGGCAGCGACTGCTTAACCATTTTGGCATACCATATATCGTAAGAATGACATCAGCTCCTGCTTTTTTATATGCTAAAATAGCTTCATCAAGTGGTTTTAGCAGACTAACATACTCATCAAAGTTATTTGCTTTTCTAGCTACATTTTGTTCTAGGAAAAGTCCAGTTCGAATTAATTTAACATTATTCTCTTGTAACAGTTTATCTCTAAAATAGGTTTGATGTATTGTATCACCCCATTGCGAAATATCAACACCAACAGAGATAATTTTTGGCATTTCATTAACAATAGAAGATGCATCTACTTCTATCTTTATTGCATTTAACGCATCAGCAATAGGCTTTGTTGCTTTAGGCGACTTAATTAAGGATTCAAGCGTATTGCCAGAACCTGTCAGAAAACCCACCATAACTAAAAATATGAGAATTAAAGCTAAACCCACAATTCCGATAACAACAAACAAACTTTTTCCAATCCCCATCTGAGATTTTTTCATTCTAATTAACCGTATAATTCAATAATCCTATTTATTAAAGAGGTTGTAGAATAACCAACTATCATTTTTGCAATTACAATTTTGCCGCCATTTTTCTCTACAACGTCTTTTTCAATTATTTGGTTTAGCTTATAGTCATTAGCTTTTACGTGAATATCTGGCTTAATCTTTGAAAGCCATTTACTTGGATATTTCTCGTTAAACGAGAAAACATAATCAACACTCTCGAGTCCAGCTAACACCCTAATCCGCGATTTCTCATCATTGATTGGTCTTTTAGGTCCTTTGTTTTGTCTTACAGAAATATCAGCATTTACACCTACTATAAGAATATCGCCGAGACTTTTAGCATACTCTAAATACCTAACATGGCCTAAATGGAGCATATCAAAAACTCCGTTTGTCGTTACAATCTTTTTATTTTGCTTTTTAAATTTGACTATTAAATTTATTAATTTGCCTATCGTAATGATTTTTTTATCTGAATTTGTCATTTTTTATTATCCATTTTGCAGCATCGAATAAATCTTTTGCAAAATAGTTAGGTTTAACTTCATCTTTAAACTTGATACCATGTCCACTCAACACATGAATTGTCTTGCAACACGCTCTTTTACCCATTTCAAAATCACTCTTCATATCCCCAATAACAAATGATTTCTTTAAATTGATACCAAATTCTTTTTCAGCATCTTTTAAAAACTTTATGTTTGGTTTTCTGCATTTACAATTATCTTCTGGCTTGTGTACGCAATAATAAACTTTTTTAATTTTTATATTATTTTTTTTTAGTTTTTTCAATAAATAATTATTGAATTCATTTAAGTCTTCTTTGCTATAAATTTTCCTACCTATACCGGACTGATTTGTAACTATAAATAATGCATATCCTTGTAATAATTTTAATCCTCTGACTGTATTTGGGAGTAGCCTAAAATCCTTAATTTTGTAAACATATCCTTTATCTTCAATTATTGTACCATCCCTATCAATAAATACTGCCTTTTTCATTCGTTTTCAATTTCTTTCTTAATCTCGTCAATGCTAACAGATGCAGTTCCTATTTTTCCAACTTTTATACCTGCAGCAATATTAGCTAAGATAGAGGCTTCCTTCAAAGTAGCGTTAGAAGCAAGTGCAAGGGCTATTGTCGCAACTACAGTATCACCAGCCCCTATAAGACTATAAACTTCCTTAGCTTTTGCTGGAATATGGGTTATGGTACCTTCTTTTTCAAATAATGACATACCCTTTTCGCCTCTAGTAATCAAAATGTTTGCATTTAATCTTTTTAAAAGCTTAGAACCCATTTGTAAAACTGATTCGTCATTTCCATCATCGATACCACTCATCTCACTTGCCTCAGCATTATTTGGCGTTACTAAAGTGACATTTAAATACAAGTCTATGTGCTCAGGCTTTGGATCAACAATTATTGGTTTATTATCTTGGTTACAGATTTGAATTATTCTGGTGCTCATATCTTTTGTTATAACGCCTTTTGCATAATCAGAAATTACTATTACATCCATACCCTTCGTAATCCTCTCTAAAAATAAAATCATTTTTTGCTTGATATCCTTATGTGTATGCTCTTTCTTTTCGTAATCTATTCTTAACAATTGTTGGTTTCTGCCCATAACCCTAACTTTTTGCGTTGTTGGCTTATCATTGTCAATGAATACGCCTTCTATATTAATACCTGCTTTCCTTAACTCTGTCAAAAGCCCATTTTTCGCTTCGTCATTTCCTGCTATTCCCACCATATAGACTTTAGCTTTTAATGCTGATGCATTGCTAGCAACATTTGAAGCTCCACCACATGCATAAGTTTCTTTAACAACATTAACTACTTGTACAGGCGCTTCAGGGCTTATCCTATTAACCTCACCCCAAATATATCTGTCAAGCATTATATCTCCTACAACAAGTATTTTTTTATCTTTGAACTTATTAAGTATAGCCAATAGTCGTTCTTTCATTCTATAGTATAAAAATCTCAAAGCTTCGCTTTGAGATTTTTGTGATTTATTATTTTTCTATGTATACTTGGGATTGTTTTTTCATGTTTCTCAATTATTATATAGCCTTTTCCACCTAATGATGTTGGTCTTTGTACTACATTTTCTCGTGGTCTATAGTGGTCTATCATATCAAAGTTTGCAGTTATTATGTTTTCAACTTTATAGCCCAGATTTCTTACAATTGACAAAGCTTTCAAAAAGACTTCTGGAAGTATAACAGCACTGCCTATATTTAAAATAACCCCATTTTCTAGCTTGCTAACACTTTCAGTAAAAATCTTAAAATCATAATATGAGGTTTTTCCAATTGCAGCTCCATCACAACTCGGATGTTGGTGTATAATATCAGTCCCGATTGCAACATGAACTGTTGCTGGAATATTTAATTTATATGCATTGTATAATACGCTGTACTCTTTGTTTGGAAGATTTAGACTATTAATCTTCTTTCCGATTGCATAACCCATTCCATAATTATTTTTTGCACCTTCTTTTATTGCCTGATTTAGTATGTATCCTGTCTCTTCTATCATCCCAAATGTTCCATCTTCTATCGATTTCTCTACATATTCGGAAGTCTCACCAATCAAAGCAATCTCAAAGTCATGTATTGGGGCAGCACCATTCATTGCAATATGTTTAATTACGCCCTTTTTCATTAAATCGATAATTAGAAGACTCATGCCAACTTTTATTACATGTGCACCCATCATCAAAATAATTCGTTTATTTTTTTTATATGCATTAATTATTTTTTCTATTAGTTCATTAAATTCTATTGTATTTATAAGTACCTTAGAGTCTTCTGGTTTTGTTAAATTACCTAATTTTACCTTATTTTTTCTCTGCCTTATAGAAATTGTTTTTATTTTCCTAAAGTCTAACATTTTATTATCTATTGCTATTCCCAAATAATTCTTTTTCTACTAATTCGCAAATGATATGTCCAGCTAACATATACCCTTCTTGAATTCTTGGAGTATCATTAGATAGTATATTAAGACAAATATCCACTTTATCTTTTAATAAACCGCCATTTTCCCCAGTGAATGCTATTGTTATCCCGCCTAATTCTTTAGCTTTTTCTATTGCTTTTATTACATTTTTTGAATTGCCGCTAGTGCTTATTCCAATAACAATATCCCCTTTTTTTACATAACCCTCAACTTGTTTTGCAAATACCTCATCAAAACCATAGTCATTTCCAATAGCAGTTAAACTTACATTATCTGTTAAAGCAATAGCAGGAAGAGACTTTCTATCAAAATAATAACGCGAGATTAACTCTGTTGCTAAATGCATACTATCCGAACAACTCCCACCATTACCGAAAAAAATTACTTTGCCATTATTTTTATAACAGTTTACGATTGAGTGGGCTATTTTTTTAATTGTTTTTAACTCTAATAACAGCTTACTTATAGTATCTTTATGCTCTTGTATCCTTTGTTGTATCATATTCTCCATTTTTAACCTCACTTTTTATAACATTTTATATTATCTAATATTCTACTAATAATAGTATGAATTATTCATACTTTATAACTTATATATAAACCTTTTGGTTTTTTATTATAAGTATATAGTTAATAATATAAAAATTTAAATAGTAATACTTTATACTACCTTAAATGAGCAAATCTAAAATAGCAATATCAATTGATAATTCGCTGTTGAAACTTGTCGATTCTAAAATAGACAAATCTGTAATAAGGAGTAGGTCGCAAGCAATAGAATATTTTCTTAAAAAAGGATTACAAGAACAGTCAGTTAATGTTGCTGTATTATTGCTAAAAGGTTCGCACCAGGTTGCTGCGCTAAAAGATGTAAAAGGCACATCCTTAATAAAACAACAAATCAATTTTTTCTCTAAGCATGGAGTAAAGATGGTTTACATTGTGACACAACACACCCACAACATAAATCAATTATTAGCTGAGACCTCTAACTCAAAAATAAATGTAGAGCTAATAGAAAAACAAGTAAAAGGCAATGCTGATGCATTGCAAGCCATAAAGGAAAAGGTTGATAATAGCTTTGTGGTTATGTCAGGCGACACTTACAATAATTTTGATTTATTTAAAATAATAAAAAAACATATTGAATCAGAGAAATTAGCAACAATGGGCTTGATGACAAGAGAAAAAATAAGTAGTTATGGAACAGCAATTTTAGACGGTGATTTAATTATAGATTTTCAGGAAAAACCAAAACATTATTCAACTAACATAGTCAATGCTGGTATTTATATTTTTAAGCCAGAAGTTTTTGAGTTGTTTGAGGATGTTAATTCATTAGAAAAGGATTTGTTTCCAAAACTTGCAAGAATAAAACAGTTAATCGGATTTTTTACTTATGGGGAATATATGCATTTTAAAATAGATTAATAATGTTCGTATTAAAATTATTATACGAACATTTTGGGCTTTTTGAGATTAATCTTTTCTGTTACGTGTAGTTTTGGCATATTTTTACATTTAATAGTAAGATTATTCAATTAAAAGTTGGTAATTTTTGATGTGTTCGCTATTGTTCAAAATCAGTTTTAAGTTTACAGTTTAGAAAAGAATTTAATACCTTCAATCCGTCCCTTCGGGACAAATTCTAGTGCGAGGCGTTGCTGTTCTGCCACATCGCAACGCCTCGCCAATTTATTCATTGATTTTTAATTTGCTTTGCGAAAGAAAATCATGAATCCATCCTTTGTCACTGACAAAATTGATTAATACAATAATACTCCGCGTATAGCAAGCATTATTTCAGTACTTAATATAATTGTAAATAAAACCCAATATCCAATGTAGAACAATCTTTCAAATTTCTTGTGTAGTTGTATTAATCTAAGTAATAAAAGGGATATTAGTACAAAAACGATTAATTTGATTATTGAAGATGAAAAGCTCCAGTTAATATCACTTTTATAAATGCGAAGTTTCCAAATTCGCATAATGAAAATAGTTTGATTAATAAATTGCAAGATACCTAATGGAATAAGACCTCCGATAATTCCATCAATATCTTTAACTTTCATGTCATTAAGACCTGTTATCTTTACAAATAATCTTATGTTAAACCAATTACACTTATGTATAAAAAACTATCGTTCGTCTAATAGCCACGATTTTATACACTCAAACCACCTTATCATCTTTGCCTAATTCTAAAGAATTTATAGTCAAACTACTAGAAAAATCTTTTCAAGGGCATCTCTAATTTTTTAATTTTTTTTGTTTTGTTAGTCATTTCTCTTATATTTTCTTGCTCCATTAATGAATTCAAAAACATTTTTCTTGTTTTCCTATTCAAAATATTATTTTCAATCATCTCGGCTAATTCATTTGGCTTTAATCCAAAATTTTTCAAAATTACACTTAATCTTTCTATGTTAGTTTTCTTGAATTCTTTTACAATTTCGTCCTTATCCAAAATGTTAGATAAAAATTCCTTCCTTGAGTTTGAGCTAAAAGTACCGTTAACAAGAAACTTAGCCAATTTTGAAGGCTCGCTTAAAAGAATAAATTTTGTTAATTGTAATGTCCTTATTATATCATTCCTATAATATCGAGTATCGAGCTGCTCTAAAACTTCATACAGAATATTCTCAAACTCTATAACCTCAACACCCTTTTCATTAAATTTAGTTATTATATCCATTTTTCTTGACTTTGAGATAGCTCCAAGGACAATTATCTTATTTATTTTTTGTTTTAGAATTGAGGTTTGTTGGACATAATTTCTTATTGTTTCTAATATGTCTTTGTTTTCAAATTTTTCTTCAATAATTTTGCTTATTGACTCTTCGAGATTTTTTGTTTCAGCTATATTATTAACTATAGAACAGCTAACCTCTATATGAAGAACTTCACTTACCTTGTCTTTGTCAAACTTCAATGCAAGAATTCCTGCATCTTTATTGTTATGAGTTTTAATATTGTTAATACTAAAAAATCCCTTTTTGTTGCACCAATAATTAACTATCTCTTTTTCAGCACTCATAACAACCCCCTTTTGTAGTAAATATATATTATTGTTTATAAGGTTTTTGATTTTGTCAAGTCAAGCAAATTCAATCCAACTGCTTCGTTATATTTTCTCTTAACAGTTGCGTTTAATTTTACTAAAACAATTTCACAAGTAGCTGATATTTTACCTTCTTTTAGATGCCCAGCAAAAACTTTCATTTTTTTGTCACTTAAAGTTATGTGGCAATGCAAATAAACTTCATTATTCATTGTTGTAATGTTGCCATTCATACTAACTATCTCTAATGGTTGCCTAAATATTTTTGATGTATATTTTTTATTCTTGACAACGTAATGTGCCAATTCAGCCTCATCTAACGCCCCTATGCCAAAGAAATAGCCGCATTTTATCCTATTATTGCTACAAAAATTCTTTAAAGTTTCTACTATTTTTCCACCACTTTCCAATCTTAAAAAGTAGGTATTTTTTATTTTTTTAGATTTCATTTTTTCAAAATTATTATATTGCCTCTTCCCTTTTTTATTTTTTCAATAATGCCTTTGTGCTCAAGCTCTGCTATCATTAAGCTTACCTTTGCTTCTGACAATGGAATTTGTTTTCTGATATCTTTTTGGGTTGCTCTGCCACCTTCTTGTTTTATTATATCTATTATTTGTTCTAATTCATAGTCTTGTTTTTTCTCAACATTTTCTTCAATTGTTGTAGCTTCTTTTAACTCTTCTTTTCTAGTTGCCTCTTCTTTAGTCTGTTTTCTTCTACTAATATAAAAAAACAAAATTATTATTAGTAAGATAAACATAAAGCTAATAAAAAAATAAACAATAATATTATTTTTGCCCACTTCAAATGAGTCTTTATCGATATCGATTTCCAAATCCTCGATTTCCTCTTCTTCCTCAATATCTGGAAATAATATTAAATCAATAACATAAGAACCTTCTTGTTGTATTGTTACATTTTCTTCAGCGTATGCAAGCGTAGTATTTTTCAGCATTAACCTAGCTTTTATTATATAAGTACCCTGCGGCACATTAAAAGAATAAGAACCATTTTGTGATACCATAAATTGCTTTGGTTTTGTATCAATTTCTACTACTACATTGTTTATCTTTTTCAGTGATATGTCATAAATAGTTCCGTATATTGTAGCACCATTTACAGAACTAACTAACAATAGTACAGTAAGCATATAAATTATAGCAAATTTTGACATAAAAATAAGAGAATCTTGTAAATATAAAAATATTATGAAATATAGCCCTTGTTTAGACCTAACAAATTAAATAGACTTATTACATCATGAAAAGATCTTAAATCATATGGATTCTCTGCAAAAGAGCTTATGACTATTTTTACATCATATTTTTGGCATAAGCTTAAATTTTGAATTATACGTCCTAACGTTACGCATCTACCTTGCTCATTCTTATCAAATAAAGAACTATAGGAAAATCCAAAAGCCACATTTTTTTTAACAGCTATGCTACAAAACACATGATTTAAGCCTGATGCCCTTTGATGCAAGTAATCCTTTTTAGAGTTTTCTTCAAACCCATATATCATTTTAAGTTTACCACTTTCAATAAAAAATCTGTCACTATCTGAACTTGAACTTTTAGCAACAAGAAAATTTGATTTTTTAATTGCTTTATTCAAATTTTTTTGATTTACTATAAAACCAATTTCTACATTTATCTTCTCAACTAAATCATTTATAAGACTTAACCTTTTTTGCACTCTGCTTTCGCTGTATTCATCAAAGTTGTAAAGAAAGGAAATTTTTCTTAAACCTAGCCTTAATGCTATTTCGACAAATTCTACTTCATTATTATCTGGCAAAACAAATTCGCTAAACATGATACAAAGTTACTATATTTTTATTTAAAATTATCGTTGCATTTAAAAATAAAAGTATTTATAAATAACATAGCTTTTTAGATATAATAGCAAGGAAAACATTTATAAAGGTTTTGAGACACCAAAAACTTAAATTTGGGGGTTTTTGAGCTTTATTAATTGAGATAAGCATAATTTTGAGAGGTGCATCCAATATGACTAAAAAAGAAACTAAAAGAGATATAAAAGTAGTCAATATTGTTGTTTCTACATCTTTAAAGCACGATATACCGCTTGAAAAGATGGCGG
>CAZGEW010000049.1:0-10149 GCA_964524225.1 uncultured Methanosarcinales archaeon | reverse complement strand
GCAATTGCAGAGCATTTTTTCAAACCTAGTGGATTATGTTATTTTAATTTGGGTTTGACTGTTATTATGGCAATTGCTACGGCTGTAATGCTAGCTGGTTTTTTACTTCCCCTAGGTCAAGTATCCATTGTTGGTACTACAAATATTATTGAGCAAACAGGAGCCAACATAGTAAATGGGTTAAGTGCATTAGGTGTTGGAGTTGGAAGTTTAACTGGAGTTGGTACTACTATTATTGGTGTAGCTTATCTTGCAATTTCTGGTATCACATTAGCGACAACAATTGCTGGAGGAACTGGTGCATTCTACGAGCAATCTCCAGACAATTGCCAAACTTTCTATCCAGTCTGCGAGCAGAATATTAATCTACAAAAAGAGGAAGACAGTGGAACTGGAAACTGCATACCAAGCAACAGTCAACATGTCAGTGGTGGTCAGCCTGTTAATGTTTGTGCTTTTGTTAAGAAGTGTAATTCCATAAAAAAATTTCTGTGCATGCCTTGCAGCGTTAAATGCACAGCAAGCTTTTATTAGCTTTAGAAATTGCCAACAAAAAAAAGGATTGATAGAGCATTGAAGAATTATATAAGAGAGCATTTAAGTAAAGGCTATTCTCGGAAAGCTGTAAAAAGGGTTTTAATGGATTATGGCTATGAAGGATCTTATATAGATAGCTTGTTAAGAAAACATAATGAACTTAGATTTGTAAAGATATATTCTGTTTTTGCTTCTATACTTTTAATAATATCAATCTTTTCTTATAACCTAATTTTATTTACAAATCAAAATAATAAAATTTCTAGTTTTGCAACTTTGCTTGAGACTGGTAATGAAGGTTGTTGCATATCAATATGCATGCAAACATCAAGAGATGATTGCTATGGCAGATTTGTTGAAAACAAAAAATGCAATGAAGTAGAAGAATGTAATGTTGGCTGCTGTATTGACAAGGAAGGTTATTGCTTAACAAATTATCTTTATGGCAATTGTTTATTGATCAATGGCACTCACATAAATAGGGATTGTAATGATATTACATTCTGTACAAATATAACGGAAAAATACTTAGCTCTACAATATAAATTAAACAAAAGAGGAGAGGGGATAGTATCTATCACGCCATTCGCAGATTATTACGGCTCATCATTCAATATAAAGTATTATGTTTATGATAAAAGTGATATAGTGGCTATTGAAGCAGATTTAAAGGAAAATGCCAAAACAGTTGATTCTTTGGCTTTATATGATGATGGCTCACATAATGATGGAGTAATTAATGATAATATATATGGCAATAATTGGCTAAGCTCAAATCTTCAATACTTTGAAGGGTTTAAGCAACTTTATGTTGGTATTAATGTAAAATTTAGAGATGGTGCACAGCATTTAATAAATAAAAACAAAAGTATTGTTGTGTTAAATAAAAACAAATGCCTCCCTATTTACAATGAATTTAATAAGCCTGATGAGAGGAATGGCTTAATTTTTGTAGCGTACAGCTATGAATTAAATGATGGTTATCCCAAGTATGTTAGTGATGTTGCTAACTTCCTTAGTATATTGTTTTCTGCAGAACCATTTGCAAGCAGTAAAGACAATTTCAATGTGTTTAGGCATGAAGAATCATTATCCTATACCTCTATCCCCACAATAGTTAGTATAGTATCAAACTCATGCCCTTCATATAATAACAGAAAGGATTTAATTATTACTCTTGACAATTATGAGGATTATTGCATTAATGAAGATACGGGCATGGTAAGGGTTAATCCTCAAATATTACTTTACAAAAATATTTCAAACAATGATATTGGTACCATATTTAATGATTTTTGCTCTTATGTTGCTACTCCTAAAAAAATTGCAGAAGAGATAATTAGCTTTGCTATGCCACCTAAGATTGAGGTTTATACGTTAAACAATGTAAACTATAATATAACAATGCTACACCTATCATTCAGCATTTCAGCTTATGCTACTACAGTTAGTACTAAAGTGTCCTTAAATAGCTCTTTAATAGCCGATATTATGTTTAATAAAGCGAATATATACAACATTAGCTTAAATTTGAGCAATGGAACTAATGTTATCGATATAGAGGCAAATGATGCAAACGATAATTTAGCTTTTTATCAATTGTTAATTAATACTACTATTGAATAATGGGATAAAATGAAGCACAAAGCAATCTTATATATGATTATTGTGATTTTACTATCATCAGTTATTAAAGCAGAGAAATATTTTGTTTTAGATATTAATTACATTTATGGCTCTATTGCATTCAACAAAATTAGTTTAAGGGAAATTGATAGATTAATTGCTCAAAATCATGACTCAGGCTTTAATATAAGGCTAATATCATTTCAAGATAAAGAGATTTACTCCTTTTATTATAATTTCTCTGATAATGATAATTATTTAATATACATTCCATACAATGAAAATGCATTTAGAATTGAGGTTACTAACCCACAGAATTCTAAAGTCATGGATATAGATGTTAGCTATTTCTCAAACTTATGCGGCAATAACATTTGTGATATGCATGAATCCTATGAAAGTTGTAAAAAGGATTGTCAATCTGGAGGCAAAGATGATTTTTGTGATAGTGTAAATGACAATACATGCGATCCAGATTGTTCCTCAAAGACAGATTCTGATTGTATAGAAATTCCAGAAAGATTAAATGAAACATCGTTATCTACCACATCAAAAATAGAAGAAAAAGAAGAATATAAAGAAAGTATTCAAGAAAAGAGAACTTCAAAAAATTTTATTATTATAATATTAGCACCAATTGCTATCTTAGCATTATTAACATCATTAATTATTAAAATAAGGCAAGATAAGACAGTGGGTACGCTTAAACAATATATCAATGAAAATTTGAGCAGAGGTTATACAACAGAGCAAATAAAACAAGTACTTTACAAAGAAGGTTATAAGGAAAAAGAAATAGACAAAGCAATTAAGTCTGTATAGTTATTTAATCCAAAAAATTTTTATATAAGTAATTTATTGTTATTCAGATAAGAAATTTTACAAGAAATAAATTTCAAAATCTTTTTGACCGAATCATAAATCTAGTAAATGAATATAGAAGGAAAAAATAATTAAACTCTTTATCTAACTTTAGCACCATCTTTAACTTTCTCAACCCTCACAATTTCCTTATCAGTTTTCAATTCCTTATTCTCAAAATAAATTTTGTTATTTTTTATTGTCATATTAATCTTTAAGAAATCCTCAAAGCTTATTTCCTCAATAGAATTCTCAAGACCATCAAAATAAACTTTGTCGCCTGAATTACTTTCATTAACAGTCAATATACCAACATTGGTTCCATCATCTCCTGCCAATAACATTCCTTGGCTTTCAATACCCCTCAATTTGGCATATTTTAAGTTTGTCACAACAATTATTTTTTTATATTTTAATTCATCAACTGCATAATAACCTTTTAAACCAGCCACCAATTGTCTTTTTTCATCGCCAAGGTTTATATCCAAAATATAAAGCTTGTCTGCATTTGGATGCTCTCTAATATTTACTATTTGGGCTACCTTAAGACTTAGCGGGAATTTATTCTCAAACTCCATTTTGCTTATTAAAATTTCTTCTTTGCCTATCTTGTGGTTTTTCAGATTGAAATTTAAATCATTCCATTTAAGGTTTTTTAAATTTAATTGTTTTTGTAAGCTTGTTGCGAATCTTGGTATTATAGGCTCAACTAAAATACTGATGTTTTTTATTATATTTGTACAAAAACCAAGGATTGTATGTACTTTGTGTTTATCTTTGTTAAATAACTTCCAAGGCTCGTTGTCTTGAAAATATTTATTGCCTATAGATGAAATATGTAAAATGTCTTTAACTACTTCATTAAATTTTAACTCATAATAATTTTTTTCAATATTCCTTATTTTTTTATTTATCTCATTTATTAAATCCTTATTTTTCTCTATATCTTTTATTTCTCCATCAAAATTTTTATTTAAAAAGTTCAAAACCCTGTAGCAGAAATTACCTATATTTGATGCTAATTCATTGTTTATTTTTTTACTGAAGTCGTCAAAGTTCAAGTCAATATCTGAAATTGACTTTGTTAATAAACTAGCATAATAAAATCTAAGATACTCTGGATTGTATTTTTGCAGGAATTCTCTTGCTGTGAAAAAAGTGCCACGGCTTTTGCTCATCTTCTCTCCATTTATAGTTAAGAAACCATGCACTACAATATCGTATGGTAACTCAAAATCAGAGCCTAAAAGCATTGCAGGCCAGAATAAGAAGTGAAAATAAATTATGTCTTTTCCAATGAAATGGTATATTCTCGCTCCTTTATCACTCCAATAATCCTCTGTTTTTAAGTCATGTTTTTTACAATAATTATCAGTGCTTGCTATATAACCAATTGGTGCATCTAACCAAACATAATAATATTTATTTTCTTCTCCTGGAATCTTAAAGCCAAAATAAGGACCGTCTCTGCTTATGTTCCAGTCTTCCAAGCCATTCCTTATCCAGTTTAAAACAAAATTTTTTGTCTCTAATTGTAAGTTTTTGTTTTTATTTAGCCAAGACTCAAGCTTGTTTGAGAATTTGCTTAGTTTAAAGAAATAATGTGTTGATGTTTTTCTTATTGGCTTGTTTTTGCAGATGGTACAATACGGCTCAATCAGGTCAATTGTTTTGTAAGTTGCATTGCAAACTTCACAAACATCCCCATATTGGTCAGGAGCATTGCATTTTGGGCAATTGCCTTTTACGTATCTGTCTGGCAAAGTCCTTTTGCAATTCTCGCAATATGTCACTTCAATATCTTTAGTGTAAACAAAACCTTTATTTTTTAACCTTAAAAAAATCAAATCGCTATAGTATTTATTTTCAGGGCTATGGGTTGTATAATAATTGTCAAAGCTTATTAAGAAATCGTTGAAATCCTTAACATGCTCATCGTAAACTTTTGAAATCAGCCCTTCTGGTGATATTCCAAGTTCTGCTGCTTTTATTTCAATTGGAGTTCCATGAGTGTCGTCTGCACAAACATATAAGATGTCTTCTCCTATTAATCTTAGAAATCTGACAAATATATCTGTTTGGATGTATTCGACTAGATGTCCCAAATGCAGACTCCCGTTAGCGTAGGGTAGTGCCGACGTTACTAAAACCCGCTTACCTTTAAAATTTGATTTGTTCATACTCCTATAGAATAAACCTCACTTTATAAATATTTATTAGATTTTCAACAAGGCAGATTTTTAAAAAGAAAAGTATATAAATAGACAAAAATTTTTAACGATAGATAAAAATTTTTGTCAAATGAAAAAATTTCAATTTTGTATGACAAAATTGAAATTTTTTATATCAAGATGGAAAAAAAGAGGCGCACAAATATTTTTGAAAAGTTGTTACTATTTGTTGGTTTATTAGTACTAATTCTTGGTTATTATCTAATTAACAAAGTATTTGCAGCAGAGGGTTATGAAATAAGTTGGGGTTTTTTACAAACAGTTTTTTTATGGCTTCTTATGGTTATTTTTATTATCCTGCTTGCTATAGGCGAAGACATTAAGGAAGGTATTTTGCTTGAGCAGCTTGATGAGATTAAGCAGCTCAAAGAAGCAATTTTGAAGGGTAAGAATAGATAATTTTATATACTAATTTTTTATACTAGTTAGTGAGCAGGGTTAGTACTTAGCTTCGATGATTTATCATTGAGGAAAGTCCACCCACCTAACGGCAAAGTTCGTTAACACCTTGGGTGACGTTCGCTGAAGCGAAGTCACCCTTGTAGCCACTCACGGAAGTGAGCTCTAGTAATAGAGGGCAACCACTCAGAAACGGGACCGCTACAATTAAAGGATGATGTTTGCGAAGGTTTTCGTGAGAAAACTGAGGGTTGATGCATAACTGCATACAACCGAACCAACAGACGTTTTTGTAGCAAGGATGAAACGGTGAGACCTGGCTGGTGCAAGTCTTAGAAGACGCTTAGTTTAATGCTAAGATAGGTCATCACAATTTAATATTGTACTAAGGACCTAACAAAAGGTGGCTTATTCTAACCCCTGAACTAAAAATCTTTCGCCAAAGGCGAAAGATTTTTCAATATTAATTGTATTAATACATAATTTAAGAAAACAAGACAAAAAAACATTAAGGTAAGATGGCACAGGATAAGATTTCAATGCCTTCTGGCATAGGAGGCTTAGTAAGATATTTTGACGAGTATAAAAGCAAGATAAAGTTCAAACCTGGGCATATAATTGTGCTTTGTGTAATTGTTATCTTGATTATGATATTTCTCCACTCTTATGGCAATATGCTGCTCGGAATAGGGTGATACAATGTTTCCAGGAGTAAGTCCACAGGATATGCACAAAGTCATGAAAAGGCTTGGCATAAAGCAAAACGAGATTGATGCTGAACTTGTTATCATAAAGACAAAAGATAGTAATGTAATAATTAGAAACCCTCAAGTAAGTAAAATCAACATGATGGGCCAAGAAACCTTTCAAGTAATTGGTGATATTGAAGAAGTTAAAAAAAATAGAAGATTAGAGATAACTGAAGAAGATATTGAAACTGTAATGCAACAAACAAAGTGTAGTAGAGTAGAAGCAGTAAATGCATTAGAAGAAAGCAATGGAAACTTAGCAGAGGCTATAATAAGTTTACAAAATAAATAATTCTAATAGATGTTATATGAAAGATTCCTTTGATAAGGCAGTACAAGAGTTAAAGAGAGTAGAACACTTATTTTGGGTGAGCCTGAAATATACCAGAACTGTAGACGTTATAAAGAATTTGCTTGATAGGCTCATAAATTGCTTTAGCTTTGGATTTGAAGCATTGCTTAAATATGCAAAAGAAAAGAAACTCGTGACATCAATACCTACAAATGAAGGGTTGCGCTGTGATTTGCTAAAAAAAACGTTTCTAGAGAATTCAGAGATTATTGATTATATAAACTTTTATTTGAGGTTAAGAAAATTAAGCAAAGCAGAATACACAAAAAGAGAAGAATACAGAAGACATGTTACAATGATTACAACAATTGATAAAGGCGAAGTTGTTGAAGTAGATATAGATATACTCAAAGAATATTGTGAGAAAATAAAGAATTTTATTGCTCTTGTAAAAAGGATTATCAATGAAGAGAAAGAAGAGTGCTAATGCATAACCTAATAAAAAGGCTTGAAAAAAGAGGATGGGAAAAGAAAGAGATTCAAAAAGCAGTGTCTATTATAGCTAATATTAAGAAAAACAAACCAAATGATATAAGGTTTCTTGAAAAGCGGATTTATTGGATTTTACTTGTAGTTATAGTTACAGCCAATTTTGCAATATCGACTGCGCTGATGCCAGTCTTAATGACTCTAAAAGGTACTAGTCTTTATCTTATTATTATTTTAATCGGCTTTACATTTGGCTTATTATTCGAGCTTGTAATTAGAAGCATCGAGCATCTTAAGAAGAAACATCATGTTATCTTAGCAATTCTGATACCACTTGTTGGGTTGGTAAACTTTTTTGTAATGTCTTGGATTTCTAATGGGTTGATAAGAAAACTAGAGTTACAAAATTTTCAAAATCCACTTAGTATTGCAATAGCTTATTCAGCTTCTTTTGTGATTCCATACATTGTTTATAGATTCATACTGAAAGTAGACTATTATATTAAAGAATAGGAAATTGAATTATAAGTTTACTTTTTTTCTACGAAGTTTAACGCTGCTGAATTGATGCAGTATCTCTTTCCAGTCGGCTTCGCTCCATCATTAAATATATGACCAAGATGACCCCTACATTGCTTGCATAATACTTCTGTTCTGCGCATAAATAAGCTATTGTCTTTTTTTGTTTCTATATTCTCAGCTTTAGCTGGTGCCCAAAAGCTTGGCCATCCTGTACCCGAGTCATATTTTGTATCTGACGAAAAGAGTTCAGCGCCGCAACCAGCACAAGTGTATATTCCTTTTACCTTATTTTTATAATATTTGCCAGTAAATGACATTTCTGTTCCATTTTCTCTTAAAATATGATACTGCTCTGGAGTTAGTTTCTTTTTCCATTCTTCTTCTGTTTTTGGCATTGATTTCATATGAAAATTGAATTTTCTTTTAGCTATAAATTTTTCTATATTATGGCAGTTTAAAAGAGGTTGAGAGTCTTCTGTTGTTGAGTAAAGAGTTGAAGTATGTTTTAGTAAGAGATTTTGAAGTTATTGAGAAAGAAATAGTGTTTATATTACAAGTAACAAAAACCAAAATAATTCGTCTGATAACTTAACTTTTCCACCCCAGACTATTAAATTTCTTTCAGAAATTCCTAACTTTTCCCAATTCTGAAAATTTAGGGTGTTGTTATCTTCAGCCTAAGTCTGGTTTTTTAACAATATAAAAGGGCGGCAAGGGAGATTTTCGTCAACTAATTTACAGTTGTATCGAACTCCCGCCAAGCGGGTTCTGCAGTTTCTTAGTCATCCGTATTAGTTTACCACAGCCGCCTATTCTACCATTAAACTATTGCCACCATAGAACAAATAATTGGATATCAGATTTAGATTATAAATATTATGGATTAAAACTCATAAAATTTTTATATTATTATAAATTCTTTTATTGTATTATGGTAAATCTCAAAGTTAATGATAAAGCTCCTGATTTTAAGCTAGTTGACCAAAAAGGAAAAATTGTAAAATTATCAGATTTTAAGGGTAAGAAACTAATTCTTTATTTTTACCCTAAAGATGATACACCTGGCTGTACAAAAGAGGCATGTAATTTTAGAGATAGTATTAATGAATTTAAAAAATTAAATGTTGAGGTAATAGGCGTCAGCAACGACAATGAGACTTCACACAAAAAATTCGCTGAAAAATATAAGCTATCATTTAAATTATTGTGTGATGTTGACAAAAAAGTGTCTAAAGAATATGGTGTTTATGAGCAAAAAAAGTTTCTGGGAAAATCTTATTATGGCATTACAAGGTCAACATTCATAATTGATGAAAAAGGCAGAATAGAAAAAATTTTTTATAAAGTGAATCCAGAAGAGCACACCGAAGAAATAAAAAAATTTTTAACCAAAGTTTAAAAATTTTTTTCTTATATCACGAAAGATAGGAAGTTTACTTTAATAAAATGTTACACAACAAAAAAGTGATGATTTTTGCAGAATCTTTTTATGAAGATTTAGAACTTTGGTATCCAAAACTCAGATTGACTGAAGAAGGTGCAAAAGTTATTGTAGCTGGTACTGGTGAAAAGGTGTATAGAGGAAAGAATGGTTATCCTGTAGAGGTTAATGGAGATATAAAAGATTACAAAGCAAGGGATTTTGATGTTGTAATTGTCCCAGGCGGATACGCACCTGATAAATTAAGGCGCTATAAAGAAGTCCTTACTTTTGTGAGAGATATTCATCAACAAGGAAAAGTTGTAGCTGCTATATGCCATGGTCCATGGGTTTTAGTAAGCGCTGGGATTTTAAAAGGAAAGAAAGTAACCTGTGTAAATGCTATTAAGGATGATGTTATTAATGCTGGCGCTGAATATTTTGACAAGGAAGTTATTGTAGACAATAATATTATAACATCAAGAAAGCCAGATGATTTGCCAGCATTTTGTAGGGAGATAATTAAGGCTTTAAGCAAATAAAAAGATATTTTGAGTAATGGATATTAACTTGCCATCAATTATAAAAGATGTACAAACGAATAATATCCTTAGCGCCAAGCAATACAGAAATTCTTTATGCTCTAAAAGCAGATGAAAGATTAGTTGCTGTCACTCGTTATTGTGATTTTCCTGATGAAGCAAAGAAAAAGCCAAGAATTGGTGGATGGCTTGACATTAATGATGATTTGGTTAAAAGTTACAAGCCAGATTTAATTCTTGCATCAACATTTGTACAAAATAAAATAACTAATAGATATAAAAAATCCAAGATGAACATTATATCTGTAATGCCAACAACTTTGAAAGGTGTTTTTGACAGCTTTATTAGAATTGGAGAATCAGTTGACAAAGAAAAAGAAGCATTGGAATTAGTAAATTCAATTAAAAATGAAATCAATAAGATACAAAATAAAATAAAAAAATCAAACAATAAGCCACGAGTTTATGTTGAGGAATGGCA
>CAZGEW010000048.1:0-10344 GCA_964524225.1 uncultured Methanosarcinales archaeon | reverse complement strand
CTGGGAAATTTAGGCCTTTAACTACTATGGAAGCTGCTGAAATAATAGCAGAAGCAAAAAAAGACGTGCCTGAATACATTAGAATTGTTAGAATACAGCGCGATATACCCACTTACGTTACATCCTCTGGAGTGGATAGAACTAATTTAAGACAATATGTGGAGAAAATTTGTAAAGAGAAAAACATAAAGTGCAGATGTATAAGATGTAGAGAAGTTGGTTTCTATTTAAAAAACAATGAGAGCAAAAAAATTAATTTTGAAAAAATCAATTTTTTTGATATTCAAATAACAACAATAGAATACGAAGCTTCATGGGGGAAAGAATTTTTTTTTTTTTTTTAAGATTTACAAAATGATGTTTTATTTGGATTTTGCAGGCTTAGATTTCCATCACAATTTTTAAGGCAAGAAATAACAGAAAATTCTGCTTTGGTAAGAGAGCTTCATGTATATTCATCTGCAATACAAATCGGTAAAAGAAATGATGAAAGCTTTCAGCATAGAGGTATCGGAAAGCAACTCTTGATGAAAGCTGAAGAGATTGCAAAGCAAAACGGCAAAGACAAGATGGTTGTTATTTCTGGAATTGGAGCAAGAGAATATTTCAGAAAATTTGGATATGAGCTTGAAGAAGTTTATATGACTAAATATTTAAAGTTCATGAAGGATGGATGAAAAAGAGCATTTTCAAAATAAAAAAATTCATTCATAAATTTAGTAGGCACTTAGATAATCTTGTGGATTTTGCCAATTATGGTTATAATATGGTTCTAAAAATTTATGCTGAATCTCTCTTGGTATTTGCATTAAATGTCCAAATCCTGCATTTTCTGGAAGATGTACATCTGGTATGTATAGGAACATTAAGTTTCTATCTCTTGCTCTTAAAAAAACTGGCCCATTTTTTTCTGGCTGAGATAATCTTAATTTTAACTCCTTTCCATCACTTGGTTCAGGAGGACTTCCATTTCCACTAATTAGTTTGATATCTTTAACAATTTGTCCTATATCCATATGTCCTACATCCATATACCATTAAAAAAAATAACTTATTTATAAGCCTTATTTTCAAAATTTGCAATATTTATTTCAAAAAATTTAAAAAAGAGCTAAAAATTATTCAATAAATGAGAAAATTTGATAAACATGAGGAGAAAATACTGAGAGAGCTGATAAGAAATCCAAGAATTTCTGACAATCAGATAGCAAAAAACACAAAGATTCCAGTAACTACAGTTAACAGGAAAAGAAAAAGGCTTGAAGAAGAGGGCTTTATTAACTATTATGTAGATGTCATCGATGAAGGTTTTGAAAAAGGACAGCATAATGCACGACAGCTTTACATTATAAAACTTAAGGAGGGAATCACAAGGCAGAAATATATTGAAGAAATCCAGAAAAGCCACAATTTTAAGGAAGTGAATCCAAAGTACCATGCTGAAAGCTATTTAGGCGAAAAGGATGGCAGATTTGCATTAATCTTAATTGTTGAAGCAAAAAGTGATGACGAGCTTGTAGAAATTTTTCAGGGAAATATAATTCCAGGGATAAAAAAGAGGCATGGCAATGACTGCATAAATGATATAATTACAGCAAAAGTAACATTTCCTTTTAGAATACACCACAATTACTTACCTTTATTTAATATGAAAAAAGGCACAATTAATAAAGACTGGCTTAATGAATGGATTTATGTTCCAAACACAATGTGAACCGTAAAATATAAAAAGGAATTATTTTTCAAAAAAAATATGTCTACTGAGCTTGAAGAAGATTTAGAGCATGAACCATGTCAATTATGTCATGAAAAATCATTAATTCTAACACAAAGAGAAGTTGAGGTTCCTTATTTTGGCAAAGTATTCTTATTTTCTATGACATGCGATAATTGTAAATACCACAAAGCAGATATTGAATCAACTGAGCAAAAAGAACCTGCAAAATACGAGTTTGATATTTGTAGTGAGGAAGATATGAAAGTTAGGGTTGTAAAATCAAGCGAAGCAACAGTAAAGTTACCACATATTGCTACTATAACACCAGGTCCTGCATCTCAAGGTTATGTAACAAATATCGAAGGCATACTGAATAGAGTAAAATATCAAATAGAATCAGCAAAAGAAATTGAGGAAAATGAAGAGGATAAGAAAAAAGCAAAAAATCTTTTAAAGAAGATAACAAGAATAATATGGGGCCAAGAGAAACAGAAGATTATAATAGAAGACCCAACTGGAAACTCTGCAATTATAAGTGATAGGGCTGTGAAAAGCCCATTGAAAGTTAAGGTTGATAAGTAGGATTTTACTGTCTTAATTAGATAAATTGAGGTGGTATAAATAATAAAAATAGGAATTATAGGTGGCTCAGGGCTTGAAGACCATAAAATACTAAAGGATGCTAAAGAAATAAATGTAATAACAAAATTTGGAAATCCTTCAAGCGCATTAACAACAGGCAAAATACATGGCGTTGATGTTGTTATTTTGTTAAGGCATGGAAAGAAGCACACCATAATGCCAAGCAATGTTAATTATAGAGCAAATATATGGGCTTTAAAAGAGCAAGGATGTACCCATATAATTGCGACAACTGCTTGTGGTTCATTAAGGGAAGAAATAAAGCCTAGTCATTTAGTTTTCTGTGACCAGTTCATTGACAGAACAACAAAAAGAGCTTCTACTTTCTATGACAGTGATAAAGTATGCCATATTCCAATGGCTGAACCTTTTTGCAAAAAATTAAGGGCATTATTGTCAGAGACAGCCTCTGAATTGGCTCTTGAGCATCACAAAAAAGGTACTGTTATTACAATAGAAGGTCCAAGGTTTTCTACAAAAGCTGAAAGCCAGATGTACAGGCAATGGAATGCTGATGTAATTAATATGTCAACTGTGCCTGAAGTTGTTTTGGCAAGAGAAGCAGGAATTTGTTATGCAGTTATTTCAATGAGTACTGATTATGATTGTTTTATGGAAGACAGACCAGCAGTTACAATAGATGAAGTTTTAAGTGTAATGAAAAAGAATGCTGATAATGTTAAAAAACTGTTAATTGCTACAATACCAAAAATAAATTATGTTGATTGTCAGTGCAGGGAAGATATTAAGACAGCAGTGATTGGCGGGGAATGATGTATGTAATGTTGGAATAAACGATAATTTTCCGAGGGCTAATAATTTTTTATAATCTATATAATTTTACCATTATATCACTTTTCCAATCTATCAAACAATCTTCCAACGTCATTTAAATCTAAATGCAACGCATTCATTTCGCCAATGCGCTTTACAACCCTTTCAGTGAATCCGCTCTTTGAGACAAACAATAGCTTGTATGCTCCGCTTAATCCGACTAGCTTTGATTTTCTTGCCAATTCCTCAACAACATCAACGTCCAGCTTTTCAGAAGCCCACTTGACTTCTCCAATTAAAAAAGTCTTTTCTCTGGAATCATAAGCTAAAATATCAACCTCGTTATTATTCCTATCCCACCATGAGCCAATATTCTCAAAACTTATCTTATGGTCATTGACGTCTTTTCCATTATAAAGAATCAACATTTCCTTAACAATATCCTCGAATATTTTTCCAATGTAAGCGTTCAACTCACTTTTTATCAGCTTTAGAATTTGGTCTCTTGCGCCCATGTTTAATGCAGACTGGTTTTCGAATACAAACTTATACCAAAACCTGAAGAAGTTATCGGTTATCTTATATCTTCCAAGCCTCTCCTTGCCATTTATTGGGTCGTTTCTTTTGACTAAGTCCAAAAGAGCATCAAGTTTGGATATATAAGGCGGAAGGCTGGAAACAGGCATTTTTGTAAAATCCTGAATTTCTTTTAAGATTTCCTTTCCAGCGGATATTGATTGTAGTATAGAATTGTATTTTGCATGAGTCCTTACATTTTCATATTCTAGGAGATTTTTTGGCTCTTCTGAAAGCTCGGAATCCTTTTTTATTATCAACTCGTGAATTGCATCAAAAGTTTCTTTAAATGGCTTGGTTTTTTCAAGATAGAAAGGGGTTCCTCCAAATACCCCATACCTTATTACTTTCTCCTCTTCACTCAATTCTTTAAACATCAGCCTGAAGTTACTATACTTAAACGGAGAAATTTTAATTTTTTGCGCCCTTCCGTATAACGCCCCCGCCTTGCTGCTGGTTACTTTTTGCACCATCCCTATCGAAGAGCCAACTAAGAGAACCATAATTTTGTTGTTTTTGAGAGTGTTGTCCCAATGTTTCTGCAAAGAAGTTATGAATTCTGGAGCTACGTCCAAAAACCTTTGAAATTCATCTATAACTAGTATAAAGCTATCTTTATCTGATTTTTTAGCTATGTGCCTGAAAAAATCCTCAAAATCTTCAAAAATAATATCTTCATTCAGCTGCTCCTTTATCGCTTTTGATAAAGAGTTTAGGATTACTATTCTTTCAGCAAGGTCTACGTAAAAATACAGCTTTTGCTCTTTGCACTTCTTAATGAATTTCTTTATGAGTTCCGTTTTTCCAACTCTCCTTCTGCCAAAAATCGCCAGCATAGCACCCTTTCCAGAAGTCTCTATTGCAGCATGTTTTTCGTTGAGCATCGCAAGCTCTTCTTCCCTATTGTAAAACTCTGTTTTTTCTTCTGCCATTTTAGTTAATATAATCTTATTTATATTATAATATAATTGTGGTTATATTGTTATATATAAAGGTTTCGGCTTATTTTGTATTATTAAAAGGCATTGCTCGAAGCAGCTTAAACGGGAGTGGGAGTAAGTAGTGGGCATTGTTATTCTGTTAATGCTTTAATTTTTTCTAATATCATTAAACTTCTTTGCTTAAGGAATTCCTCAAAATGGTCATTCCATATTCCTGAAGAAGTATCCGAAGGTATGAGATTACTTTTCAAGTCTTCAATATACTGCTCATTTTTTGCTTAACTTTTTTTTCAAAATATAATGATGGGTTATCATTATCCACATGCTTATTCGAAGCTTTTGGCAAAAAGCAGATATTTACAATACTGTTAATTTTTTCTTCAGGATATTTCTTTCCAACATCAGATTTACGAGGAAATATATGATGATATTCACTTTTTTTGTATTCAACCAAAACATCATATATATCAACCGGTTTGTGGTTTGTAAAATCAACTGGATTGTTGTTTGCCATCAAGCATAATAAGGTTTTACAGAATCCGCTTGATAGTCTTAATTCTTCATTAATCAACTTATTAGTATCTATATTTCTTGAAAAATTAAAAGTAAACCCGCTTTTTGATTCTATAAAATTCTTGAAAGAGGAACAATCATTTTTTACCTTTTCATTTGTTGCACCTTGATAATCCCCATTCAATGACCTTACCCAAAACCATTTGACAATCCTATTCTTTACATCATCAGTAAAAGTTTCTCTTTTTTTCCTTAACAAATAAAAGAAATATGAAAGCGAAATTAACATAGGGCTGTAAGGTATAATTAAAGAGGAAGTAATGTTTAAATCTCTTAAAAACTGAATAGCCTCTTTGATAGCATCCGCTGCCATACTCCAATTTTCCTTAAAATCATACGCTTTAAGCTCAAATATGTCCGATTCTGCGCAAGATCCCTTGACTACCATTGATATAAGCCTAATGAATAACATTTCATCTAAGTCATCATAATTAAGACTACTCAAATCTCCAGATAATTTTCCAAGATACTCCTCACTTTTTAAATAGAAATCGTCCCGATAAGTGTATGCTGTAATAAGATCTATAGCTGATAGCTTTCTGCCTTTAGTGTTAACCCTTGTAAATAATTCGCATACCTCTTCTTTAGGAATGTTTTTTAGGGTTATCACTGAAAGCCTATATTTGCTGGTAATTCTCTGATAAATATTTTGATACAACCTAGCAATATCTTTTTCACCTGCATCATAAAAATTTGAATAGATGGTATCACCAAAATTTATTAATTTTGAGATTTCTATTAAATATTTCTTTTCTTCTTGTGGCAAGGTATTTATATCTTTTTTAGTAAAAAACAGATTTATCTTTTTTTTGTTTTCAAAATCTCTTTCTTTAATTTCATTCTTGGCATTTTTTAAATGGAAATACAAAGTTAAATCAGAAGGTTTCTTCTTTCCTTCTCTCTTTTTTAAGCCTTTGAATATCGAAACTATTAAAGAAGTTATTCTTTGCTGTCCATCCAAGATATACTTGAAGGTATTTCCTTCTGAACGGACTAAACAAATATTATCTGCAATTTGGCGATTATCTGGTAATTCATCTTCACATTCCCATATCATAAAACTGCCTATGGGATAATTTCTGTAAATGCTATCCCATAAATCTTTAAGGTCGGTATAATCCCAAACAAATTCCCTTTGAAATTTTGGTATTGTGTAAGAATACTTAAATTTTCCATCTTCTGTCATTTTCTTTGGAATAAACTCTGATATTTGAAGCTCTTCAATTTTTATACTTCTTGACTCCTCAATAATATTATTTTCGTTATTCATTCTCACAACCTCGCAATCTTCCCCGCATCAGTCAACTTCAAGCCGCCCTCAGTCGCTACTAAATCCTTGTCTTTAAGCTCGTCAATCGCCCTGTAAAGCATTGCCGTTGACAAATCAACTTTTTTAGAAAGTTCTGTGGGATTTTCATAAGTATCATTGCCAATTGCTTCCAAAACTTTCTTTTCGCTTTCGGTAAGCTTAAAACTTAATCTTGGCAAGTAAACAACAGCATTTTTATCCTCTTCAGGATTATAGGCAATTTTCTTGACTCTTTCATGCCTTGCGTAAGCAGCAAACAATAAATCCAAGGTAGAATTCCCAGATTATAAGGGAAGCCTCTACAAAAGTTTGATGAATCTAAAATCTATGAATATTTTTGAAGTTGAGAAAAAGGGCAATGGAAAATATGATGTGTATAAGCATGGAATAAAATATCCTGTTTTAAGTTTTAGAGAGTCTTTAAATTCAATTACACACCTCTCATTTAGGATTAAGAATAACCAACCCATCCCAGAATACGGTTCTGATTCATGGGCGTTAATAAGTAGTGATAGAGGTAGTATTTACGGTCCAAGTGGAGAATCTGCTTATTCACAAATAACTCAATATTTATCTCAATTCATATAATGCAAGTTATAAAATAGTCTAAATCAAAAAGATGGCAAATCCAATTAAAATAGGTAATAACATATTATGCGATGGGATATATAAATCAGGAGCAGTTTTTCTTTTATCAAATAAAGCAGATATTATCTTTAGCAAGGATTATTCAAAAAATACAAGAAAGGAAAAAATTAGTCCTGAACTAATTTTTTCCTTTCTTGCTCATTTATCCATCTCAACAATCACCTTCAATGATTCTTTTGCCTCTGCAACTAACCTAAATCCCTCTTGAATTTCATCAAATCTTAATCTATGAGTTATCATATCATTAACATTAATTTTTTTATTTTTAATTAACTCTAATGATTCTTTTAAATCATGAGGAGCTGCACCATAGCTTGTCATTATTTTTATTTCATTCTTCCAAAATTCATTAATTGGAATTTCAAAACTTTCATCTGGCTTTGGAACTGCAAAAAATAAAATTGTACCACCTTTGTCAACACATTTTAAAGCTTGTTTAGCCGCTGATAAAGCACCTGTACAAACAATGACGACATCGGCTAATCTCCCATAATTTATTTTTTTTATATTTTCAATCAAATTTTCATCAGACTTAAGAGTAAAATCCGCACCAAATCTTTTTGCTGCATCCAAGCGGTATTCATTTATATCAACTGCAATTATTTTTTTGACATTTTTTGATTTTGCAAGTTTGATATGCAACAAACCTGATATACCACTTCCTATTATTAGCAATGTATCATTTTCCTTTAAATTTGCTAATCTTTGAGCTCTTATAACAGTGCCTAAAGGCTCAATAAAGGTTCCTTCATCAAAAGAAGTTTCATCTGACAATTTAAAAGTGCCAAGCTCAATATTTATTTTTGGCACTCTAATGTATTCTGCAAAGCCGCCTGGCTCAAAATTTGTTTTATGCAAAGTTTCACAAGCTGTATGGTGGTTGTTTAAACAGTAATGACATTTCATGCAAGGTACATGATGAGAAACCATAACTCTGTCATTAATTTTGAAATTTTTAACATTCTTCCCAACTTCAACAATAATTCCACTAATCTCATGGCCAAGAACTAATGGGGCTTTTTTTATTCTGTACCACTCCATTACATCTGTGCCGCAAATACCGCTTGCAATCACTTTGACAAGAATTTCATCGTTATTGATATTTGGAATAGGTCTTTCTTCTATTCTAACGTCTTTGTTGTTGTAATATACTGCTACTCGCATAAAAATCAAGTCTCAATTATCACTCGATGAAATTAATACCCACCTATCCGAAATGTATCTTAATGTTAACGAATCATATTGCCCAAGCCCGATTTTTTGTTTTGGCAATTCAACAACACCAGTAGAATCTATCAAGGTAATTTTATTAATGCCGGTGTTGATTATTTCTAAAAGCTGGCCAATTGATATGCCTTGCTCACTAATTGTTATATCACATCCATCAGCATCGTCACACTTAACATATATTAAACTGCTCTGAGGTACAATATCTGCTTTAGCTGGGTTTATTGATTCATCATAATTAATCTTAATGGATTGTGGGAAAACGACATCAGCAACATTTGTGTTTCCGCTATAAGTTTGTTGTAATGGAATAGAGCTTGATTCATGCCATGTTGAACCCACATGACCAAGATTATTTTTTTCAAATAGATTGCCGGTAAATGTGGCTTTGTTGAAAGTACCAAAATATCCTAGTTCTACACCATAACGAGCATTTTCACTTATTGTATTGCCTGTCACAACGATATTAGCTGAATCATTAATTACTAACCCATTAGCTTTACTTCCTGATAGTGTGTTTCCTACAATTGTTGGAAACTCTATACCTTCTATATGGAGATTATCACTTAAGGAATTTCGTACACTGTTTCCTATAATGGTAGGTTGTCCTAGGACCCTTGCATAAATGCCATGTCTGCCAGCATCACGCACTACATTATTCTTAATATTTATATTTCTGCTATTTTCCCCAGTTAAATCCCCTCCCCATATACGAAGTCCATCTGATGTGGTTGAGCCAACAACATTTCCCTCAACCAGAATGTCCCTAATGCCACCTGAAGTTTGAATCCCTATCGGCACATTTGAAATAACATTATTGACAACATTAACCCTTCTCAATCTTTGATTATCACTTTCTAAAGAGATGGCGCCATATTGATTTGGATTACTTGTTGCAAAATCTTGAATTACATTATTGCTTATAACAATATCTTCACCAATTGGATTTGGTGCCCATGGTTGCGGCTCCGCAATAGATATTACAACAGCACGATTTACAAGCTGTTGTGATGAAACATCACTATTTTTGTCAAATACATTGCCACTTATTACAATTCTATAAGCAGAATTTCCGCCAATTGCAATGCCATCATCAGACCACCATCCATAATCAACTATAAAATGGTTATTTGCAATAGACAAATCAGAGGCTCCTGCAAGCTGTACAGCTGTTCCTCCCCAATTCCTAAATTCGTTATTGACAATAAATGATTGCTGTAGGTTATCAGCATATATACCGCTCCATCCATTTTCAAAAATATTGTTAATAAGATAAAGATGTTTTGTAGTGCCATGTAGTCCAAAGCCACCTCCTCCATTATCTCCACCTGAAATTGCCTGTTCGAAATGTTCTTGAGTTCCTGTATAAGTCCCTACAAAGTGTAAATCTCTAATAGTGAGATAATCAATAACAGTTGGCTCTCTGTCTGTAGCTTGACTAAAGCCGGAGTTTTCCATCAGCAAAGTAGTTGCTGATGGAACTCCAAGCAAAGCAATATTAGTTGCGCCATTTAAATAAATACTAGCGCTAACAATTCTATATTTTCCTGCAGGAAAGAAAACTGCTGTGTTTTTATTAGCAATTGCCTTTGCTATTGCTGTTTGAATAGGAATAGTATCATCTGCAATACCATCTCCTTTAGCACCAAAGTCTTTAACGTTGATAGTATAAGTTGGTGGAACCTTTGCTGAAATTTTAATCTTGTTATCTCCAGAAGTTATTGCAATATTGTCACCACTTTCAATCATAAAGTTATTAGACGAGTCAGGAGGGATAATGTTAATTGTTGCTATGCCTTGAACAGATGTTGTTACTGTACAGCTTTGTGATTCGGGTGGCTTGCCTGATGTTGTTCCGCAAGTATTCACGTCACTGCATGTTCTAGTTTGAATGCTTCCAGAGCATGTTGACCAAGAAGTGCATTGCCAATTAGGTG
>CAZGEW010000047.1:0-10569 GCA_964524225.1 uncultured Methanosarcinales archaeon | reverse complement strand
CATATAACAGAAAAAGATGTGATTGTACCTGCAGATGTTCCAAAGGAGATGGAAAAAGAGTACATTAAACATTATCTAAGAATAACACATAACACAGGTAGATTAATGCTATTTGCAGGTGACCAAAAAATTGAGCATTTAAATGATGATTTTTATGGAAAAATGAAGGCAGGTGATAAAGAAGTTAGCATACCATTAGATGATGCTGAGCCTGAGCATTTATTTAGAATAGCAAGTAAAGCTCGCATAGGAGTTTTTGCAACACAGCTTGGATTGATAGCAAAATATGGATTAAGCTACAAGAATGCCTCTTACCTTGTAAAACTTAATTCTAAATCACATCTTGTTAAAACTGCACAAAAAGACCCGTTAAGCCAAGCTATTTGGTCAATTAATGATGTGCTTAAATTTAAAAAAGATTCGGGGTTAAACATAATGGGTGTTGGCTATACTGTTTATGTTGGTAGCGAGTTTGAAAATGAGATGATGAAAGAAGCTGCACAAGCGGCATTTCTCGCTCACCAAAATGGATTGCTTGCAGTTTTTTGGATGTATCCTCGCGGCAAAGCTGTGCCTGATGAAAAAGATCCGCATATAGTTGCAGGTGCTGCTGGAGTAGGAGCTTGTCTTGGTGCTGATTTTGTTAAGGTTAATTATCCAAAACCAAAAGAAGGCAAAGCATCTGAAGCGTTTAAAGAAGCAATTTTGGCAGCTGGCAAAAGAACAAGGGTAATAACGGCTGGTGGAGGCTCAAAAGATGTTAAAGACTTTTTACAGGAAACATGGGAGCAGATAAATATTAGCGGTTGTTATGGCAATGCCACTGGAAGAAACATACATCAAAAGCCATTAGACGAGGCAATTAAAATGGCAAATGCAATTAGTGCGATCACATTGGAAGGAAAAGGCGTCGAAGACGCTATGAAGATTTATACGAAATAATCGCAAAATGACTATTAAAGTAGGGGTTAATGGATATGGGACAATAGGAAAGCGTGTTGCAGATGCTGTTGCTATGCAGAAGGACATGAAGCTAATTGGAGTAACAGCTCATTCCTACAGTTTTAATACCGAAGTTGCAAAACAAAAAGGGTACAAAATTTTTACTGTTGCAGATGACAATGATTTAAAGCTCAATCACATAAAGCCAGATGGTGACATAAATAATCTTCTAGAGGAGGTTGATGTAATTGTTGATGCAACGCCAAAAAAAGTCGGAAAAGAAAATCTTGATAAATATTATAAACCAAAAAAAGTCAAAGCAATCTTTCAAGGCGGGGAAAAACATGACGTTATAGGCACAAGCTTTGTTGCTCAATGCAATTATAATGAAGCAATTAACAAAGATTATGTAAGAATTGTGAGTTGTAATACTACAGGCTTGTGCAGGACTCTGAATGCTATTAACCGAAAATATGGAATTCTAAGCGTTCATGCAACTATGATAAGAAGAGGTGCTGATCCTGGTGATATTCATCATGGCCCTATAAATGCAATTGTTCCTGTTCTTGAAATGCCAAGTCATCACGGCCCAGATGTTCAAACAGTGCTTCACAACGTTGAAATATTTACAACTGCCTTAAGCGTTCCATCCACGCTAATGCACTTGCATACAGTTACTGTTGATTTGAAGAAAAAAGCAACAGTTGAGGAGGTTGTTGAATTATTCAAGAATTCCACAAGGATAAGAGTTGTTAGAAATGCAGAGCATTTAAGGTCAACTGCAGAGATAATGGAATTTGCTCGAGATTTAGGAAGATTAAGAGGTGATATGCCTGAGATTTGCGTTTGGAAGGAAGCAATTGGAATAACTTCTAACACTTACAACAAGCTTCTTTATATGCAAGCTATTCATCAGGAGAGCAATGTCATACCAGAAAATATTGATTGTATAAGAGCAATGATGGGATTTAAGGATGGTGATAAGTCTATAGAGATGACAAATAAGAGTTTTGGGATTAAATAAAGTGTCAAAAAATCAATACAATAGCATAAACTAACCCTATTCGTGGATTTCTTGCATACCACATCTTTTTAGCAATACATTCTAAATCCATTTTATAGTTTAAAATCTTCGATTGTTACAAATTCATTAATTCCTTTCATGTTAGTAATAGAAAAATAAAACAATCAAAACTTCAATTTCCATTCTCTCTCAAGTTCTTCAATTATTTCTTTAAGATATTTTTGATATTTCATGCTACTCTGTTTCATTTCCAATTTTCGTCTTTTGAGTAAGGCTTCGTGCCCTATTTGTTGATATACTCCAGTTAATATGGGTTTTTCAGTAGGATTAATTAATCCTTTTGGATTATGGTAAGCAGTACCATCTATACAATCTTCAAAAACCTCTGAGTCAATCCTACAAATTTCATTCTTCATAGGTTTCCTCCATTTCCTAAATTCATAGCTACCCTCAGGACCATAATACATTACCTCCATTTTTGTTTTATCTAGGATGTGAGTATGATCGTTAGCACCGAGAAGATGCCCCTTGATGCCTGCATCTATGTATGTATCGAATGCCTTTCCTTCTCGCCAACCGTACAAACTCGGCTTTACAGCCTCAGCATCATATACTCTCATTTCTAAATCATAATCCCCAAAAATTCTTTCTACATGTAGTGAAACTCTACTGTTATCAATTATACCATTATAGATTATAGGCCACCTTACAGACAATTTTTTGTTTTTTAAATCTTCATAAAATTTAATGGCGTAATTCTTGAAATGCAATAATTGTAAAAATTGTATATCAATACCTTGGATAATTGCAGCTAAACCAAATATACCTTGACCAGTTTTAGATAAATACTCTAGAGATTCTCTTAGAAATTCTCTTCTAGTTATGTTAAAATAGTACATTTTTTGATATCGTTAATATTTTTTAATCTTAGCGACAAAAAACCCTTCTGTGTCATTATCTTGTGGCCAGATTCTAAGACATTTTTTAATTTTATCGTTATATTTTTTGCCTTCAAATTCTAAAACAACATCGCTCCTCTTAATATTTAGTTCAATATTTTCAATATGTGCATTGCTGTATTTATTTAATAAAAAATCAATAACCCCTTCATTCTCTTCAGGCTCCAAAGAGCAGGTAGAATAAACTAGAGTACCATCATCCTTAAGAACATTAAAGCCTGTTTCAATCAACTGCTTTTGAGTTATTGAAAGCCTTCTTACCATATCAGGATTCCAGATACTAAGCGTCTTTAAGCTTTTCCTTATTGTGCCAGTTCCAGAGCATGGTGCATCAACCAACACCTTATCAAACTCAATTCCAGATTTCTTTAGCCATTGCCCTTCCATCAAAGTGATGAGTACATTTGCAACTCCACATCTTTGCAAATTTATTGATAATGGTTTCATCCTATCTATTGTATAATCATTTGCTATTAAAATACCCTTATTTCTCATATATTGTGCAATCTGTGTTGATTTACTTCCAGGAGATGCGGCGATGTCCAAAACAATATCTCTTGGCTTTGGTTCCAAAACAATAGGGGGTATCATAGAGGCTGACTCTTGTGTATAAAAATAACCTAAAGAATGCTCAATCAAATTGCCAATATCTCTTCTCTCTTTTTTTGCATGCTCAATCCAAAAGCCCTCTTTGCACCATGGTATTTGCTTAAGGTTCCATTCATTGTCTAGCCTTTGTTTTAAGCCCTTAATTGATATTTTTAAGGTATTGACTCTTATAGAACGTCTTAAAAAAGAAAGACAGCACTTCTTAAATTCTTCCCAATTTGTTAATTTTGAATAACGCTCAATGAATCTTGGTTTGATTTCTATATTTTTTGATTTTGGAATTTCTGCTTGCATAAGATATTGGAATATTATTAGTAATTTAAACTTATATGAAGAATGTAAAGAATTCAAAGTTAACTACACTAATTCATAAAACTTGATTCATAATTTCAATAAGAAATGCTATTAAAATTAAAAATTCAATCCGTCGCTTCGCAACAAAAGTTACACTCGGCAAAAATTCTTCGTAGTTGAGCGAGCGAGAGCATCGCTCCGAGCTCGCTCTCGCATTCCACACATAGAATTTTTGCCTCGAAAATATTCACTAATTAATGTATTTATTGGCGAGGCTTTTTTAATGGCAGACAAAAAAGCCGAGCACTATAATTTGTGCGAAGCATGGATTGAAACATTAAAAGACTTGAATATGTAACCCATAATAAATTAAGAAATGATATTAAAGATTTAATCTAGTTAACTCCTAAGCAGTATCTGAGGATAAAAGGAGAGCTATAGATTTTATTGCTGGTTATATATCTTATCTATCTTTCCATAACAGCCTGGGAAATATTGAAAACCGCCAAATATAATTTATTTCCTGCCAAAATAGAAGAATTTGTCAATGCTTACATCCTCTGACTTATAGTCGCCATACCTTGGCTTTAATGGCTCTGCATTTTTAGCTGAGCTATTTTGGAACTCTTCACACCTCTCACCTTCAGGCCTGCAGTCAATAATCTCAACATGCTTTTTCTGCTGTATGATTGGCTTTGCTTCTTTATTTTCATCTAAAGAAAGGCTATTAAGCTGGGGCTGGAACTGTACTCTTGCTATCTGGCTTCTTAGCGAACCTATCTCGCTGTTTAAAGATGTAAGCTGCTCTTTCAAAGTAATTATCTCATTTTGCAGCTTCTTTGTAGCCATCTCTATCATTAGCTCAAATCTTTTTTGTGTGAAAGCATCTAGCTGTTCCATTTTTAATATGTCGAAAATATACCATTAGTCTTTGACTAATGGACGTAAGTCCAATGTGCTTGCACAAGATGGTATATTTTCGAGCATCTCGGAAATCAGCAGATTTCCGATGATCATCAAAAATGCGAGCATTTTTGAGATGCTCAAAAACCACCATCAATGTGTTCGTAAATAAAGCTTCGCTTCATGCCACCCATCTGTGATGGGTGGTTTTTGACATAAAAAATTTCAATTTTAATTTAAAAACTTGATAACTTATTCCCAAAATTTTCTCTTATAAAAGTTACCATCATGTCGTTGCCTGCTAATGAGTAAGCTTTTAGTGCAGTTGCAAGCAATCCTTCTCTTAAACAGACATCCCCTAACGAGCTTAATTTTTCTTTGTCATGTGCAAGCTCATAAGCTTTAGCAGCATAACCAATTTGTCTATCTTTTAGACATTTATCACCTATCTCGACTAATTTGTATGTATTGTTTATTGCACTAAATATCTCAATAGCATAATCCCACTTGCCTTTTTGGAAGCATTCATCTCCAACATTTGTAAGGTTTTCTACATCATTGCATAGCCTAAATGCTTTTATCGCATCTGAAAAATGACCATTCTCAAGGCACTTCTTCCCAATTTTGAGTAAACTATCATTATCGTCAGCAAGCCTATACGTATCAATGGCATTTCCAAACAAGCCTACTTCTTCATAATGCTCGCCTACTTCAACAAGTCTATGCCTATTTCCTGCTAAGATAAATGCTTTGACAGAATCATTCATATTGCCTCTTCTTATGTATTCTTCGCCCAAGGCATTAAGAAGTTTTGATTTAGTGGCTTCATCAAACATTGAAAGATTTACATTGTCAATCCCTTTTTCAAGAAGAACTGGAACAATTCTTTTGAAATTCTCTATATCTCTTGAACTATCTAGAAATTTCTCGTTAGCGTCTGCAATTTCAGCTACCATTTTTTTTACAATTTTGTCTTCATCTACGGTCATAGTACTCACCTTGTGTTCTTTCCTTTGTGATTTTGTAAAAAAATTTCAATCTTCGATTGAAATTTTTTTAATCAGTAAAGTAATCTATTCCAAGCTCGTCGCTAATTCTCTTAGCTTCAATTACCCTTGTTTTCCTATCAGCTTTACCAAGTATCCATGGCGAATTAACACCTGTAATTATTGTCATTACTGCTAGTTTGCCTTTCATCGTCTCTGAAACTCTTGCGCCCCAAATGACATTTGCATCTTGGTCAAGGTTTTCTGTTACTATCTCACCAATCTTATTGACTTCATCAAGAGTCATATCAGGGCCACCTTCAACATGGATTAAAGCTCCAGTTGCTCCTTTATAGCTAATTTCAAGTAATGGATTGCTTAATGCACCTTTTACAGCTTCCTCTACTCTGTTAGTTGTATCAGAGACACCTACTCCAATTGCAGCAACTCCGCCATCTTGCATTATAGCTTTGACATCAGCATAATCAAGATTAACTAATGATGGAACAGCAATAGTTTCCACAATACCCCTTATCATTGTTGATACAAGCTCATTGGCAACTGCAAATGCTTGTTGTACAGGCAAATTCCCAGCTATGTTAACAAGCCTATTGTTATCAATGACAATTACAGTATCTGAAGTTTGTCTTAATTGTTGTAGTCCAAACTCGGCTTTATCAATTCTTGCCCTTTCAATCTTAAATGGCATAGTCACAGTACCAATGACAATACCTCCAGAATCCTTTGCTACTTGAGCTACAATAGGTGCTGCACCTGTTCCTGTACCGCCACCCATGCCAGCACACACAAAAACCATATCTGCACCTTTTAAAACCTCTTTTATTTCTTGTATGTTTTCTTGAGCTGCTTTACTTCCTTTGTCAGGAAAACCACCACAGCCTAAGCCTCTTGTTAGTTCTCTTCCAATCAAGAAGCGCTTGTCTGCTTCAGTAATTTCTAAATGTTGTTTATCCGTATTACAAGCTATAATTTCAGCACCTCTTATTCCCTTTCTATATAGCCAGCTTACCATATTGCTGCCAGCTCCGCCGCATCCAATAACCTTGATGTTGGCTTGGCCTATTTGCAAATCATCTGTTTGTGCAACTTGTTGTTTTAGTGCACTCTCAATTACAAAATCCATTCCCATTTTACACCTCCAACGGCAAAGTCCGTTGACACCTTGTGGGACATAAAGTTCCACTAATTTTTTAAATTATTAACCAAATTTTTAGATTTGGGCTATTTTCAATATACGAACTAGTATATAAAGATTACTATTTTGTATACTGGTATACAACCAAAAATTTAAGAAAATTAGATTTTTTTCTTTATAGAAAATAAGAAATTAGGTTTAATAACACAAAAATCTTTAAATAAATCCTTCTCAAACTTTCTTTAATGGATGAGAAAACCAAACAAAACTATATCGAAGCAGGCAAAATTTCTGCCGAGGTTCTTGAATACGGAAAATCATTGATTAAGAAAGGAAATCCTCTGCTTGAAGTAACTGAAAAGATTGAGAATAAAATTTTTGAGTTAGGGGCAAAACCAGCGTTTCCTGTTCAGATTTCATGCAATGAAATTGCAGCTCATTTTTGTGTGGAGGAAGATGATAAAACATTGTTTGATGAGCAAGTTGTTAGTCTTGATTTAGGAGTGCATGTCAATGGTGCAATTGGTGACAATGCCTATACAATTGATTTATCTGGCAAGCACAATGATTTGGTTAAAGCTGTACAGAAAGCTTTGGAGGAAGCTTTAAAAATTATAAATGTCGGCACTGAGTTAAGAGAAATTGGAAAGATTATTAATGATACAGTTTTGAGTTATGGATACAATCCTGTAAGAAATTTATCAGGCCATGGTCTTGACTTGTACAATATCCACGCTAAACCCACTATTCCAAATATAGATAATGGTGATAAAACAACTTTGAGGAGAAACATGGTATTTGCTATCGAGCCTTTTTCCACAACTGGTTCTGGAGTTGTGCATGAAAGTGGTCTTCCAACTGTTTTTATGTTAGAGCATATAAAACCGGTCAGAAGCTCTATAACAAGGGAAATATTAAGAGAAATAGAAACTTACAATGAACTGCCTTTTGCTAAAAGATGGCTTACAAGAAAATTTGGTGCAAAAGCAAATTTTGCCATTCGCGAATTGACACAGCTAGGCATGATACATCAGTTTCCACCATTAGTTGAAATTAATAAAGGCATTGTCACTCAAGCAGAGCATTCTGTTCTAATTGACGATAAAGGAGAAGTCATTATTTTGACTAATACTACAAAAGCCCGAACATATCCTTAAAAAAATCCTTTTTGTCAGATTCATCTTCAAACTGTTCCAACAATTGTTTCTGTTTTTTTGTTAATTTTTCAGGGACCGTAATGTAGACTTCAACATTTTGATCACCATTATGATGACTATGCAAATCAGGAATGCCTAAGCCTTTCATCCTAAAAACAGTGTTGCTTTGCGTAGCTTGCGGTATTTTAAGTGTGGCTTTTCCTTTTAGAGTTGGTACTTGTATTTCACCTCCTAAAGCTGCTGTCACAAAAGAGATTGGCACTTTAACGTAGATATCATTTCCATACCTCTCAAAAGTCTTGTGCGGTTTAACATGAATTACAATGTACAAATCTCCTGAAAGCATTTCTTTTTCTCCTGCTTCACCTTCGCCTTGAATACGCAAGTTTGTTCCATCAGTAGCTCCTACAGGAATCTTCACATCAATCTTTCTTGTCTTTTTAACCACACCTCTTCCATCACATACAGAGCAGTTATTCCTTATGTATTTACCTTCTCCCCTACATTTTCTGCATGTCGTAGTTGTAGAGAATAACCCAAAAGGCGTTCTCTGAGTCTTTGTATAAACTCCTCTGCCATTGCATTCATCACATCTTATAATATCTGATTGATTTCTAGCTCCTGTGCCACTGCATTCATGACATTTTTCAAGTCTTGGAATACTTATTGTTTTAGTTGCTCCAAATGCTGCATCCTCAAGCTCAATTTCTAAGTCATATCTTAAATCAGAGCCTCTTTGCCTTCTTCTGGTGTGATGACCTCCTCCAAAAAAATCTTCAAATACCCTATCAAAATCAAAACCAAAGCCACTGATGTCTGACATAAAATCAGAAAAATCAAAACCAGAGAATCCTTCAAATTGAGGTCCTGCTGTACCAAATTGATCGTACTGTGTCCTTTTTTGATCATCGCCTAAAACAGAAGCAGCTTCATTTATCTCCTTAAATTTTTCAGCAGCGTCTGAACTCTTGTTTAAATCAGGATGATATTGCTTAGCTAATCTCTTGTAAGCCGCCTTAATCTCTTCTTTTGTTGCATTCTTGCTTACTCCAAGTATTTTGTAGTAATCTTTTTCTTTTGTTGGCATTTTATTCGTAAAACTTTGTCAGCATACCTTTCTTTTTTGCTACTTTAATAGAGCTCTCAAAGAAAAAATATGCAAAAATTAATAAAATTATGTTTATAGTAAATGATATAAATAGTTTTTTCCAGTCCATTACATTATTATTTAACGCTGTTCTCATGCCTTCAAATAGGTAAGTTGTGGGTAGCAATAAGCTTATTTTTTGTAACCAGACAGGTTGACTGCTTAATGGATAAAAAACAGCACTAAAAGGCTGAATTAACCATCCTATTGTCCAAACAAAGGATTGAACACGAGCGCTATATCTGAAAATTAGTGCTGTCACAAAAATACCTATTACCCAACCAAATAGTATTAAACCAAAAGCAAAGATACTAATATACAATATTCCAATTTTAAATAAATTAAATGAGTACAACAAATAGGCAATTGAAATCAGGAATAAAAAACTACTAGCCGAACGTAACAAGCCAAATATTGCAATTGACGATAGCAATTCTGAACTTTTCATTGGGCTCGCAAAAAGATTAAAAATATTCCTGCTCCAAAAATCTTCTAAAATATACATCCCTATATCAGTTTGTGCCGTAATAAAAACAGTCCATAAGATAGCACCTCCTAAAAAGATATTAATTACTGAATTATCTTGAACTAAATCCGAAATGTAGTATGTTGTGAAGCCCCATACGAGCATTCCTATTAGAGGCCAATAAAATATGTCCAATAATCTGCCTAGACTTTTGCTTGTTACATACCAGTATTTTAATATTAATGCATTAATCCTGTAAAAATTCATAATTCATCCCTCATAAGCTTGATGAAAACTTCTTCTAGAGTTTTCTTTTTGTGAATTTCCTTTAGCTTTTTAGCATGACCTTGCCAAATTATTTTACCTTTCTGCAAGAATGCAATTCTATCACACAATTGCTCAATCTCATGCATATTGTGGGATGTAAACAAGATGGCTGTAGTATTTTTCAAACTTTTTATTATTTTTCTTGTTTTATTAGCTACATGCGGGTCTAAACCAACTGTGCATTCATCAAGCAACAATACTTTAGGGTTGTTAATCAAGCCTTTGCACAAATTAACCCTTGTTTGTTGACCTGCACTTAGTTTTTGGTATTGTATATTTCTCAGTTCTGATATCTCAAATAAGTTTAATAGATGATTTATTCTCTTTTCTAAATTTTTAATGCCATATAATTGAGCATAAATCTTTAAATTTTGATAAACACTTATTATACCTGTTAACCAAGTATAAGATGAAACAATATTTATTTCATTCTTAACTTCATCGATTTCTTTATTTAGTATTTTGACTTCGCCTGAGTCTTTAATTAAAAGCCCAGCAAGTATGTCTATAGCTGTTGTCTTGCCTGCTCCATTTGGTCCTAACAAACCAAAAATTTCTCCTTCTTCAACACTTAAAGAAATGCTATTAAGTGCAACTGT
>CAZGEW010000046.1:0-10574 GCA_964524225.1 uncultured Methanosarcinales archaeon | reverse complement strand
CTTGTAGGCAGATTATGTCAGTTGTATACTTATTTAAGAAGGGTATGGTATTTTTAAAATTTATAGCTGGATAATACCAACTGTAGCCAAGACCGCCAATATTCCAGCTTAATACACTAAATTTTAACATCTTAATGTTATCTGCTCATCCCTTTTTGAACTTAAATAAATAACTTATCCTAACCTAATCTACCATAAAAAGCACGTTATCTTTGTTGACGTCAAAAAAACCGAGTCTTGCACCTATGTCTAGGAACGCATGAGCATAAATAACAGCTCCAAAGGCATTGATTAAGTCGCCCTTCTTTTCAAAATATTTTGCATCTTCATAATATCTTTTTGCTAAATCAAGAATGTCTTCAGCTTCTGCTTTATGCTTATCAACTATTTTTACAGCTCTCAATGCTTTTGAGGTCAATTCAAAATATTTTTTTAGTTTTTGCTCAAGATGTTGCATTTTGGTTTAAATTCTATTAACTAATATATAAATATCATGTAAATAGGCATCAATTGACAAAAGCTTTTTATAATACTAAAAGTTCCGAAATTTATGGTCAAGAGAATAGGCGGTATAAGGCGCAAAACAAGATACAAATTTAGGAAGGGTAGAAGAAACAAGGGAAAGATTAGCTTGACAAGGTATTTTCAAAGATTTAATCTAGGCGATACTGTTCATCTTTCTGTAGAACCAAGTGTGCATAGTGGTATGTACCATCCTAACTTTATGGGTAGGACTGGGATAGTAAGAGCCAAGAGAGGTGTATGCTATGAGATAGTCATAGATGATTTAGGAAAGAAAAAGACATTAATAGTACATCCAGTACACCTTAGGAGAGTATAAAATGGTAGACATGCAAATAATTTCAGAAACCACGATTAACATCTATCAATTGAGGAAAGAGCTCGAAAGAATTAAGAAAAGAGACAATGAGCTTAATTTTAGAGCAGCAAAAACAGAGACGTACTTAAATCAAATTACCACTATTAAGAATCCTGATGAATTATTCAACAAGGTACTTGAGCTTAATATTCCAAGGCTAAAAGAGCAACATATCCATAAGATAATTGACATTGCTCCAACAACCTTGAATGAGTTAAAGCTAGTGCTACAGAGCTATACCATGACTGTAAGCAATGAGTCCTATAAAAAAATTTTTGACATAATTATGGAATTTTCTGAAGAAAAATAAGTTCTTGCATAATCTTTATAAACACAGAAATTTCTATTATTAAAAAATGAGGGTGGTGGTAAGTTCTGAGCATTTAAGACTAAAAGAATGCTTAGTAGAAGAATCGAATGAATTATTTCGAGATTTTAATAATAAGGTTTATTCAAGAATTGAAAATGTTGATAATATATTATTCAAATATGACATCTCAGTTGAGAAGAAAAAAAGCATTTTGATTAAGAGGCTTCATGATTCAATTTTAAAAACGTTTTCAGTTGATAAAAAGAAATTTACAAGAAAGACGTTAGAGTTGCTTAGAAAGAGGTTAGATGTTATAAGAAGGATTATAATAAAGCTAAGAAACCTAAATTATTACCTTGAGACAACATTTTTGGAAGAGTTAAAGACTCCAAAAATAAAAAAAACCTACAGCCCAAGATTAAACCTCCCAGATAACTTAGCAAAAGACGAGCTTGAAGCTTTAGAGTATATAACTTACAAGCTAATTGAAGATACAGTATCGCTTGATAAACAGTTATTAAAAGAATATTCAACTATTGGAAAAAGATTACTCATAAAAGAAAGGGAAGAACTTAAATATTTGGACTTGGTATTGAGAAAAGAATCAAGTATTTTAGAGCATCTAGAAGCAAAATTACCGCCACCAAAAGAGATTAGCACAGCTCTAATAAAAGAGCCTGTGTTTACGCATTGGGTTGCAAGAGTTTTAGCGTTGTTATCGTATTTAGAGTATGTATACAATAAAGAAAAAATTTTATTCAGGCAATTAAAGAAGAACAATGTAGTAAGGCAAAAAATAAATATGAAAATAGTGTATTTAATAAAAGAAAAAGCAGAATTGCTTAAGATACTGGATGAAAAGTACATTTCGATCAAAAAATTTAGTAATAGCCAAATAAGACAAGAATTGCACAAGTACACAATATTATTAACACTTTAAAATGGAAGCACTAGAAAAACCGGAAAAATTGAAGGAGGAAAATGCTATTGTATTAGATTTTTTACCTAATGGTTATCCTTATGATACAAGACCATTATATATGAAGACTCCTATAGTGCAAGCTATAGGCAAAGAGCATTTTGTTATTTTAGAACTAGTCCCAAAAAAAGGGGTTCACTTACAGCCTTTTGTGGAAGTTTACATTGGTGATGGGAAAAGAGACAAGATTCACCATATTGTTGGAAAACTCAACCTTAATAAATTAACTACTACTGCAAAGTCTGAGCTAGAATTTGTTATACAAGATATTGTTAAGAAAAATGCTAAGAGATTTGTAAATTTTTTTAATAAAGCACAACCATTAAGCACTAGAATGCACCAATTAGAATTATTACCTGGCTTGGGAAAAAAGCATATGTGGCAGATTGTAGAGTGTAGAGATGAAAAACCATTTGAAAGCTTCTCTGATCTGAAAAATAGGGTTAAATTAATGCCTGATCCTGAAAAAATCATAATCAAAAGAATAATGCAGGAGCTAAGCGGCACAGAGAAGCATATGATTTTTGTTGACACTTAGATTTCTAAAATGGATTACACTAAAAAAAGGTTTTCATTAAACCCTAGTCGACAATTAAAGATAGGGAATGTTAATACATCTGAAAGAGAAATCAAGGATATAATCAAAGCTTGGCTAGCAATCTCAGTAGCATTTGCCATTGTAATGAGTAAATCTATTTCTTCTGACTTTTATACAAAATTTGTAATTGCTTCCCTAACCGTTGGAGTTGGATTTTTGCTACACGAGATTGCTCATAAAATTACAGCTCAAAGATATGGTTGTTTTGCAGAGTTCAGGTCATTTGACACTATGTTGCTATTAGCTATAGCTATGTCCTTTTTTGGTGTTGTGTTCGCTGCACCTGGTGCTGTGATGATATCTGGAAGGGTAAGTACAGAAAAGAATGGCAAAATTTCTGCTGCTGGACCTATACTAAATCTTGTACTTGCATTGATTTTCTTAGTTTTATCTTTATTTAGGGTATCAACATTTATGGAAGATATAAGTTATTATGGATTTATAATTAATTCTTGGTTGGCATTGTTTAATATGATTCCATTTTGGCTTTTTGATGGGTACAAAATTTTGAAATGGAGCAAACTAAATTACTCTATAATAGTTGGGATAGCATTTGTCTTCATGATTTTGCAAAATTTTCGACATTTTACAGAATAAAATGAGTAATGTTGTCAGATGCCAAAACTGTGGAAGAAGTTTAACCGATGATGAAATTTATTGTTATTTTTGTGAATTAGAAATTGAAAAATTGAAAATGGAAAAAGAAATAATAAAAAAATTAAAAAGTTATGAAATTTTAAAAAATTTATTTGAAAATTTTATCGTCGATAAATTAAAAAGGAAAAATTTTGAAAATTTTTAACGGAAAAATTTTGAAAATTTTTATAAAAATGTCGTCTAAAAATTCAAAAAAAGAAAAGATTTAAATACTAGTTTTATAATTTGTTTTTTGAATTGAAAAGAGGTAATTTAAACTGTGAATGCAAAATGAGCGAATTTGGTTTGCACGTTACAATCGATGCATCAGGGTGCAACAAAAGGAAGCTTGCTTCTGTGAATTTGGTTTATGACATTCTAAATAAACTTCCCAGCAAAATTGGTATGACAAAGATGACACTGCCTTATGTTGTTAAATGGTTAGATAAATTTGCTCATGGCACAGAGGGGGTGTCTGGCTTCGTTATGATTGCTGAAAGCCACATAAGTATCCATACCTTTCCTGACCAAGATTATGTTTTTATGGATATATTTTCTTGTAGGAATTTTGATGCAAACACTGCCATTAGGTACTTAGTTGAGGCTTTTGAAGCAACTAAGTATGAAAAGAATATCTTAAAGAGGGGTATAGATTTCCCAGAAAGGTTGATTATGACCCATATGTAAGTTCTTTATTCAAATATTCTTTTTATTTATATTTGAATCTTAACATGAGAATAGAAATTTGTGAAGATATAGAAGAATGTCGTAAATTTTGGAATCACCTAAGTCCTAATGAAAGATTGTTTGACGTTTGGGATTTTAGGGTGTGCTTTTATGATGAGCATGACAACAAGCCATACTTCATTGTTGGATACGAAGGAAAAGAGCCAGTTGGTATTATTCCATTATGTTTTATTAAAAGCAGAAATCAGTACAATTATTTTGGTGGCTGGTTTACTGCAGAGAGGAATTCTTTTTTTTTGAAGGATAAAACTACGCTTGCACAATTTTTGGAACACTGTCCAACCAATACTTTTATAGAAGGTATAGACCATGCAGAAGGCAAATATTACAATTTTTTAAACGATGAGTTTACTTATTATTTGGATTTATCTAAGTATAATCACGACTTTGAAAAGTACTTTAGCTCTTTTGACAGAAAAAAACAAAAGGATTTCAAGCGTGACATTGGCAGATTACCAAAATATAGAATATATCATAATAAGCTTGAAGATTTTGATAGGCTTGTCGAATTAAATATCAAGCAGTATGAAGACGACTCGAAATTTAACGATGCACTAATAAAAAATGGAATATCAAAGATGGTAAAACTAGCCGATAAAAAAGGTATTTTGGAAATGATAAGCCTAGAAATAAATGGCAGGATTGAAGCAGTTGATATAGGAATTGTTTTTAGGGATTGCTACTATGCTATAATTGGTGGTGCAAACAACCAAAAAATCCCTAATCTTGGGAAGTTAATGACTATACTTGACATAAAAAATGCTATAGCAAAAAGAACCAAATATATTGATTTTTTTGCCACCTCAGGCTACTGGAAAAACATATGGAAATTTGATAAGGAAATGCTACTTAAATTTATGAAATGAAAATATTTGAGAATATTCGAGAACAAAAAATTTATAATCTATACTTTACCATTGGTAATCATGAGTACTAAATCAAGTTGGTTAAATCCAAAACTAGAAGTACGGAATTCAAGAATCAATAAGAAAGGAGTATTTACAAAAGAGTATATTAAAAAAGATGAAAGATTGGCTATTTTTGGAGGTGATGTAATGTTTATTGACGAAATTGAAAATTTACCAGAAGAACTTCGTGATTATACTATGCAAATAGAAGAGCGTTTTGTTTTAGGTACGAAGACAGCAACAGAACCAGAAGATACAGATTTTTTTAATCACAGTTGTGAGTCAAATAGTGGATTTAAAGGACAGATATTTTTAGTTGCTATAAGGGACATTAAAAAAAATGAGGAAATAACTTTTGATTATGCTATGGTACTTTCAAAATCAGTTAACAGCGATATTGTGTTTGAAATGGAATGTAAGTGTGGTTCAAAAAATTGCAGAAGAAAAATTACGGAAGAAGATTGGGAACTTCCAGAACTCCAAAAAAAATATAATGGTTATTTTTCCCAATATACCCAAGAAAAGATTAATAATGAAAATAATTAAAAAGCTGGATGTACAACAAATGGAAGTTATAGATACTATTGATGAAAGTAAAAATAAAATAATTGACTCAATCAAGAAATATGGTTTTATGTATGAACACAATTATTGGTCCTTTTATAATCAATCTACTGCTTATGCAAAACCGTTCTTTTTCAGATTTGATGGGAGTTGTGGTATACTATCATTAAGATATAAAAGTGGAGTATGGGAGATGATTGGAGAAATACTTGCTCCAGAAGAAGAAAGGCTAGAACTCTTTAGCTATTTCTTAGAATATGTTTTAATTACAAAAAATGATAAGAAGGTGCTTGTTACGATTCCAGAAAAATTTTATCAGAAGATTATTGCTATGCTCAAAAAATCTGATAGATACCGTATTACCAAACCTGTAAAGACATATCTTAATCCAGTATTCAGTATGGAAAAATGGGACAAAAACTTAACTGGTAAGAGATGGAAGAAATTAAGAAATATAAAAAACAGATTCTTGAAGTCTTATAATGTAGAAACTATTCCTTCAAATGAAGTGAATAAGGAAAAATTGATTGATATAGTTCTAAAATGGAGGAAATATAGGCCTCGCATAAATAAGACCTATTACACTCAAATGTATATCAATTTTATAAAAAATAATTTTGAAGGGGCTGATATGTCATGGACCATACTTATAAATGGTGAACCATGCACTATAACTGCAGGTTGGTCTATACCAAATAGCGAGAATTATTATTCAGCTATAGGCTTATACAATTACAAATACATTGGTTTAGGAGAGTTAGCCAATATCGACGATTTGAATAAAATAAAAGAAAAAGGCTACAAATATGCAGACTTTGGATATTCTGGGGATTCTTTATTACAATTCAAAAAAAAGTTTGGTCCTGAGTATTACTATACAACATATTATTTTTATATCGTTAAAAAATAAACACACAAAATATAACAAAAATGCAGACGTTAGATGACAACTATAGAGTTGAAAAAGATATAATGGGTGAAATAAAAGTCCCTTTTGATTCTTACTATGGGGCTTTTACTCAAAGAGCAAAGATAAATTTTCAGGTAAGTGGGCTTAGAGCCCATAAGGAATTTCTTGTAGCTCTTGCAATAATAAAGAAAGCAGCAGCTTTAACTAATCTGGAGCTTGCACAACTTGATGAAAGAATAGGAAGTGCAATTGTAAAGGCCGCTGACGAGATGATTGATGGAAAATTTGATGATTATTTTATCCTTGATGTTTATCAAGCTGGTGCAGGCACACCGTTCAATATGAACTGCAATGAAGTAATCGCTAACAGGGCAACTGAATTGCTCGGAGGCACACTTGGTCAATATATTGTACATCCAAACAATCACGTCAATATGGCACAAAGCACTAATGATGTTATTCCCACTGCAACAAAAATAACCATCTTGCAATTGGCAAAAAATTTGACTTTGGAAGCCAAATTTTTTGAAGACTCTCTACAGAAAAAAGCAAATGAATTTAAGGATATTGTGAAGGTAGGCAGAACACACTGGGAAGATGCTGTACCTATAACCCTCGGACAAGAATTTGAAAGCTATGCTATTTCAATGGCAAAAGATAACTCTAGATTACTTCAATCAAGCGAAGAACTAAAAGAGCTTGGCATAGGGGGAACTGCTATAGGCACAGGAATAACTACACATCCAAATTTTCATGAGACAATTGTTAAGAAGTTATGCGAGCTTACAAGAATTGACTTAAAAACAACTAAAAATATGATTGAATTGACCCAGAACTATAATTGCTTTGTTTCCTTCTCAAATTCTTTAAGAATGTTGGCTATAGACTTAATAAGGATAGCTAATAATTTGAGCATTCTAAATTCTGGGCCAAAAGCAGGCGTCTCTGAAATCGTGCTGCCTGATGTAGAGCCAGGCTCTTCGATAATGCCAGGCAAAATAAATCCGAGCATTCCAGAATGTGTTATCATGGTTTGTTATGATGTTATTGGAAAAGACAAAACAATAGAGTTAGCTGCACAATATTCAATTTTGGAGTTAAACGTTATGTGCCCAATAATTGCTTATAATATTTTACAGTCAATGAAAATTTTGGCAAACACCTTAAAAATGTTCAGAGAATTTTGTGTTGATGGTGTTCAAGCAGATGAGGAGAGATGTAAAGAATTTTTGGATAAAAGCACAGCAATTTCTACTGCTTTAAATCCTTATCTTGGTTATCAAATTGTATCAAAAATTGTAAAAGAAGCATTAAAAAACGATACGTCAATAAAAAACATAATCTTAAAATATAAGCTGATTGATGGAACGGATTTAAATAAGATATTGTCACCAGAGGAAATGACTCAGCCGAAAGAGCCTGATAAGGAATTGATTTTTAAGATTAGGAATAGCAAAGCTTACAAGATGTTTTTAGATGGCTTGTAAGCTTTAGATAAATATAAATACTACCATAAACACTACCTACAAAAAGAGATGATGGGGGGGGGTGATAGTATGAAATATGATTATAAAAATCTAATTTCTCATATAGATATAGATAGAAGTCTGGGTACATTAGAATATTTTTCATTTAATAGCATAGACGATGAAAGCATAGATGAATTCAGACATGACTTAGAAAATGGAAATGACTCAATTGAATTACATCTTATAAAATCTAGGGCATACAAAGAAGCTTTGATTTTAAGGCTTAAAAAGAACGATGGAGAATACTCAGACTTATGGAGTGATTTTCTAAAGGAAGAGCAAAAAACCTTTGGTGGCAGCAAGATTTTTTACATAAGTGATGATTGTAGTAAGCTACTTATTCTATCCTTACCAAATGAGATGAAAAATAAGCTTAATATGGTAGTAACAAGAGTCAATAAGATTAATGAACGAATTTCCAGAATCAATGCTAAAATAAAGAAAGATAATCTTGATTTATATACTGTAAGAATCAAGGAGAGAAATATAAGTGACAAGTATAAGGAAGACTTAATCAATTTTATAAACCAGAATTTGAGGGTATAATATTTTTATCGTTATGTTCTTTTATAAGCGGATTTAAAAAAAAGTTGAATAAAATAATAAGAAATATAAAAGTTTAATTAAATTGAAAAAACAAGATTTATAAATAAGTCCCTATTTTTTAGAATTGATTGCAAAATGGTTGAAGGAACAGTGAAATTTTTTAATAAGATGAAGCACTTCGGCTTTATAAATGGAAATGATGGAAATACATATTTTGTCCACGAAAGCGGATTGAAAGAAGGGACATCAATAACAGAAGGGGATAAAGTTTCCTTTGATGTTGTCCAAGGAGACAAAGGTCCAAAAGCTGAAAACGTTGAGAAACTTTAAATATATCCTTAATCATTGACACTCATAAGGCGGAGCAACTTAGGGAGGTGATAAACTTCGGTTTATTGCTAATAAACGATTCCACAGAAATGTGCTACATTTCTGGGGCACCAAAAATTACTTTGCAATTTTTTAAATAAATTTTGTTAGCAACCATTTCCATAAAGGTACATATTTTATCTTTTTGCTATCAATTTTTTCTTCTGTTTCATAATTCTCGGTTATTACGATCAGATTAGCGCATTTGAGTTCTTTGCTGGCTTTGAGCAGTGATGTTACCTCCCGCTTTTTAGTTGCAGGATCGGTGATGTTGTAGCAAACTTGTATTAGCTGTTGTACTTTTAAGCCTGGTTTGACAACAAAGTCAACTTCTTCCTTGGTTGGGCTCATCCAATAAAAGATTTTGCCTTTACCAAATCTTTTTATTAATGAATTTACAGCTATATTTTGATAGAGCCAACTGTTATCTTGGCTAAATTTAAAGCTTACTAAGTTTCTCAGTCCATTGTCAATTGCATAAACAACAGACATTGTTTTTTCCTGTTCCTTAACTGAGTAAGAGAATTTTTTAATAAAATTGAGCAAGTACGCTTCTTCAAGATAATATGAGTATCGCTCAATTGTGTCTAAGCTTAATTCTTGAAATTTAGATATGCTATGAAATGATACTCTTCTGCCAACATTGGTTAGGTAAAATTTTGCTAAGGATTTTATTTTTGAAACGTTAGTTATTGTTTTGTTTTCAATAACATCTTTATTAATTATGTCTTCAAAGTAAGTTTCTAGCAATTCTTTCTTGGATTCTTTTAGGCAAACCAAAGGAAAACCGCCATACTGAAGATATTCATCTAAGAGAGTTTTGATTTTGTGCCTTTTCGCAATTAAATCCAACTTGTCTTTAACTTCAATTTTTTTAAACATCAGGAATTCACGAAACTCTAATGGGTAAATTGTTAGGTCCAAATGTCTTCCAGTTAGTACTGAAGAGAGTTCCCCCCACAGAAGTTTAGAGTTTGACCCTGAAACAAAAACTTGTGCTTTCCTTAATTCATGCAACGTCCTGGCAAACCTTTCCCAACCCTTTATTTTTTGCACTTCATCCAAAAAAATGTATTGTTTATTGGTTGGCTGCGCATATTCCAAGTAAACCTCATAAATTTTATTCAGCAGTTCTAGATTGAAATCTTTAAATCTGACATCTTCAAAATTAACATACAAGATATTCTTAGGATCAATTTTTTTATTTATCATATTTTTAATATACTGGTGCATTATTGTGGATTTGCCGCTTCTTCTAACGCCCAAAACAGCAATTACCTGCTCAGTTTTAGCCAACTTTGCTAATTTTTGAAGATACTCTTCCCTCATTAAGCCTATATTATGATCTTTAGTCCAAAAGTTCCAGTCTTCGAGTATTTCTATAATTTGGGCTTTCTCCATATGCATTCTAGAGAAGCAACTTATATATAAATCTATCGGTCATATTATCAAATTATGACCGATACAATATCTAATTTTTTATTTGAATACGCTTTAAAATCTTACTAATCAAGACTTTATTCTCGAATTCCGAAACAAACACAAAAAAGAAAAATTTAAATATTGGTTAGTATATCTGGTTATACTAGTATATCTAG
>CAZGEW010000045.1:0-11231 GCA_964524225.1 uncultured Methanosarcinales archaeon | reverse complement strand
CTGCGTATGGGCTCATGTTTGAGGAGTATTCTCAAGAGATCATTGTTGACAATATCCTAAGCACTGGTCCAGTTGAAACCCTGCTATATCTTAGGGGGAACGCTAACACTATAAAGAATATATTCAAAGAAAGCGGAGGGACAGGTAACTCACCTGAGCCTTATTTAGTCATCCAAGGCACTCCAAGTGTTTATTCTCAAGGAAATTATCTAGAAAATATAGTCATTGAAGGTGTCACAAGCCCACAAAAAAGTGCAATGGTTATTGATTGGGCTAATGGAATTACTATTAAAAATTTTTGGTTTGAGTCAACCGCCTCAAATGGTTATCTAGCACAAATTAAAAATAGTTTAAATAGTGGCACTCGATTTGAAGGCTTTCTTACTTATTTAGGACCAACTAGTAAAATCAAAGTAGAAAATTCTTATGTACATTTCGAAAACTTGAGAGAGGTTGCAGACACTTCTGAGGTGCTTGAAGTTGATCCTGATTCAACCATAGTAATTGATAACTGAAGCAAGAAAAAAGAAGGTAATGCGTATCAAATCCGGACCAAATTCCGGTGAATCACCGCTCTCAGCGCATTTATTAGTGCGGTTCACCATGGACTCCACCCTGCAGAGTTCCTTGAAGTGGATATCAGTTCACAGGTGACTGTGTGGAATCCTGTACCAAATGAGCGTGGAGATGTTGGCTCTAAATATATCATGCTAGGATGGGTGAATGTTCGGGAAACACCTGTAAGTTGGGTTGAAATTAGAACTCCAACCGGAAGATGAATAAAAAATTTCTAATTTTTGTTAAACAATTCCATAACCTTAGGCATTACTTGTAAACCTTTCAGAGTGCCTAAGCTTCCTTGTGAGCAATCCATTTCATTAAATTTTATCACATCATCTGGTTTTATATTCCAGCCAGCAATAACTATAGGCACAGGCTCTGCAGAATGTGCTTTGTAAACACAAGGTGTTGCATGGTCACCTGTTACTAATATAATTGTATTTTTCAAATCAATTTTTTTAAATAATGGCTTAAAATAATATTTGTCAATTTCTTCAATTGATTTTTTTTTGCCTTCAAAATCACCATCATGCCCAAATAAGTCAGGGCCTTTAAGATGTACATAAATACAATCAAAACTTTTCATTGCCAAAATTGTTTTTTTAACCCTTTCTGGATAATCTCTTTTAGTAAATGTTGGCAATGGCAAATCGATTACCTTCATGCCGCACAATTTTCCAATTCCAATTTCTAATGGCATGTCAGCAAGAATTGCCCATTTTTTATTATATTTTTTTGAAATGTTATAAAGTTTTGGAACTTCATTACCAGCATCCCTTGATAATATTACATTTGCTTTTAATTTTCCATTTTTTTGTCTTTTTACATTAATAGGATGTTTTTCTAGAACTTCTTGTGATTTTTTTGTAAATTCATTAAGCAAGTCAGCACTTAACTCTGCCCCATTTTCCAAAGCTTTAGATTTCATAACAACTTTTGGATAATCTTTCAATGCTTCAGCAATTCCATCCTTAATTTTGTAAGCCGGATCAGTATTGGAGATATTAGCTGAAAGTTTTTCTTTTGCTTTAATAACTAACACAGCTCTATGAGCTATACTTGCTTTGAAAATAAAACTGCATTTTGTTAATTTCACCTTTTTGTTTATGGCATTTGCAAGTTTTGCTGATTCTTTGCTTGTTAAATTCCTTCCAACACGCCTATCAATTAGCTTATCTACATCAGAAGTTGCAAAATTGCACCTTAAGCCGAGCATACCATCCTTAAATTTAACTCCTGCTCCAATTGCTTCTAACGGGCCTCTACCACCATGAATTTCAGCAGGATACCCGAGCAATGACAGAACTGCAGAATTTGATTCTGGCGCTATACCGGGTGTTACATAAACAAGACCATTAATCCCCTTTTCTGATAAAAAATTTAAGCTATTTAAATTTTCATTTTCTAAAGGTGTTTTATTTCCAAATTTATCACTTCTTACATCCCCTACACCATCAAGTATAATAAATAATAGATTTTTTCTCATTTTATTTGAAAAAATTTAACAGCTTTGCTGTTAAATTTTTTACTTATGAATTATTACATTATCTCCTATTTTAACTTTATATTTTTTAACAAATGAATCTTGGTTTAGAGCAATCTCTACTCTACCATAGTCATCTTTCATAATTAAGGCATGTCCTTTTTTAACATTTCCAAATGTTGTCACATATGGTAAAACTAATGAGTTATCATTAAAATAAATTTTAATTCTATCATTAATTTTTAAATTCAATTTATCCCATGTACTATATCTGATGTTTAAGTGCAGTGAACCAAACTTGTTAATAGATATAATCTTAGCTTTAATCTTATTGTTGCTTATTGTTGCTTCTTCATAAGGCGCTTTAACTAAATCTTTTGGATTTAATTCTTCCCCAAATTTTTCTATTTGGACTCCTTTGGAGAGATAGGCTGCTGCTGGTGCAAATATGTCTCTGCCATGAAATATTGGCGATACAGGATGTCTCATGTATTTAGGGTTAGTTATTTCAACAGCCTTTCTAATTCCACCTAAAAACCTAGTTGCTGGTAATAAAACTCCATTATCCGGTCCTATTAAGAAATCATTTCTTCCAGTTTTAATGATAATGGGTTTTCTTTTTGTGCCTACACCTGGGTCAACTACACAAACATGATAGCCAACAGGCAAATAGCTAACTGTTTCCATTATTCTAGCTGCATAGAACAAATTAAAATCTGGCAAGCCATGCATAAGATGTAAAATATATGCATTTGGATTTATTTCTAAAGCAGTCCCTTCCATAATGCCAACTCCTTGGCTTTGAACTCCAAAATCACTTGTTAGAGTAATCAAAGGTTTTTTCATTTTTAAATCCTAGCAAACTTTGCTTTATTTCCTAACTGCTCCTCAATCCTCAATAATTTATTATATTTTGCAGTTCTCTCACCTCTTGCAGGAGCTCCAAACTTACATTGATTTGCTCCAATTCCAACACATAAATCAGCGATAAAGCTGTCTTCTGTTTCGCCACTTCTATGGCTTACTATGACATTCCATTTATTTTTGAATGATAAATTTGCTGCATCTAAAGCTTCTGTTACAGTACCAATCTGATTAAGCTTTAACAAAAGAGAATTGCATGCTTTTTCTTCTAATGCTTTCCTAATCCTGATGATATTTGTCACAAGCAAATCATCTCCAACTATTTGTATTTTGTCACCTAACTCTTTGTTAAAAAGTTTCCATCCATACCAATCATCTTGAGCCATTCCATCTTCAATTGATACTATGGGGAACTTTTTGATTAATTCCTTGTAAAAATCTATTAACTCAGCTTGGCCATATCTTTTATCAAGAATTGTGTATTTCCCATTTTTATCATCATAGAATTCAGAGGCTGCACAATCCAAAGCCAACTTTATCTTGCCATCATAACCTGTTTCCTTTATTGCTTGAAGCAACAAGTTTAACCTATCTTCAATATTTTCTATTGGTGGTGCAAAGCCACCTTCATCGCCAAGCAAAGTAGCTCTTACACCGTATTTTTTATTTAAAATACCTTTTAGATTATGGTAAGTTTCTACACCTGCTCTTAAAGCATCACTAAAATTTTTAAAATTTATAGGCGTTATCATATGCTCTTGTATATCATTTTCTATTCCTGCATGCTTGCCGCTGTTAATAACATTCATTTGAGGTGCTGGCAAAATTAATTTCTTTAAATTTGATAGTTTTTGGATATAATAATACAATTCTTTTTTAGAACAAATTGCACCTGCTTTGCATACAGCCATGGAAACAGCCAGAATTGCATTTGCACCCAGCTTTGACTTGTTTTCAGTTCCATCAAGTTCATTTAAGATACTATCTATTTCTCTTTGCTTTCTGCAATCTTTGCCAACTATTTTTTTTGCTATTATTTTATTTACATTATTCACAGCTTTTAGAGCTCCTTTGCCATAGTATCTTTTTTTATCATTATCCCTTAACTCTAATGCTTCATGAATTCCGGTTGAGGCTCCACTAGGCACAATTGATTTTACTTTGCAAGAATCTACAATTAAATTAACTTCAATTGTTGGATTGCCTCTTGAATCTAGAACTTCTATCGCTTTTATTTTTTTTATTTTGAAATTCAAAATTGACACCTTTTTTGTTAGCCTATGTAATCCAAATCCCTTCCTAGTTTTTTTTGTAATTTTTTTAATGCAATAGCCTTAGTAACCTCTGTAAGTTGCTCTGTTTTCTTCAATATTTCACTTTCTATGTCTTTAATTTCTTTGTCAAGTTTGTTGACATCTATTTTCAAACTTAATCTATTATTGAGCACTTTCAATATCTCTTTTGCACCCTTAATTCCCAAATACATAGGATGACCATATGTTTCAGCTAAGAATGAGATTGCTTCTATATCCCTCTTTGACGCCAGTCCCAGCAACAAGCCTGATACGCCAACTATAGGGCCTACAACTCCATAAAGCTTGTTACTCACAAATTCGCTTTTGTACCGCTCGATTATTTTTTTTGAATTTCCAGTGCAATAAACTCTTGGCTTTTTTGGTATGTCTGCAAGACCTATACCACCTAGTGTAATAACCTCATTTACATTAAATTTTTGGGCTATATCTAGAATTTTTTCAGAGAATTCGTAAGAACTTACCTCATCAATTGGTTGCACATCACCTCCAAGCAGCAATAAGTCCTTGTTATACTTTAATTTTTTGTAAAATATTTCTACAACTGGAAGCTCGACAAGGTTGTCTTCATTGACAAAAACAGAATGTGGAAATGCATACGAGTTTATTTCATAAAGCTTTGTAGCCCTGAGTTCATCTATAAGGAAATCCACAGCAACTTTACCTACATTTCCTATGCCAGGCAATCCTTCAATGAAAATTGGATTATTAAGTTTAGGGTTCTTAACAAATTGCACAATTTTCCAATAATTTTCTCTCATATTAAACTCCTTTTAACATATTCACTTTGTTTTGCTTTTCTTCTATAAGAAGCTATTCTGTCATTTGGCTTATATTTCAAAGCTCCAATATGCAAGCTCTTATTTCCACAACTACATATTTCTTTCATTGTGTAATTGTTGCAGTTGGTGCACTTATAAATGTGTCTCATTATGCTGTTTCTCTTGCAAACTCAACAGTTCCAGAATTTTTAGTTATATACTTAATTGCACTTTCTGATGCATTTTTCATAAGTCTTTCAGCTTCTTTGTAGTCAGGAGCATTGACCATAAGACGATAAATACCTGAACCAAGGTAGTATACAGCTATTTTACCATTCGAAGCTTCTATAGCCTTTTTTAAAGATTCTTTTATTAAGTCAATTCCATTTTGCGCATAGGTTGTTATTTTAAGCCTACCTTTTATTTGTACTTCTATATTTTTTATCCTTTGTTTTATTACATCACTAATAACTTCAATATATTCTTTGTCAATTTTCATATTGGAAAGTATAGTGTCATCCTTAGCCGCTTCTTCAAAAAATTGATGTAATGATGGGTAGTTTTTAATTATGCTTTCTGATATTTTATTATACAGTGTCTCTTTTTTAACTCCGATTTTTCCAGCTGCAATTTCTACTATCTTTTCTGCATTTTGCTCTTTCTTAATTTCATCTATTTTCTTTCTTTTCTCAGACTCGTTAACTCTTCTCAAAGACAAGTCAATGTAACCTTTTTCTTTATTTGTCCGCAAAACCTTACATACAATCTTCTTTCCTTCCTTCACAAAGTCTCTTATATTTCTTATTCTGCCCGGAGCAACCTCAGAAATGTGTATCATACCGTTTTTTCCGTATTCGTCAATGTCTACAAGCACAGAGTGATATTGCACATTAATAACTGTACAAAGAACAAGCTCGTCTTCTTCTGGAAAACCTTGTTTTTTAAGAAGCATTTTTAATGGTTACTCCAAGACCTCAAGTATTCTAGCCTTTATCCTGCTTTTGCCACCTGTTTGCTCTGCAAGAAGCTTGCCACAAACTAAGCAATCTACCTTTGTTGCTGTCTTTCCAAATATTATTTGTTCATTCTTACATTTAGGGCACCTAACCTTAATAAACTTACTTGTTGGTTCTCTTATTCTTACCATCGTAATTAGTTAATTTTATGCGTTTAAATAGCTTTCTCTTTCTTATAAAATAATTCAAACATAAAAATTATAAATAATAAGACTATATTTTATTTAATGTTACAAAAAAATAATAAGATAACTTATGGACTATTTTTAATTCTGACAGTATTATTTTTTATAATAGTATTCAAAGGATTGAAAACGCCACAGCCCGGTGATGAGAATGCGTATTACTATATGGGAAAACTTATAAGCGAAGGAAAGCAACCTTACAAAGACTTTTTTTTCGCACATCCACCCCTTCAAGTTTATTTAACAGCCTTTATTTTTTTAATATTTGGGTTTAATATCATCGTTCTAAAATTAATACCTTTAATTTCTACCATTGTTTCAGGATTCGTAATTTTTAAAATATCCAGACACAAATTTGGCAATTATGAAGCATTGGTATCCATATTATTATTCTTTTTTAGTTACGGGGTTATTTTTAGTTCTGTATTTTCTTTTGGCATAGAAATAGCAACAATGTTTATGTTAGTAGGTATTTATTATCTACTCAATAAAGAAAAATATTTTATAGCCGGCTTATTTTTTGCTCTAGCTGGAACAACAAGGCTCTTAAGTTTGGTTCCAATATTTGTTATCTTTGCCACTATTTTAGTTTTAAATAAAAAAAAGTTTATAAAGTTATTATTAGGATTTTTGATTATATTTTTATTTGTCAATGCATTTTTTATTTTGCTATCTGGATACGAATATTTAAATCAAGTCTATAAATTTCATTTATTGAAAGGTTATGCTACTAAAGAAAATTTTAATGAATATTTGGGTACTATAAAATTAAATTTTATCATCTTTGCTTCTGCAGGATTATTCCTTTTTATTAAAGATAAGAAGCCAGTAACTTTATTTGTTTTAATAGCATTTATTTATTTATTATTTTTAGCAATGTTAAACAGACTATTTAGTTTTTATTTTGTGATTATATTCCCATTCCTGGCAATTATAAGTGGCTTTAATCTTGTTAGTTTACTAAATATTAATAAATTTAAGAAATGGAAAATTATTATTATCACTGTTTTATTAATAATTTTTATATGGGATTTAACAACAAACATTATATTTTTAGAAAGAATAGCATTTACTGGTTTTGAGAGGGGTAGAGATATACTTGATTTTATAAATTCAACAACAAAAGATGAAACTCCTCTATTTGGAGATGTTTCAGTTGTTCCCTTGATTGCATTAATGTCTGATAGGGATATTGCTATGGATTTCGTAGATACAAATAACGAGGTTTTTATATCAGGGATGCGCGATTTAAGACAAACATTGGTTAATTTAAAGGGAAAGGATACTGTTTTTATAGTAAGAAACAAGCAGGGACTTCTTTATTTTTCAGAGGTAAGGCAGTTTTTAGATGAGAATTGTGATTTTTTAAGCAAATTTCACGATAAGGTTGAAGGAGACTATCTTATACACCTATGTAAATAATTAGAAAAAATTACTTGAACTCAATTTTCTTTGCCCTAAAACCTTGCCTTTGGATATGCATTTTTTTACAAACTTTGCATTCATACCTTAAATCAGTTTTTTTAGTGGATTTTTTGCCTGTCATCTTGAATTTGCTTATTGCAGGCTTTGAATATCTACCCAGATTACCCATGCCGCGAGCTTGACCTCTTTTTCTTGCTCTGACCTTGGAACCATAAGTCATGCTACTTGGGTTCTTCTTTTTTGTTAATAATACATTATGCTCTGTATGTTTTTTGCAATAAGGGCAGTATCTTTTGACAATTTTTGGAAGTTTCATATTAGCAAAATGTATTTTAGAATTGTTTAAAAATGTTTCTGAATAAATTTGTATCAATAAAACTGAATTTCAGCTCTTAAAAATTGTACCTTATGGACAAACCAATGCTAGTACCTTTTGGAAGAGTTTTACTATCAACACCTTTATCTACAATAAGTTCTAAATGCCATTGTGGTGAAAATGTATATCTGCTGATATATCTAAAGTTCAATAAAAAATCTCCATTTTCTCTAATTAAGTCTGTAATTCCTACTCCAACCCTTACTCGAGGTATAATCTCTCCACCACTTAATAAACCAATTGATGTTTCATTTGGTGGATTTGTACCTTTTTTATTCTCTCTTGTAACATTGTACTCGAATGAACCATCAACTTCAAATTTTTTGTTAGAGGTTAAATAGGTGATTAATATACCAAATTTTGTATCAACCCGTCCAGTTCCTAATTGAACTTTCCCTTCAGAAATTCCTGTTGGAAGTGTTAAAGCACCATATGAAAGCCAATAAAGATTATTTATTCTACCTCTTGGACCTATGCCTACTGTAATATCTCCTAATCCATTATTAAACCCTTCAGGAGAATTAATAATTTTGTATGGGACACTAACAAAACCCCATCCTCCAAATTCATCACCATTCCAATATTTTAAGGTTAAATTGTTTGTGATTGTTTCTATATCTTTTTCATTTTTAGAATAGACTACTCTTTCATCTACTTGCCAGTTAGTCGGGCCTCTGGTACCCTTAAGAATACCATCAGCATAAGCGCTACTGGAAAAAACTGTTGCTAAAACTAAACTTACATATACTATATAATGTTTAAAATGGTCATTAACTTTTCTAATTAAATCATTTATCATAACCACTATTAAATGGTTATAATATTTAAACATTTGTGGTATCTTAACAATACCACAAAATTTATAAATATACCAATATCTAACTGAAGTGATGTCACTGGAAATACTAAGAAAAATAGGACTATCAGATGGTGAAATAAAAATATACTCTACTTTATTAGATTTTGGAATATCACCTATTAATAAGATTCATGAGAAAACTGGTATTGAGAGAAGAAACATTTATGACATTCTAAATAAGCTAATTGAACGTGGCTTAGTAACATATATTGTGGAAAATAAAAAAAGATATTTTCAAATAACCCATCCAAATAAAATTATTGGATATATAGAAGAAAAAAAGCATGAGTTGGAGAATATAAAAGGAGATATAGAAAAAGAAATTCCATTCATTATTAAAAAATTTGGATTTATGAAGCCTAAAATAAAAGCTGAAATCTACAGAGGAAGTGAAGGAATTAAAGCTGTTTTTGAAGACATGCTTAATTATAAGGAGAATTATTTTATTGGAAGTGGTAGGTATGTAGTTAAATTGCTACCTCATTTTTGGACTAATTACAATAAAAGAAGAATAAAGTTAAAAGTAAAATGGTTTAACATATATAGAGCTGAAATGAAAATGGAAGTAAAACCATTTCCCTTTGAATATGTAAGGTTTTTACCAAAAGAGTTTAGCGGTAACCCAGGTGTTATTTTTATTTATGGGGATAAAACAACCAATGTCTTATGGAGTGAAGAATTCTTTGCATTTGCCATTGAAAGCAAAGCAATTACCGAGAATTATAGAAGATACCATAAATATCTTTGGGACAATGTAGCAAAATCATAGATAAAAAAAATATCAACTTTCCTTAATCTCTTCAACTTTTCCTTTGCTTATAAGAATATCAGCTACTTCTGCTGGTAAATTTGCAATATCTTCTTCCTTAAAAGGACCATATTCTTCAAGCTCAGGACCAACAAACTTTGGTACCTCGTTCATAAACCTTACAAGCTTCACAGGTTTTTTAAGTTCAAAAGCTGTTTTAAAATCATCATTAGGGTTGCTTGATTTTTGTATAGGATTCATAAAAGGAAGCCTACCATTAAGCACACTATACAAAATTGCATCCCTATAATTATCCAGAAGGTTTGTTAGTGCATCAAAGAAAACCTTTTCTTCCCTCAGTAGTGCTGTAGTGTCTATTAGATTAGATTTTGTTCTGCTCTTGTCAAGTGCCAACCTTATTATTTTTTTCTCCCTTCTTTCATAAAGTTCTTTCAGTAACTTGTATATGTTCTCTACCTGCCTTTCTACCTTTTTGCTTTCTTCTTGAGCAAAGGGTGAGTCACTTTTTGTTTCAAGAATCTTCTTCTTGTCTTTTATGTAGCGTATTGTATCGCTATAAAATGTTGGTTCTAGTTTTTGCAAGTCTACTCTTTCTTTTTCCCTTTGCAAAAGCTCAAAAAGAGTTTCATAAGTAATAACTATCTCCTCTACCATCTTCCCCATCTTAATGGATTATGATTTAGTTCTTTAAATAAGTTTTTATTCTCTAAACTGTTTTACAATAAAAGATTTCTCATTAGAAATTTTGATCTTAAATAAATAATAAAACCACGTATAATTTAAAAATTATTCTCTTCCTGAATCAATAATTTATTAAAGTTTGAGAATACCCCAAGACTATGAAGTTTATAAATAAAAAGACTATAAAAATTGATAAAGAAATAAATGAGTTGGATAAGTTTGTTTTAAAATTTGTAAAAATACTGCAAAAGCATACTGATTATGTTATTGTAGGCGGTTATGTGTCTATATTGCTTGGGAGAGGCAGGGCAACAGATGATATAGATATTTTTATTCCTAAAACAAGCAAAGAAAAGCTTGCAATACTTTATGAAGATCTAATTAAGAACGGCTATTGGTGCTTAAATTCCTCTGAATTGGATGATATGTACTCTTTATTGACATCAAAGCACAGCATAAGATTTGCTTTAGAGCCATCAGTTTCTCCAAATATTGAGATTAAATTTTCAAAAGATGTCTATGACGACATGTCCTTAAGAGAGCCTTTAGTAGTAAAGATAAATGATTTTGAGCTTAGAATTTCCTATATCGAACTTCAAATCGCATTTAAAGAGGAAGTTTTGAAGAGCAACAAGGATTTGGAAGATGCAAGGCATTTGAGGCTTGTGGCTAAAGGGCATTTGAACAAAAATTTAATAAATGAATACAAAAAGAAATTAAGGGGGAGATGAAAAGAGAAAAGTTTGATGCCAAGGAAATAAGAAAACTCAATGACGAAGACAGAATGTGGTTTGCAGAGTACTGGGCAAACTACGTGAGAACCCATCCCGACAAGGAATGGAGCAGGCAGCAGAATGTGCTTATCAATTCTTTAATGCAGAATGCAAAGAGCTCAAAGCTGACAAAAGAGGAGTACTTAAGGATTAAGGGGGAGATGA
>CAZGEW010000044.1:2668-11476 GCA_964524225.1 uncultured Methanosarcinales archaeon | reverse complement strand
ATGCACCCATTCCTCCAGCAATTGTTGTCGCTAATGTGATACCAGAAATTGCAAGATAAGCTATGCCAATTGTGGCAGTGTATGCAGTTGATATGGTAATGCCTAAAGTTTTTAATCCAGTATAGACACTTGCTGCAGTTTTTCCAATAATACCAGTTCCGGTAAATCCAATAGCGGGTGGAAATAACATACCTGCTAAAACTACAGCTGAAGCAATTGCAAAGATAAAAGTAATACCCAAATTAAAATAACATAATCCACTAGGTTTGAAAAAATGCTCTGCAATTGCCCTTTTTATTGGCTGTGACGCACAATAAACTGCTGTGAATTCTGTAAAACCTAATATATTTGAGTAAACCCTTTTGTATTCTGGCTCATGTTTTGAAACAATAGGAATCCAAAATCCTTGCTTACCCATTAAAATACCTACACCACTATCATCTTTAGTTTCGTCATCATAATACAAAGTTAATCTTTGAAATTGGTTAAAAAGAATACCTGTTGGCTCAAAGGTATAGACTGGATTGTCAATAACATACCTTATATCTTGCCTTTGAATTATCTCATCATTTTTCTTGTGAACAGGCACATCTTTTGTCACAACCTCATTTGGATATGATTGTTGAACAGTAATATCCTTAACATCTTGGCCATTCAGGCTTATTGTTGTACCTTCTGAAATGTCAAGTTGTGCCTTTTTGTCAACAGAGTAAATTGTATATGGCAGAAATGTTGGGTTTGTGGCACTATTACCTTGTAGCTCTATTACCTTTATCAAATCTGATCTTCCTAATCTAGCAGCAAAGCTAAATGTATAGAATTTATTTTCTGGAGTTATTGATTTTTTATCTGTTATTGTATAAATAATAATATCGGTTTCCGGAATTATGTAGGAAACTTCAAAACCATAATTTTGTAAATACTCTAAATTCTTTAATGGCTCTTTAATGTCAAAGTCAGCATCAAACAATCTCTTATTGACTTCAGTTACAGCCTCAAAAATCATACGATACCTTATATCAAATGAATTGAAAAAATCTTTAAATTCTTTTATAAAATCTTGCCTAATAAGTTTTATCGGATAATTTAAATCTACACTTAAGTCATTTGTGCCAAATTCGATTGATGTAAAAATTTCTCCCTTTTCAACTTTAAATCCAAATTTACTTATATTTCCTTTTTCAATACATCGTGGCACCTGCTCTTTAATATATGCTAATAACCTCTCCTGTGTCTGATTTAAGGATGGTTGTATATTTACTTGCTCAACATACCAAAAGCTAATTCCATGAAAATTAATAAGCTCTGGCACATCTATATAGCCCCCTGAACTTCCAAGCAAAGCCAAGCCATCAAAACCAACTTTTCTTATGCAATCATCAATAAATTTTTCTACCTCCTTAGCTTGTAAGCTCAAAATTTCAACATTTGAGATTTCTTTTAGCTTGAGTACTCTAGTATTGTAATAGAGATATACACCACCTAATATAACAGTAAGGATAATTAAGCCTATAACTATAAAAATAGCTGTTTGTGATTTTTTTGACTTGTGTATATTGCTCATGTTTTGATTTTAATTAATTTTTTTAACATAATCATATATAAAGATTGCTATAGAAAAATTTTTAAGTACACAAAACTAAACTACTTTATGAAAAGAAACTTTTCAGCATTGATTACCTCAATATTAATTCTTACTTTGTTATTAAATTTAATCTCTTCTTGTGCTGGACAAAAACCAATTAATGAAAGTAAAACCGTGGCTGAAGAACCTAAGGTTGTAGAACAACAGCAACAAGAATCTGCAAAGACTGAAGAAAAAACCACACAAGTAGAACAGAAAGAGGAGATTTCACCAGAAGTTAAGGAATTGTTGGATAAGCAAAAGACTAAAGTAAAAAGCATCTACTATAAATACAGAGGTCCAGAAACAGGAAGCAATTTTTATGAGTTCTACATCAAAGATACAAAGATTAAATATAAGCCTTATCTTGAAACTAAATCGCTTGACGCGATTGACTCATACGATAGTATATTTACAGATAAAGTTGCAAAAACAGCACAATCTTATTGCGAGGCAGCATATTGCGCTTACAAGGGCAAGAAAGCAAATCTAGATTATGATTCTTATTATATTCTTACTGTATTTGATTGGATTTCTAGCATTACAGAAGCCCAAAAAGTTGGCGAAGAGGTAATAGAAGACAGAACAACATGGAAAATACAAGCAAATAATGGCTTATTATGGATTGATACCTTTTATGGTATTCCATTAAAAGTTGAATCTAATGGTAAAACATACAGATTTCAGCAAATTTCTGTTAACAATGTTAAAGACGAAGATGTAGTACCTTCTTCTTAAGATTAAAATACTATTATGCATTCCGAATTACTTATTATTTGCCCACTCTATTAAAGGGATAATTGCTTTCATTAATTTCTCTCCTTTTAATGTAAGTTCATATTCTACTCTAGGAGGAATCTCTTTATGTGCAATTCTCTTAACTAGCTTTAGCATTTCAAGTTCTTTAAGACGTTCAGTAAGAGTTTTTCCAGTAATACCTTCTACTCTATTCAAAATATCATTAAATCGCAGTTTATTAAAATTGCCAATAGTAGTTATTATGCTAATTGTCCATTTTTTACTAAGGAAAGAGTTTGCCACTTCCAATGGCTGTGGACAATATCCCGAGCCCTTCATACGGCATTCTTTACTTTCTGGATTGATACTAACGTTAGTTACCATTTTGTTACTTCCTATTATATAAATATCCATTACTTTACTAAAGTGATTTATTATAAAATATAAACTTTATGTAGCAAAATTAAATGGAGGTAACAAAATGTCAAAAAGAGAACCATGTTGTAAAGGTGGAGTGTGCCCAAGCTGTGACTGTTGTATTTGCATCTGCACCAAAGATTTAAAAAAGGCATTAACACCTGAAGCAAGAAAACTACTAATTGAAGCATTAGAGTAATCATGGTAAAACAATTAACTAAAGATAAAGAAACTTAATTGTCATAAATAATTTAAAAACTATAAGCCTCTGGGGAGATTTGCACTCCCGACCTTTGCCTTTTTAGGTTAACATAGTACCAAGGCTTCGCGGATAAAAAGATTTCTCTTAAAATCAAACGCAATGGCTGCTATGCTACAGAGGCATATTTTTAATTTTGTCTAAGTGTCTTTTATTCGAAAACCCGATTAATTTTAAAAAAGTTTCTAATTGCTTATGCCCATAAATCTCATATAATTCCTGTAACCGTCTCTATTATTTTTGTTTAAGTAAAGTTTGAAATATCTTGACAAATAGTTTTCTAACTGAATTAACAGTTGTATGCTAGAAGACTGTAAAGTAATACGAGGATAAGGAATAAGAATAATGTACTGTCTCTATTCATCCCCAGACCTTATTCAAAAACATGCGGGGGAGGGGATTCGAACCTTTCCGTCATATAGGAATATCCTATATAATCCCGGACCCACTAAGAGACAGGATATCTTATATCCCATTTACTATGGGTGTCCTTCTTAAGTCCTGCGCGTAAAGTCTGCAGTGAATTGTGAGCAAATGATACGATTTCACTTGTATTCTTCTGCAATTGACCAGGCTTCGCTTTAAGGAATTCAAGCAATTGCTTGAGAATTACCCCCGCAAATTGCCTAGTCTTTTTGAGACGGGTTGTATGAAACTTAAAAATCTTTCTCTTTATTTTAAATATACCTTCTGTTTTATCCAATTGAGATTAGCTTTGTAATTAAGAAATATATCGCCAAAACCAAAACTTCTAAAGGTTTTTTTTGTTATTGCTGCATAAATTAATCTATGGGTACCTACTGTTAGACTATAAACTGAAAGAATAAGTCCAATGGTTGGTCCAGAATTATATACTATAGTTCCAACTTGTCCTAGTGATATATAAATAGGGATCATTGTAGCTAATGCAATACACTCATAGCCAATAGTTAATAAATGAGGATGTACTCCATTCATTTTACTAACTATACCTTGTTCTTCTTCTCCAAATCTGCCATAAATCAATGAAGTAAATGCATAATCTATTCCACGAATAAATTTGCTTTTTGTTTTTATTGGCTCATATTTTTTGGCAAAATATTTGTACGTTCTTAATAATATTCGAGCGATAATATTCCCATTAGAAGCAATGAGTTGGTCAAGTGCCTCATTTTTTTCTATAAGATTTTCGTCAGTTGTCTTTTTATGCTTATTTCTTTCTTTCATTTATTAACCAACTTTCTATTTTACTTTACATACCTTTATATTCATAATGTTATGCCAAACATTCTCATCTTTAATTATTTCAAAGTTGTTATCTTTTAATAATTTTTCAAAATCATCCTTTACATACTCTTTAAAATTTAAGGATTCGTCAAGAATACTACCTATAGTTCCATAAATAAATGCGATGAATGGATTCTTAAATGTTCTCGGTTCGAATATCACTACTCTGTCTTTGGTTACTCTAACTATTTCAGCAATGACTTTTCTTTTTGTATCTGTCGGCATATCATGAAGTACAGCAGAGACTGTTGCACAGTCAAAGTATCTATTTGGGTATTGTAATTTCATTGCATCCATAACTTGGAATGTTATTCTCTCTTTAGAAATTTTTTTTGCATGCTCTATTCTTTCAGGAACTATATCTATACCAACAACCTTTTTCACTCCAGCTTTTTTTAATGCTACTGCTTGATAGCCGTACCCAGTTCCAATGTCAATGCACTTCTTGTTTTTTCCATTAAAGGCATATTGAGCAATCTTTTCTCTTATTTGATGAAACTTATCACTCTTATCATTATGAATAGTAAATCTAAAGAATTCTTTCTGATGTTTTAAATATTCGGTAGTTGTATTAAGTTTTCTATTTTTTAATTTTAGATAAAGTGTCAATACAAATATAAGTGGATATCTAAAAATCCATGCGTATTTTAACTCAAATCCTTTTACTGTACTATTGTTAGTTTTTCTCTTAGTTTTGTGTGTTATGCTTACTTTTTCACTCATATTTATACTTCTGAACATTAAAGAATGACCTTATTCTCTTGAACAACTCATGACAATCTGCAGAGACTGCACCATCCCATTTATCTGACCAAAAATTATAAATGTATTTATCAATCAAAGTTCTTATAAAATAATACACAGGCTTAACTTGAAAAAAACTTCCATGGATATGGGATTGAATAAATCCGTCTATGTTTATAAATACTTCACCATTATTTAATCTTATCTTTCTGCCTTCTTTTTTGATTATTACTTCCTTAATATCATTTAATAAAGCTCTCAAAATAATAACACCTTCATGCAAATCATCTAGGTGATGATGCGCTTCAATAACCCATTCTATCTTTTTATTCTCTTTTTTAACATGCTCCATTTTTTTCTTTTGCTCTTTTTCAAAGCCCTTTTCCTTTATCCAATTATCTACTTCAGAATAGAAATCTTCTACTAAAAATGGACCATTATATGTTGTTCTCAAGTCGTATAATACCTGCTTTTTCTCTACCATAGTACTAATGAATTTTTGAAATTACTGAATAATGTCTGTATAAATTTAAAAATTTCTCGATATGATCATGTAAGTGGTTTATATCATGAACTAGTCTTTGCTCAAACCTTTCAGTGTAGATCTTAAAAATAAAATAATCATAAATCTCCCTTATGAAGAATAATAATGGATTATCTTCCCACTTGCTATCATAATCATATTCAATAAAGCCGTCAATGACTATAATAACCCTACCATTATCTACAGTTTTTTTCTTATTTTCATAAACTGCATTTGTCTTTAGAATGTCATAGCCAAGTATCCTAACTTTTACTATGTATCTCACATAATCTGTTATTTTCTTCCACGGAGAAATTTGCCATTCTATAAATTTGCCTTGCTCTGTGTTCTGCTCAAAATCCTTGTCTTGCTTCTTGTCAAACCCTCTCTCAAACAAAAAATTTTCTATTACTTTAAACAAATTTGCAATATCCAAGACTCCACTGTAATCTATCTTTTCATGGTCAATGATTATTTTTAAGTGCCCCATAATTATCACGCTTAATGTACGCCAGCAAAATGTCTATGCTCAAATCCTTCTGATGCCATTTTCAATCGCTCTTTTATTAAAGCATGCAGTTTCAACACAATCTTATAATAAAGCTCGTCCCACCATAAGCCTTCATATCTTTTCTTTACAACATATTTATTGTAAAAGCTTTTTAGCTGTGCCAAAAATGCACTCTTCTCCCACATCTTTTCATAATCTGTGATACAAACACCATGAAGCTGTATCCATATTCTGCCTTTGCTCATTTTTTTCTTTGCTCCGTTTTTCAGCACAAGCTCAATATCATGTAAATCAAATGTTTCCATATTAACATAGACTACCCATTCATAATATTCTTCAACTTTTCTTCTGGCTTCAAATTGGTAGAGAATCTCTGCACCAAACGGGCCCGGCTTCCTTAATCTTTGAAATTTCTCATAAAACTTGAATTTTTTCTGCCTGAAGAAATCAGCGATAGACTCGTAAAGATCCTGCATATCAAAAATTCCTTTGTATTGTATATACAGAGTAAAGGTTGGTGCTTCTGGGTAATGTATAAAATCTTCTGGCTCCATCAAATTTTCACGTAGCATAAATGTATATAAACCTTTCTATGACTGATTTTGTATGTAGTTACCGCTACATTTAAAAATACCTCAACATTACTTATGTAAACCCGATTAAGACTACCTCGGTAGGAGGGTAAATGGAGAAAGAACAAATAATATCTGCATTAGACAAAGCCAAGGATGCTTCTAAGAAAAGAAACTTTAAGCAAAGTTACGATTTAATTATAAATTTAAAAGGATTGGACACAAAAAAGCAAGAAACTAATGTGGATACGTTTATCACATTGCCCCATACAATAGGTAAGAAAGTCAAGGTATGTGCTTTGGTTGGAGCAGAGCTTGAAGAGCAAGCAAAGACTATTTTTGATTCTGTGATATTGTCAGACGATTTTGTAAAATACAATGATAAAAAAGATATCAAAAAAATAGCAAATAACTTTGATTTTTTCATTGCCCAAGCCAATATTATGCCTAAAGTTGCAACTGTTTTTGGAAAAGTTTTTGGACCAAGAGGCAAAATGCCAAACCCAAAGTCAGGTTGTATTGTTCCACCAAATGCAAATCTAAAGCCATTGTATGAGAAGCTTCAGCACACCATAAGAATCACAACAAAAAACGCCCCTTTAGTACAATGCTCTATAGGAACAGAAGACATGGACACTAATGAAATAGCAGAAAATGGTTTGGCTATCTATAGCTCATTATTGCAACTTTTGCCAAATGAGAAGCATAATATTAAAGATGTATACATAAAGCTTACAATGGGCAAACCAATTAGGGTTGATGATATACAACAAATTAAAGATAAAAAATAAGATGGAACAAATACAAGCACATGTTGCACAATACAAAAAGGAGATTGTAAATAAATTGGTTGATTTGATTAATCAATATTCTATTATTGGTGTAGTTAATATGGAAAACCTGCCTGCTCCTCAGCTTCAAGCAATGAGGGCTCAACTAAGAGGCAACTTCCACATTACTATGACAAAGAGAAGGCTTATAAAGATTGCATTTGAAAACACAAAATCAACAAAGCAAGGTATTGAAAAGCTTGAGGAATGTTTAAGTGGAATGCCGGCCTTGATTTTCACTAAAGAGAACCCATTCAAATTAAGCAAAACATTGCAAAAAAGCAAAAGTCCTGCTCCTGCAAAGCCCGGCCAAATAGCCCCAAGAGATATAATAGTTAACAAAGGCGCAACATCATTTGCACCAGGCCCAATAATAGGAGAGCTAGCACTTGCTGGAATAAAAGCTGGTGTTGAGGGTGGTAAAGTAGCTATCAAAGAAGATGCTATTGTAGTAAAAACAGGTGAAAAAATAAAGCCGAGAGTTGCTGAAATTCTCATAAGATTAGGAATACAACCAATGGAGGTTGGCTTAGACTTAGTAGCTGTATTTGAAAATGGCTTAGTCTATACTAAAAATATTTTATCCATCGACGAATCAGAGTACAAAAACAGGATTACAATGGCTTCAAGATGGGCATTCAACATAGCAAATTATATTGCTTACCCAACAAAAGAGACAATAAGTTTGCTTATTGGTAACGCATATAAAGATGCTAAAGCACTTGGAATTTCACAAAATATTTTTGGTAAGGATATAATTGAAATTTTATTAAGCAAAGCAGAGCAACAAATGCTGAGTTTAAAAACAATGGCAAACATTCAAATTGTTGAGAAAGAGCAAAAAGAAGCAACAGAGAAGCAAGAAGCAAAGCATGAAATCCAACCAGTTGCAAAAACAGAAATAGCAGAGCAAAAACAAGAATCAACTGAAATAAGAGTTCCAACAAGAGAAGAGCTTGAAGCAAATATAAGGATGAGGGAAAAACAAAGAGAGGTAAAGGAAGTTGAGAAAATATATCATGATATTCATAAAAAAACTATTGAGGAGCAGGACAAAAAAGACAAAAATTAGTTTAACAATATTAATGTGAATAAAATTAAAATGATATTACCAAGGAGGTAAATAAAATGGAATATGTATATGCAGCAATGTTGCTTCACAAAGCAGGACAAAAGATAGATGAGACATCTGTAAAGAAAGTGCTCGAAGCAGCCCATGTCAAGGTTGACGAAGCAAGGGCAAAATCGCTTGTTGCAGCATTGGAGGGGGTTAACATAGACGAAGCGATTGAGAAAGCAGCTATGCCTGTTGCTGTAGCAGCAC
>CAZGEW010000044.1:0-2568 GCA_964524225.1 uncultured Methanosarcinales archaeon | reverse complement strand
GTTAACATAGACGAAGCGATTGAGAAAGCAGCTATGCCTGTTGCTGTAGCAGCACCTGTAGCTGAATCAAAAGCTGAGCATAAAGTTGATGAAAAGAAAAAAGCAGTTGAAGAGAAGAAATCAGAAGAAGCGGCTGCCGCGGGACTCGGGGCGCTCTTCGGTTAGACACTTAATTTTTTTAAATTTTAGTGTCTCCAATAACTGAAATGAGTTATCAATATTTTTTAATTTCATAAGATTTTGGTAGTCATTATTCCAAATTTTTAGTGTACTGCTTAATCTTTCTCCTTCAGAAGTCATAGACCACGAATTATATTGATTTTTTATAATGAGATTCTCACTAACTTTATTATTCAGCCAATCACTAGTCATATTTGGTTTAAGTTGAAACAATCCATTTACAAAAGAAGTGCTGAATTTTCCATAACCGTATAGTTCCAGAAATCTCAAATATGTATAGTATCTTCTTCCTTTCAAGCAGAGCGCTATAGCTACAATGAGTTTACTCCAATTATTTGAATTTTTAAACGCTTTAATCCTGTATAAATAAAGCAAGCCTTTGAAACTACACGAAGAAATTACAGAAATTCTTTTTTCATTTACTCTAGTTTTAAATCCAAGATTTCTCAATATCTTACAATAATCATTCAAGTAATTCAAATCTTCATCAACTATTTTTATATGGAGCTCAGGAAAATTTCTTCTTTTATATCGAACATCTAATGTTCCATCGCCCGTTAATAATTTAGCAAGAAAAGAGTTAGCTAGTTTTTGTTCATTTATTGAATATTCCTTCAAATCAGCCAATAATTTTCTAACCTTATTCATTCCAAAAATTATAATTTCTATTAATAAGGTATTTCTTACAACTAATCCATAACCAACACCTTTACTCTGACTTTTATAACTTTTAACTAAGTTGCTACTCACCAACTTAAATTTTAATACGTATTCTTCTACTTGCTCATCTGAAACATTATAAGGATTATATGTAAATCTAAATTCTACTGATTGCTCTGAATAAAGCTCTAATGTGAAGTTCAAATGCTTTCTTTATTAGCTCTAGCGAAGCATGCTCTATTCTCTTAAATACAGAGTCACTGTCTGGTTTATCTGCAATTTCTTTTATTGAGTCATGCAGTCTTGCTGCTTCTATAAGCAACCTAGCAATTACAAGCGTTGAATAAACTATGTTGTCACCAACTTTAGAAACACATAAATCCAAGAAGGATTTAACCTCATTTTCGATATGATGTTGTGTCATATCGATGTGGGAGCATGGTTTAACCATCCCCACACATAATTTACTATGAAACGGGTGGTTTATCTAACTTTCGGAATCTCTGTCATTTTATAAATAAAACAATATTTTTAAAGTGTTTACTTTTACAATTAAATTCATGACATCAAATCAAAATCACAAAGAATTAGTTGATAAACTGAATAATTTCAAAGTAGAGGTATCAAAATTAAAAAGTTTGCTTAATGAACTTGATAAGGAGAAGGAATCTTGGTATGCAAAGAAAGAAGAAGTATCTTCACAAATAAGACAGCTTATTAGGAAAATTAATGAAAATAAAGCTAAGAGAGATTCTTTAACGCAAGAGGTTAAAGAGCTAAAACAAAAAAGAGACACTTTGAATAATGAGATAGCTTCTAGATCTAAGGAAATTGACAAATTGAAAAAGGAGAAAATAGCCATTTCAAATGCATTAAACATTAAGAGTGCTCCTCACCAAATAAAAAAAGACGTTGAAAAGCTAGGTTTTAAGCTGGAAACTGAGCCAATGTCTTTTGAAAAGGAGCAGTCTCTAATGAAAAAAATAAAAAAACTGAAGAGTTTATACAGCAATGCAAGTTCAATGATTGAAGCTGAAAAGAAACTAGATGATACCTACAAAGAAATAAACGAGACAAAAAGAGAGGCAAATTATGCCCATATGTTATTACAGGAAAAGGCAAAACAAAGCCAAGCAATGCATGAAGAAATTCTAAAAATATCGGACGAGATTGGTAAATTAAAGTTACAAGAAGGAGAGGCATTTAAAAAGTTTTCAGAATTGAAGAAACAATTTAATGAAATTAATTCTCAATTAAAAGAAAAATTAAAAGATATGAATTCAATTAAGGAACGACTAGATAAGATAGACACAGATAGAAAAGAGAAAAAAAGGATTGAAGAAGAAAATTTGCTTAGGTCAAAAGAAGAAGAGGTAAATCAAAAGATTAAAAGGGGCGAGAAACTGACAACAGAAGATTTGCTTATTTTTCAAAAGTGTTGGAAATGAAGTTACTAAAGTAGAAACTTATATTAATTTATTAGGTAGATAATTTAAAAATTATTTACTCAAGAATTCTGTATATTTGCATGTGCCACAACTCCATCTATTGCTGTGCTTTGCCATGAAAGTGCCTTGGCCACATTTAGGACATTGCTTATTTTTTCTTTCTATTTTATTACCAGACACTTGATAAAGATTCCATCTTCCTGATAATTTCTTCTTTGCCGCTTCTTTTGCCATATTGATTTTAAAATTTATTTTACTGCATCTTTTTTGGTTTTTCTTC
>CAZGEW010000043.1:0-11681 GCA_964524225.1 uncultured Methanosarcinales archaeon | reverse complement strand
CCTTTGCCAAAGCTTTTAGCAATATTATCTTTGGCTATTGTAACACCAATTGGAATGCCATTTGCAATCCCTTTAGCCAATGTCACTATATCTGGCTTAATTCTGTCATGCTCATACGCAAAAAACTTTCCTGTTCTGCCGCATCCTGTTTGAACTTCATCTACTATCATTAAAACATTATGCTTATTGCAAATTTCTCTAATATCTTTCAAGTAACCATTGTTTGGCATAATAATTCCTGCTTCGCCTTGAATCGGCTCAACTATTAAGGCAGCTGTTTCTTTGGTTATTGCTTTCTTAATAGAATTGGCATCTCCATATTTTACATGTTTAAAGCCAGAAAGCAATGGTTTGAACGGCTTTCTTATCTTTTCCTTTCCTGTTGCAGTTAAACTTCCAAATGTTCTTCCATGAAAGCTTTCTTTTGTCGCTATTATTTGCGTCTTTTTAGTGTGCTTTCGCGCAAGCTTTATGGCAGCTTCAACGCTTTCAGTGCCAGAGTTTGAGAAAAAGCACCTACTTAAGCCTGATAATTTTGCCAGTTTTTCAGCTAGCTTAACTTGCTCTTCCGTGTAATATAGATTTGTAGGATTTGTTATTTTTTCTATTTGCTTTTTAACTGCTTCTGTAAATTCCTTGTTACTATGCCCAAGTATACATGTTGCCAATCCACCAACTAAGTCAATGTATTTTTTACCCCTCTTGTCAAAAACATAGCAGCCTTTTCCATAGTCAATTACAATGCTTGGCCTTAAGTAAGTCTGCATTATGTATTCTTTTTCCAGTTTTATCACTTTTTCAGTGTCCATTCTTGTAAACTATCTCTGTTCCAATGCCTTTATCAGTAAAAATCTCAAGCAACAAAGAATGAGGAACTAATCCATTTATCAAATGTGTTTTAGGACATTTATTTTTAACAGCGTAGATGCAAGCTTCCACTTTTGGAATCATTCCTTTGCTTATACCTCCTTTTTTTATTTCTTTTCTTGCTGTTAATGAGTTTATATGCGATAGAATCTTGCCATTTATCATCACGCCGTCTACATTTGTTAATATCGTCAATTTTTCTGCATCTAATGCAACAGCTATATGAGAAGCAGCAGTGTCAGCGTTTATATTGTATTTTTTATTGTCAATGCCAATGCCAATGCCAAGAGAAGATACCACAGGAGTGTAACCCAAATCCAGATATCTTATTATCTTCTTCTTTTCAATTTTAGTTATTTCCCCAACAAGCCCTAATTCAAGTGACTTTTGCTTTACCTTGATGCAGCCGCTTGTATCTATGGATTTGACCCCTTTTGATTTAAGCTTATTAACAATTCTTTTGTTTATTCTATTAAACACTTTTTTAACTGCCGTGATTACATTTTCATCAGTGTATCTTAAGCCCTTTATGAACTTTGAAATTATGCCTAGCTTTTTCAATTCTTTGTCTATTTCTGGACCACCGCCATGCACAACAACTACTTTTATTCCCACTCTTCTAAGAAATGCTATATCATCAGCTGCATTATTTATTTCAAGCATTGCATTGCCGCCTAGCTTTATTACTACTATTTTATTATTGTACTTTTCAATGTAAGGCATTGCTTCAATCAAAATCTTTATTTTTTCATTCGGAGTCATTTTATGTTGTGTAGCGCGCATTTATTTTGACATAGTCATATGTCATGTCGCAGCCATAAGCAACTGCATTTTCTTTTCCCTGCTTTGCATCTATGGTTATTTTCAGTATTTTTTTATCCATGAGTTTCCTTATCTTGCCAAGGTCGAAATTGACTGCGCTCCCATTTTTGACAATAATTTTATCTTTAAAATAAATATCAATCAAATTTTCCTTGAATTTTGCGCCAGAATTGCCAATAGCACAAAGAATTCTTCCCCAGTTAGGGTCATTTCCAAATATGGTGCATTTCACAAGGTTTGATGTTATAACAGATTTTGCAAGCTTGCTTGCATCTGCTTTTGTTAATGCATTTTTAACCTCAACCTCAACAAGCTTGGTAGCGCCTTCACCATCTTTTGCTATTTTCTTTGCCAATTCCATACAAACAAAATCAAGCCCATTCTGAAATTTCTTTTCGTTGACCTTACCTACAAGCCCATTTGCTAAGATAACAACCATGTCACTTGTGCTTGTATCTTTATCAACGCTTATCATGTTGAATGATTTATTAACTGATTTTTTCAAAAATCTACTCAATTTTTTTGAAGGAATTTTTGCATCTGTAGTTATAAAACATAGCATTGTAGCCATATTAGGATGTATCATGCCAGAGCCTTTTGCTATTCCTCCTATAACAAAATTATCAACTTTAACAGCTATTTCCTTTTTAACAGTGTCTGTAGTCATTATTGCAGCAGCTGCATTAGAATTAATGCTGAGTTCATTTTTTATTCCTTTTAAGCCCTTTTTTATCTTGTCCATGGGCAAATAGGTTCCTATTAGACCAGTTGATGCAACAACAACATTGTTGGCTTTTATTTTAAGCTCCTTAGCTATGATTTTTGCTGTGTCCTCGGCATCTTTCAATCCTTTATTACCAGTACAAACATTTGCTACACCGCTGTTTATAACTAAAGCTTGGGCTTTGCCATTTTTAAGATGATCTTTTGTGACTATAAGCGGAGCGCCCTTAACTTTGTTTGATGTATAAACGGCCGATGCATCCGCCAAAACATCGCTAAAGATGACTGCTAAATCTAACTTGCCTGATTTCTTGATTCCGATGTGCTTTCCAAGCGCCTTGAAGCCCTTTGGCGCACAAACATTGTTTTTTAGGAGTTGCATTTTAATTTGTCAATTTTCTCAACTTAGAATGAAATTTGTTTAATTCAGAGTCAATTTCGGAATTTATAGTTTTCAAATCATTTTTTAACTTATTTAAGCCCAGATTTCCAGTTGCTCTCTTATATTTTTTTGATTGAATATTAGCAAAAAATTTTTTCGAAGAAAAAATTTTTTGATTTTCAATATTTTTAGCAATTTGTTTGTAAGCATCTCTGAAAGGAACTCCATTTTTCACTAATTCATAAACTTGGTCAGTTACAAATAAGTCTGGAGTATATGCTGCAATACATTTTTCTTTATTTATTTGCAAATTTTTAATCCCAAGATTAAAAATTTGCAGAGTCGAGATTGTTATTTCAAAACTTTCTATCAAAGGCTCTTTTGTAAGCTGTAAATCCCTATTATAACCAGATTGTAATTTTGATATTATACTTTTTACTAAAAACAAGTTTGAATCTACCTTAGCAGCTTTTGCTCGTGTTAATTCAAAGACATCCGGATTTTTCTTTTGCGGCATTATGGAGCTGCCTGTGCAGAACTCATCAGGAAGCTTAAAGAATCCAAATTCATCCATACTAAAAAGTATTAAATCATTTGAAAGCTTTGCTAAATCATTCATTATAGTGCTTAATGTAAATATTATAACAGATTCAAATTTACCTCTGCTATTTTGAACATAAAGTACATTATTCTGAACTTTCTCAAAACCAAGTAAATCAGCCACCAGATTTCTATCAATCTTTAATGGTAAACCATAACCTGCACCGCTTCCTAAAGGACATTGATCATTAATTTCATAAGCTTCTTCAAGCAATTCTAAATCATCAATTAAGGCTTCTGCAAAACTGCTAAAATATAAACCTACAGAAGATGGCATCGCTTTTCTTGAATGAGTGTACCCAACCATAGGAATTTCTTTATGTTTTTCAGCAGCATCAACAAAAGCAGAAGCTAGAACTAAAACTAATTTTTGAACTTCGAGCAATTTTTCCTTTGAATACAATCTTAAATCAACCAAAACTTGGTCATTTCTTGAGCGTGCTGTGTGGATTTTTTTGCCCAGATTGCCTAATTTTTTTGTCAAATAATTCTCAATTGCAGTATGAACATCCTCATCTTCAATATTTATTTGAAATTTTTCGCTTTCGCGAAAAATTTCAACCAATACTTTTTTTAATTTTTGCAATTCATTCTTATTTAAAATTCCAATTTTGCTGAGCATTATAGCATGGGCAATGCTCCCATATATGTCATATTTTATTAGATTTTTATCTAATAAATAATCATTTCCAACTGTAAATTTTTCAATTTCTTCATTTAATTTGTAATTTTTTTGCCAGAGTTTCATTTGAACAACAAAAAATTCACTTGCTTTGCAAGTGAATTTTTTTATTTTTTGCTATTTCCTGTTTCTTAAAGAACTCGCCTTCAACCTTAAAGCATTTAATCTAATAAATCCCAAAGCATCTTGTTGGTTGTAGCCACCTAATGTGTCCATACTACTCAAATCTTGATTGTACAAAGATTCTTTTGATTCTCTACCAATAACCATGCAGTTCCCTTTATACAAAGACAAATAAACAGTTCCGCTTACATGCTCTTGGCTTTTGTCAAATGCGGCTCTTAAAAATTCCATCTCAGGAGAGTACCAAAAGCCATAATAAATTAGCTCTGCAAACTTAGGCATTAACATATCACGTAAGTGCATTACTTCTCTATCTAATGTTAATCCTTCAATATCGCAATGCGCAATATGCAAAATTGTTCCAGCAGGTGTCTCATAAACACCTCTTGATTTTAATCCAACAAAGCGATTTTCAACCATATCAACCCTGCCTATTCCATTTTCGCCACCTAGTTTGTTCAAGTATTGGAATAATTCTAATGGTTCTGTTTTGACAGTTCCATCATTCTTGGTTTCGACTTTTACAGGATTCCCTTGCTTGAACTCAATCTCAATTATTGTCTCTTCATCAGGAGCATTTTTAGGACTTTTCGTCATTTCAAACATATCTTCGCTTGGTTTTAGTTTTGGGTCTTCCAAAATGCCTGCTTCATAGCTTATATGCATCAGATTAGCATCGGTACTATAAGGAGCAGATTTACTAGCTTTTACTGGAATTCCATTATTATTTGCGTATTTAATCATATCAGAGCGCCCTTTGAATTGTGCCAAGAATTCAGCATCCTTCCATGGTGCGATAATGTTTATTTTCGGGTTTAAGGTCATGTAAGTAAGCTCAAATCTAACTTGGTCATTGCCTTTGCCTGTAGCTCCATGGCTTACAAAATCTGCTTTTTCATTTTCTGCAATTTCAATCTGCTTTTTTGCAATTAAAGGTCTTGCCAAAGAAGTTCCCATTAAATAACGACCTTCATAAACAGCATTTGCTCTTATAGCTGGAAATATAAAGTCGGTGACAAATTCTTCTTTTAAATCTTCAATGTAAACTTTTGAAGCCCCTATCTTCAAAGCTTTCTGCTTTGCAGCCTCAAAGTCCTCATTTTGACCTAAATCTGCGATAAATGCAACTACCTCAAACCCTTTATTAACAAGCCACTTTAGTATTACAGAGGTATCTAATCCGCCGCTGTATGCAAGTATAACCTTTTGTTCTGTCATTTTTAATTTTTTGTATCACGTTGATTGATGGAAAATTTTCAACTGAAGGTTGAAAATTTTCTTAATGTTTTTAAACCTGACGCCCCACTTAAAACATAAATAAACAAAAATGTCTAAAAAGAAACATTTATAAATAAAGAAAAATTCACTAACATTACAAAAGGTAAAATTTTTTACAATATATAAAGCTATGAAAGAGCAAAAGACAAAAATAAAATTAAATGTAACAAAATTAACCGAAAATTATATTTTAGAACATCCATCAATTAAAGATTCCCTAAAGAAAGGTCTAATTAATTACTCATCTTTATCTAGGCAGATTGCAGTTGATTTAAAACTAGATGTAAATAAGAATTTTGATGCTATTTTAATAGCATGTAGAAGATTCAAAAGAAAACTAAAGAGTGAGGACATTCTTGAAGATAAGATTTTGAAAATATTAAAAGAAAGCAAGATTGAAATTAAAAATAAGATTATAGCAGTTGTTATAGAAAAAGATATATTTTTTGGAAATTTATTAGATTTGGAAAAAGAGATTAAAAAGAAAAAAGAAATCTTTCGAATTATTGAAGGAATTTCTGCAATAATAATTATAACTACAGAAGAATTTTTGGATTTAATAAGAAAATATTTTAAAAACAAAATAATTCTTGAGAATGAAAACCTTGCAGAAATCACAATTAAAAGTCCTAAGGAAATTGAAGTAACTCCTGGTACTTATGCTTATATATGTTCTTTGTTTGGAGAGAACAATGTTAATATTGTTGAGACTTTAAGTTGCTGGACTGATACAATTTTTCTTGTTAAAGCGGAAGATGTCGGAAAGGTTATGAGTTTATTGAGGTTCTGATAATATAATTTCTTTATTAATTAGTCATTTTATCTTATAAGCCCTTTCTCTTCCAAATAATGTCCAAGCTTCTCTTTTTTAGTCTCTAGGTATTTTTTATTAATCATATTTGGCTTTGTCAAGATTGGTACTCTTTCAACTATCTCAAGCCCATATTTCTCTAAGCCCTCAATCTTCTTAGGATTATTTGTTAGCAGTCTTATTGTTGATAGTCCTAAATCAGCAAGTATTTGTGCTCCTATGGTATAGTCTCTTGAATCTGATTTGAAACCGAGCTTTAGGTTTGCCTCTACTGTATCCATCCCCTTATCTTGATAATTATAAGCTATTATTTTGTTTACTAAACCAATTCCTCTACCTTCTTGCTGCATATAAAGCAATACCCCCCCCTTTTTGCCAATAATTTTTAAAGCCTTGTTTAGTTGTGCTCCACAATCGCATCTTAAAGAACCCAAAGTGTCACCAGTTAAGCATTGAGAATGCACTCTAACATAGACATTTTTTTTGCCATTTACTTTACCTTTAATTAATGCTAAATGTTGCCCACCATTACAGTCTTCATAAGCTATAACCTTAAATTTTCCAAACTTAGTAGGTAAATTTGCTTTTGCTGTCTTCTTGATTAACGATTTCATCTATGTTAAACCCTGTGGTTTTATGTAAGCTTTACTTTTATTTAAGCTTTACTAAAGAATATAAAATATATTAGCTATCGTAAAGCAACTGACCAGAATTAGTATCTAGATTTAATGCATATTTACTATCATTTTTGCAGGATATCTTTTTTGATATTTAATCTAGGGGATATTGCAAAACGGAAATCTTTTTAAATACAGTATATTTAGGTATAATATAGTATACCTATGGCGTTTATAACAACAATAAAACTCACCAAAAAAACAGTAAACCTTTTGGCTAAGTTAAAAGTGCATCCGAGGCAGTCTTATGAGGAAGTTATCTTGGACTTATTGAACAAAATAAGTAAAGTAAGAAAATACAATAAAAACGGTCGGCTGAAAAAGTTTCAGCTGGTTTTGTTTTCTATTATTTTCCTTGCTTTGTTTGCAGGCTTTATTCTAAACACAGAGGTAATCAAAGGTAGTGTAGTTGTATTTAAGGAAAAAAATTATACTCAAAAACTGCAAATGGAATTAAGCAACAACAGTGAATATTTCTGGTCATTAGAAAATCCCGGAAATCTCATGTACATTAAGTTAAGCGGAACTCTTGAGGATAGAGGTTCTGTTAAAGTTTATATAGAAAAAAATGATGTCAGATTTTTGATACTTGATAGTAGCAGGATGAATCAAACAGTTAATGTCCATGAGATAAATGGGTTTGTTATAGCTCCAAATGAATATAGTGAAACTAATGTCAATTTTATTAACCAAACAAATATAGAAACATCAAATATAAATCATTCCACTGTTATTCAGACAATAAACATTGCTCTCGAATACAAGAACGGAACTCCTTACGATATTGACAATAACGGCATTGAGCCTATAAATGGGGTTATAGATTTAACTGTTGAAAATACAATATTTGGCTGGGACTTAGATGAAACTAAGCTTTGTACAAGATGGGATGTCTATTCTATTACAGACGAACAGAGTACGATAGTTTGCTATGGAAGTGAAAAGTGTTGCAATTTTATTGATTTACATCCTAAAAGGGATTCGTGGAGGGAGCCTTTTTATGCAATCTATGGTCAACAAGGTGCTAATTTAGAGAACATCATAAGTGCACAAGTTATTTACGTAGACTACAACTTAATTCAAGATGAGCCTTTTGCTGATATATATTATTCAAAATGGCAGAACTTAAGTGCAAATTTTTACTATCCACATATCGAATTCAGAAACATGTGCGTAGAAACATGTTCACTAAATGATTTTAATGAAACCGAGTATAAATTGATTTTTGAAATCAATAATTCAGTTTTAACTATAGAAGAAATAGGGTATTCTGTTGTTGAGGAAATAAAATCTGTGACATTCAACTTATCTATAGTTGACAACATGCTAATGAATTCTGGAACATACTTAATGTATAAAAATAGTAATTTAGTTGAAGGAGACCTTATAGAACCCGATTACTATGAACTCGAATTAATACCTAAGGGAAGTATGATCGATAGAATAAAAGTCATGGATGTAAATATAACTGAATCAATAAAGGCTACAGTAGGCATCGACAATGTGTCCAATGAGATAACTCTTGAGGGTATGAATATTACAAAAAGATTTGCAATAAAACTTGATGAATTGGAATTTGAAGAAGCTATTTTGATGTCGAATGCAAGTGCAAATTCTTTATTTAAATGCAACAATTGGGATTTCCATAGTGAGTTATGCCTTGGCACATGGGAAAAGATCAAAGATTTAGCTATCAACGAGAGCTACCAATTAATAATAAATGATGGCGTTGTTGGATTTATAGAAGGTAATTTCAAGATAGTCACAAATTTGACAAATTTATCTTTTGTTGACGATATTCCTAATATGACGATAGCAATGAATACTAACTCGACACTCAACCTTAAATTGTATTTTGCCAATTTGGATAATGATACGGTGTTTGATTACTTCAAACAAGGTAATATAACAATCTCCTTTATTGACAATGCTGCAATTATTATGCCCAATAAGGATTTTGTCGGCAAGGCATACACTTTTATTTCAGCCAACAAAAGTGACAATTTTGCCGTATCGAATGTATTTGCTATAAATATAGTAAATATCACAGATATTGAAAATGACTTATCTTTTTTTACCTTGGACCCATTATCGCAAGTGAAGCTGAAGAAATATGCAGATCAAAACTTAAAACCATTGTTTAAATATAACACAATCAATGTCATAGGCTATCAAACTAAAAATAATGTTGTAATTATTTATATGGTAGTTGACAATAAGTACATTAGATGGCTTACTTCAATATCTAACTTTGATGATATTATACGATGATTTTAGTCTGATTGATTATCAAGCTGGATTTTGTTAGTTCTGAAATGATGCTTACTTAATTATGTTACTTTGGTGCGGTTTTTGATAATCAGATTGACTGGATTTAAAGTCCCGAGAGTGCGAACTATCAAGATTATTCGCTCTAAACTAGCTCACTAAATAGCAATATTTAAATACTAGTTCTTACATTTGATACATAATTCATACATATATAATCCATATTTAGTCCATATTTAGTCCTTTCAATAAAATGCCTGAAATTAGGTTTACCATTACAAAGAAGCTAAACGACATTCTTTTGGGAATAGCAGGAACAATGGGTGTGGATAAGTCTGAATACATCAAAAGTTTGATACTTACTGATATTAGGAAAAAACAGATTCAAATGAGGAAGTAATAATCATATGGTAAAGAAAAAATATCATGAAAATTTTGGTAGAAATAAATTATTGTTATTAGCATTAGTCTTAATCATTACTTCAGCAAATTTAGTTAATGCTACACGACAACCAGTAGTAAATGCAGATAATAATGCTTGGGGAACGATACTTAATGCTTATTTAAATGTGTCTCTTGATGAAAATGGTAGCATCAATAGTGCTGTAAACAATTCAATCGCCTTATGGAATATAAGTAGTACCAATATATTTCCAAAGGATTTCTCAAAAAATGTTGGCATTGGTACAGCAACTCCTACTGACACATTAACTGTTTTAGGTTCACTGGTTACTATTGGCTCTTTAAATGCCACTTTTATTAATGCAACTGTACTTAAGCAAAACAACAATATAGTTCAAACTCAAGAAAGTGCATTCACAAGACTTAATTTGACTGATTTTTTAGGGGTAGGGAACGAAAGTATTTTGAAGCTGAGTAATCTAAGCGTTATATTTCAGTCTGCCTTTAACTTGATTAACTTAACAGATTTCTTAGGTGTCGGGAATGAAAGTATCTTAAAACAAACTAATTTAAGCATAATATTTGAGTCTGCTTTCAACAAAGCAAATCTAACTAGCGCACTAAGCTCTGGCGTTGCTTCCACTATATTGACAAGTTCTTTGACTTCTGACAATATCATAGTAAACAAGAATTTGTACATCATAGGGAATATTTCAAATTTAAATATTGTAAACCTAGATATCAATGGAAGTTTGTTCCCTGCATTAGATAATTTCTTTGACATTGGAAATGGTAGCTTAAGATGGAGGAATGCAAATTTTACTGGAAATTTGGAGGCAAATACAATTGATGCAGCTAATGTTAAATTCACAGGAAAACTTGTCCAAACCGAAGAATCTGCATTCAAGTTAATAAACATAACAAACTTTTTTGGAGATATCGGAATTAACAGAACTATAGTTTACTCATACAATTTAACGCAAAGCAATATTTCCTTTACAAACATTTCTGTTGTTGGATTAGCCTTAGGCTGGGTTAACCTAACTGGTTATCCAAGTGAATGCAGTGCAGGACAATTTGTAAGTGCTGTAGGGGATACATTGACTTGTGGCACTCCAACAGGTACTGGATTAACTGCTATAAGTAATGTAACAAATGGTTCAGCATTAAATCTGTCAAATTTAAATGTTTATACACTTAACAATTCTGAGATTAATAATCTTGGCTACTACATTAAAGTTGGGGATTTTGACTTAAGGAATATAAGTAATTATTCTCAGTACGAGCTTATAGTTAATGCTTTTACTAGAACTAATCTAACAGATTTCTTGGGAGTTGACAATGCTTCTATACTAAAACAATCAAATCTTTCCAACATAAATAAAGATAACTGGAATTGGGCAAATAATGACAGCATAGTGCTTGATAATGGAACTATAATAAGAGCAGCAAATTTAAGCAAAGTTTTCAATGAAAGAAATGACAGTTATTGGAATGCAACCTTTGGAAATAAAACTTATATTTTTACCAATGTAGCCAATGCAACATTACTGATAGGAGTTTTTAACCTTACAAACAACGATATGAATTTGACTGAACTAGTTAATATAAGAGGCAATGTATCAATAACAGATGATTTGGTTGTTGGAAATAACAGAGATGCGAGAGTATTTAATGTATCATCTTCAACAGGAGCATTAAAAATAGCAGGAGACTTTTATGCAAATGCCATTTATTTCATTGGCAGTCTTGTACAGACAGAATCACCAGCTTTTAAGAGAGGTAATTTAACAGACTTCTTTGGAGGAGATACTGATATTAACAATACAGTTTTAAGAAGAACAAATACTTCATTTTTCCTTCCATTTTGGACAAGAGCTAACACAAGTGATTACTTAGGTGGAAGTGATGTAAATGCAACATTGCTTAAAGTCGGAAACATAAGCAATATTGTAAAGGACCAATTTTTAATTAAAAATCTAACAGATTTCTTGGGAGTTGACAATGCTTCAGTTCTAAAGCAGAGTAATATATCCATAATAACAA
>CAZGEW010000042.1:0-12367 GCA_964524225.1 uncultured Methanosarcinales archaeon | reverse complement strand
ACTCAAACAAGTTCTGCTTCTTCAGTTTATCTTAATGTAAAAGATTTTGGTGCTAAAGGTGATGGACGTTACGTGATTGATGGAGTAATTTATAGAGGTAGTAATGTCCTTACATCTGCAAGTGGTAAATTTAAGCCAGAGGATGTTGGAAAACCTATTATGGTATGGAGTACCAAAGACTTAGGAGCTAGTTTAGATTGGTTTGTTACCACAATTGCACGATATCAAAGCCCAACAGAAGTTGTCCTTACCGATTCATATCTGGGAGATCTTGATGCAATCAACAAGGATGTTAGTTGGGGCACTGATGATGCAGATGCAATTCAGGCAGCAATTGATGCTGCTTTGCCAGATGACTATCCTCTTTCAGAATATGGGATTACACCAACAGGAGGCACAGTATTCTTGCCACCTGGGGCTTACATTCTTGGAAAACCATTAACTATAAGGAGCAAAATTGTGCTTCGCGGCTCTGGTTTAGGCTCAACAATTCTTAGGCTTCACGGCACAGCAAACAAGGTTATACAAGCACCTTCTACTGGATATGCAATAGGTCAATTCACCATTGAAGATATTTCTATTAATGCGAATCAAGTTGCGAACTCTTATGGAATTTATTTTTATCGCAATGCAAATATGTTCAATATTAATAGAGTCCAGATAAAAAATGCAAAAGTTGCAGGCATATATCTTGTAGATGTAATCTGGCCAAGATTGTTTCAGAGCAGTGTACAGGACAATACAATTGGATTAGCAGGATATGGCACAATTGCAGGCTCTATTATCTCAAGCGACTTTCACCAAAACAATGATGCTATCCTTCTTACAGGAAGTGATAAAATTGGCGGGACCATCGGCATTTCTTCAAATTGGCTTATTACAGATACTACTATTGAAAGCAACGCGAATGCAGGACTAATTGCTCAAGGACTTTATGACTCTTTAATATCACAAAACCACTTTGAGGGAAATGGGTATGATATATATGCACGCCGTGATCCTGTAGTCAGCTCTGAATGGGGGCTTAAGAGAGCCACCGTTAGCCAGAACGTATTTGAATGGCCACATCCACCAAGAGTTCACTTCAAAGGAATGTACATTAGGCAGACTATATTTCAAAATAATCAATTTTCTGGAGGAATAACTTTTGATGGTGATATGAGCCAATTTTTGAACTCTCTATGGATTGACGGGATGGGTGATAATACTCTACCAACTAATCTCCACCCATCGGTATTTGTAATAAAAACAACAGGGGAAGATTTAGGAGGCCAAATCAGAAATTTAGCAGGAATTAGTAGCACTTCTGTAGGTGCAAATAATTTACGAGGAGCAGAAACATTTTTGCAAAATGAAATATCCAAAGATGTGCAGTTTAAAGCTCCTGAAGCAGATTCAAATTACTTTGTTAGTGCAACAGTATCATCTATAACAGGTAATCCTAGTGCAGATGCAATGATTGTATATATAACAGACAAGACTAAAAATGGATTTAAAATAAATCTTAAAGATAAGCCAAATGCAGGAACTGTAACTGTAGATTGGATTTTGGTGCGATAAATGTTTATACCTTCTCCAAATACAGTTCAAACTCTTTACCTTTTACACTTTCCTTGCTATAGTACTCATGTTTCTTATTTGGTTCTAGCTCAGATATCCTTAATTGGGAAGCTCCAACCTTTTCTTTTATCACCAATGTCCACTGCTTGAGCATCTCCTTTAATTCTCCATCAGTTTTGATGAATAAAGAAATATTGTCTGATTTCTGCAAGCATGCCTTCTTCCTTAATGCTTGAACCCTCCTCATTATTTCCCTTGCAAATCCCTCTGCTTCTAACTCTTCGGTTAGCTCTCTATTTAAATATATAAAGCCATTTTTGAAAATACCTTCTTCATATGGAAACGGCACTTCCCTCTTTATAGTAAGATGTTCTTTATACAAAGTTATAGTCTCTCCATCAGTTTTAAATGTATATTTTCCATTTTCCTCGATATGTCTTAAAACAGTTTCAGGGCTATCGATTGTAAGCTGCGCTATTATCTTTGGTACTCTGTCGCCAAATTCTGGAGCAATTTTTGAGTAATCTGCCATAATCTTTAACTTAAGATTACTTATTGAATCTGCAATTGTTACATCCTTAACATTAATTTGTTTCTTTATTAATTCCTTCAACTTAGCAATAGATTTCTTCACATCTTCATTCTTTGAGACTACAAAGAGCTCATTTAATGGCCATCTCACACCAAGGTGTACTCTTTCCCTTACAGCCAATGTACCCTTAACAATTTCGCTTATTGTCTCCATTGATGCTTCAAGCTCTTTATTTATCAACTCATCATAATATTTAGGCCAATCGAATAAGTGAATGCTCTCTTTCTCTAGTTTAAATTCTTTCCTTAAGTTTTGGTACATCATCTCTGTTATGAATGGAGCAATCGGTGCAAATAGCTTTAAAGCTTCTAATAGAACATTAAAAACTACATATAGCACTACTTTTTTCCCCTCTTCACTGCCAATTGAGGCTTTATCCCTAATTAATTGAATATAGTTTCTACTTAACTCCAAAAATAGCTCTTCAATTAGCCAAGGTATCTCATTAAGCTTATATTCTTCAAACAAATATATTACATCTTTTATTGTTGAATTTAATTTTGAGATTATATAATCCTCTTCCAAAGCAAATTGAATAGTATCTGCGCTTATAGTAAGTGGATTTATTTTTAGATTTTTAGCCATATCTAAGACAAATTTATGCAAGTTCCAAAGCACAAATAGATTTTTGTGTTTTACTTTCATGTCCTCAAAATTGTAGTTTATGTCTACTCCTGGCGAAGTACCTCCTACCATATAATATCTTAAAGTATCCGCTCCATACTTAGCTACTACTTCTTGAGGAAGTATATAATTACCAAGAGATTTGCTCATCTTCCTTCCTTGGGCATCATTAATAAAACCGTGCATATAAACTGCCTTGAAGGGTATGTTATTCATAGCAATCATTGATGCAACAAATAACAGATTAAACCACCCTCTTATTTGGTCTATACCTTCTAAAATAAAATCTGCTGGATATAACTTCTCAAACAAGTCTTTTCTTTGTGGGAAATCCAAGCAATTCCAGGATGCAGAGCCTGCATCAATCCATACATCTAAAATGTCTTGGATTCTTTCTTTTTCAGCACCACATTCACATTTTATCTTAACGTCATCAATCCAAGGTTTGTGTAAATCTTCTGGTAGTGCTCCGGCATGACTTTTTAACTCTTCAATTGAGCCAATAACAATAAAATCATTACATTGCTTACACTTCCAGATTGGCAATGGAGTTCCCCAATAGCGTTGCCTTGTTATACCATTGTCTCTTAAATTTGCAAGCCAATTATCAAAATTTCTAGAGCCTGCAAAATCAGGAACCCATTTCACATCTTTGTTTAGTTCCCTCATTCTATCTTTCAAATCTTCTATCTTAAAGAACCATTGAGTTGTTGTTCTGTAAATTACAGGAGCCTTGCATCGCCAGCAATGCGCATAGTCATGCTCTAGCTCTATTTCTGCTACAAGCAAACCCTTTTTTTTTATCTGCTCTGTTATTTTGGCATCATCCTTTTTCGCTGTCAAACCAGCAAAGATAGGTATAGTTTCATCAAAAACTCCTCTTTCTGATAAAGTATTAAATGGAGGTATATTATTGTGATGACCTACCTCATAATCTTCTGGTCCACACCCTGGCGCCATATGAACTAACCCTGTACCTTGACTTACATCAACATATTCATCGCTAGCTACGACAGTATGTACTTTTGGGTGCTTTTGCTTCAATTGTTTGAATTGAGGGGTTTCCTCATTAAAAATATGCTCGTATTCAATCCCAAGAAGCTTGTCGCCCTTAAATTCTTCTAATATAGTAAAGTGCTTTTTGATTAAGCCTTCAATCAACGATTTTGCTAGTTCTTTAGCAACAATCCATACCTCATCTTCAACTTTAGCTTTTATATAAGTTATATTTGGATTTATCATCACGCCAAGATTAAAAGGAATAGTCCATGGTGTTGTTGTCCATATCATAAGAAATTCCTTATCCTTTCCTTTAACTGGAAATTTAACAAATATTGAATTATCAGTTATTTTCTCGTACTCAAGCTCATGCTTTGCCAATGCTGTTGAGCAAGATGCACACCAATGCATTGTTTTTTCTCCTTCATATAATCTCCCATTTTCATAAGCCTTTTTTATGAGCCACCATTCACCTTCTATGTATGTATTTTTTATAGATTGGTAGGCATTATCAAAGTCCATCCAAACACCTATTCTCTTAAAATCATTATTCATAGAAATCATATTTGTTATTGCAAATTCTCTGCATGCATTAACGAAATTAGCTACACCATATTTTGGTATTTCATCCTTATGACTTAGGTTAAGCTGTTTTTCTACTGCCTGCTCTGTTGGCATGCCATGCATATCATAGCCAGCTCTGTCCCAGACATCAAAGCCTTGCATCCTTTTATACCTTAACACACAGTCCTTAAGTGCTTTGTTCCACGCTGTACCTAAATGCACTTTGCCTGATGTATACGGTGGTCCATCTAAGAAATAAAACTTTTGCTTGCCCTTATTTTTTTCCTTTGCCTTGCTGTAAATCTCGTTTTTATTCCAAAATTCTAATATTTGTGGCTCTTGAGTTAGTGGATTATAGTTTTGTAACATTTTAATTTCAAAAAAATACTAAATTCTCTTTTAATATTTAGTATATAGATTTTTATTTATCTTTTTAAATTTTTGTAGCAAGAATTAACTATAATGTAAGTTTGCTATAATATTTTGATGCTGTATCTTTCAAATTAGCCAAAATCTTACTAGCAAAACTATATTTTTGTGATAGTTGATAGAAATCTGAACCATAAACCTGTTTCAAAGTAAATTCAAGTTTTAATTGATTTTTAGCTAGCCTATACAAAGTTTCAAAAAATATATGGTCTTGTATTAAAGATGGTTCTTTTTGCAATTCTTCTCCATAGTTCCTTGCTATTTGCCTTATCAATTACACCATTATCAAAATCTGATTCGTGTATACTCGTATCCAGACCAAAAACTTCCTTTAGGGTATCTCTTTCTGAAACCGGGGTGCTTTTCAAAGATTCTTTTTGACGAAAAAGTATTTAAATGTGAATTCTAAGAATTTAATTTATGGCATTTCATGAAGCTTTATTTAGTTTATTTGGTACAAATTCTATTGCTATTTTTGGTGGAATAGGAGGTATTGCCTTAATACTACTCTTAATTTGGTTAGCGTCAAGAAATCGTAGTATGAGTTTAGGAGCATATTCTGAAGTCCATCCTCTTAAGGGCTCAGGTTATATAACGCTAGGGCTAGGTTATAGCGGGGTTGGATTATTAAGATTATTAAGAAGTGGAATTAAAGGCTCAATAAAACTTGGTAAGATGGGCTGGAAGGCTGGCAAGAAGGGCGGAGAGTTAGCTAAGGATGCCTCAAAACAGGTACGTGCATTAATCAAAGGCGAAGAAAGAAATTTAGAGGAGGAACTGCATCAAACAAGCGCCGCTGCAGCATCTTACGAGTTAGCAAGGGAGTTTGAAGAACTATCAGATGTTGAGATAAGAATTGAGCAATCAAAAAAAGAGGCTGACTTATATTTAGAAGAGCTTGACGACTATTTAAGCTCTTTATCAAAATTTGAAGATATAGATAAACATGTTAGAGACTACATCGTATGGGTTGTAAACGGAATGTACAAGGTTAATTTTAGACTTGTAAATTATGAAGAATTGGAAGTTAAAATAAGAAGAGCACATTTTGAAAAAACTTACCAATTACTTAAAGTTATTAAGGTTGCGGAAACATTAGCAAGAAGAATAGAAGCTCGAGCAATAGTCAATGAAAAGTCATTAAACAAATTTAATAACATAGAGATTGTAGACCTTGAGAAGTACCTAAATAATAAGATAAGAGAAGAAAATGACAAAATTAAAGCGGCACGACAAGCGTATAATGTTTCCACTAATGCAGACAGGGAAACAAGAACCGTACTTTACAATCAAATAAAATTAGCTCAAGAAAGTGCAAAGAAAATAAAAGAAAATATTGAGAGGCTAATAGAAATTCTTAATCAATTAAAGACTATAACTTGGAGAATGTTAAATACTCTTAGAAAAATACGCAATGATATAAAAGAAGTAACAAAGGTAGTATCAGAATCAATTTCTGTATATAAGAAACTTGAGTCTGCTGAAAAAGATATTGAGAAAATGTCAAAGGCCTTAAGGTTATCTTCAAAGAAAGCCACTGCTAACTTTGAATCTATTCAACAGAAGACAACAGAAGAGATAATAATAAACCTTACAAGTGATATAAGTTTAATATTTACATATCTTATACGAATATCAGAAAAAATTCAGAACACAGATGAAAAAATACTAATTCCATTTTTGCAAAATTTACAAAATGCTATGCAGAATGCCTATAAAGTAGAAGAAGCATCAAGGATTGCACATAGTTTTTATGCAAAACTTATGAATGCAAATCAGCAATTCTATCAACTTGTAATAGAATCAGATTTATCTCAAGAAGTTAAGGATACATTTACGGCAGAAATTCAAATAGAAAAAATGGAAGAGCAAATAGCTGAAAGGCAGAAGAGCGTTGCACAAGCAGCAAAAAGTCTTTTTATTAAAACAATGAATACAATTCAAAATACAATCTCCAAAATAGCCATTTTCTTAGAGACAAATAAAATCCAGATACAACAAACTGTTGCACTAAAAGACAATACCTTAAACTTCTTGGAAGCATTAATGGAAAAATTGGTCAGACATAAGGTAAGGGCAAATAGTCAATTTGCTCAAGAAGCAGAAGAGTATAAACGACAGCTTCAACAATTAAGGTCAACAGAAAACTTGGTTAAATTAGCAGCCTAATTCCTCAAAATATACTCTTTTTTACTATTTTAAAATATTTTAAACTCTTTCGTATCTAAGGTTTAATTTTTCTAATAATGCAATTGTTTTTTGTTTATATTGTCCTAAGCCTTTCCAATCGACTAATACATTTTCTGATTTTGGTATAGTCTTATTTATTGCTTGTATTAACATTTCTTCATCAAGATATTCTAAAGCGTATTTGGAACAGATATGCCCAACCGCATAATTTGTTCTTAACATCAATTTATTGGCTGATTGACTATAATGTCCTCCTCCTATTACGATGCAGCTTTTATAATCTTTATTTTGGTTATTTAACGCATTTATTATTGTTGTTGCTATGATTTCCCCATTTTCTTTGTCATTCCATTCCTTTTCTGTGCTTCCTATCTCTACAAATACAGCTGGCTTTTCAACATAAGGACCATGATGGGTAGCCTCTAAAGTTATTTCGTATCCTTTATTTTGTGCATTTTGATTTAAGACAATAAAGATATCTTTTAACAAAAATGCAGAGCTAAAACAAAGTTTTTTCTCTTTTCCTCCAAAATCTGCTTTATTCCAATTGCCTATTGGGTGTACTGTAAGAGATGGTTTATTCTCTTTTGAGCGATGCTTTGATGCAAAAATAAAGACATCAGCAGAAATTTTTTTATCAATGTTTTCTGCAAAAATTAAATCTTGATTTGTTAAATAAAGTTCTATATTATTATATCGAAAAATTTGATTATAATCAAATTTTTCGTCAATGTTTTCAAAACAAAATAATTCAATAAGGTTATTTCTGATATTGATTCCTGCAGAATCTTTGGAAGATGCAATAATTGCAATTTTCATAAACAAAAAAATTTAAAAGCTTTGCTTTTAAATTTTTTTATAACTAAAATGTATCACATACAAATAGAGCAGGTCTTCAAAGAATTGAAAACTACAACTAAAGGCCTTTCTCAAGCAGAAGCAGAGGAAAGGCTTAAGCATTATGGCTTAAACGAAATAAAGGAGACAAAAAAAATTTCCCCTTTGGAAATTTTTTTTGCCCAGTTTAATAGTATCGTAATTTGGATATTGATTGCTGCAACACTCATTTCTATATTTCTTAAAGAGTATATTGATGCAATTGTTATATTAGTTATACTTATCCTTATTGGAGTGCTTGGTTTCATACAAGAGTATCGTGCAGAGAAAGAAATAGAGGCTTTAAAGAAATTAGCTTCATTAAAAGCAACTGTTTTGAGGGATGGACAAAAAAAGGAAATTGATGCTAAGCAGCTAGTTGCTGGAGATATAATCTTTCTAGAAACAGGTGATAAAGTACCAGCAGATGCTCGCTTAATTGAGATTTTCAATTTAAAAACCCAAGAAGCAGCTTTAACAGGCGAATCTCAACCAGTAAAGAAAAATATTGTTGAATTGCCACAAAAAACTGATTTAGCAGATAGGAAGAATATGGTGTTTTCTGGCACAATTGTTGTGAGTGGTAGAGCAACATCTGTTGTTACCGCTACCGGTATGCAAACAGAGATAGGAAAGATAGCTACTTTAATACAGGAGGTTAAGCCAGAACCAACCCCTTTACAAAAAAAAATGGACAGCCTTGGAAAAAAACTGGGTATAGTAACAATTATTATTGCAATTATTGTGTTTGTAACAGGACTTCTAGTCCATAAAACTACATTACTTAAAATGCTGATAGTGTCTGTTTCTCTGGCAGTTGCTGCCATTCCAGAAGGTTTGCCAGTAGTAGTCACAATATCACTTGCATTAGGTACAAAAAGGATGCTTAAGAGAAATGCTTTGATAAGAAGATTACCGAGTGTTGAAACCCTAGGAAGCACTACAGTAATTTGTACGGACAAAACAGGCACGTTAACAGCTAATGAAATGACTGTAAAGAAATTGTTTGTAAATGGAAAGATAATTGATGTCACTGGAGTTGGCTTTGATACAAAAGGACAGTTCTTATACAAAAACAAGCAAGTCAATATTGATGGAATTGAGCTTTTATTGAAAATAGGTGCATTAAACAACAATGCAGAGCTTAAAAATGGCAATCTAGTTGGTGATCCGACTGAAGGTGCTTTGATTGTAAGCGCAGCAAAAGCTGGCTTAATAAAAGAAGAGCTTGAACTAGAGTATCAAAGAATTGATGAAATAGAGTTTACAAGTGAAAGAAAAATCATGACTACTATTCATAAACATGATGGCGAGAAAATTGCTTATGTCAAAGGTGCTCCAGAAGTTGTGTTAAAGCTTTGTAACTCAATTTACATAAATGGGGAGGTTAAAAGATTAAATGAAGCTATGAAAAAAGAAATTCTTGAAATAAATAAGGAGTTTGCAAATGAGGCATTGCGTGTTTTAGGATTTGCATACAAAACACTAGTTGACACTCAACCAGAAAAAAATCTTATTTTTGTAGGATTGCAAGGAATGATTGACACGCCAAGAGAAGAAGTAAAAACTGCTATTGAAAAATGTAAAAAGGCAGGTATTAAGGTCATTATGATTACTGGAGACCATGAAATAACAGCTAATGCAGTTGCAAAGCAACTAAAGCTTGAGGGACGCTCAATTACAGGTGCAGAACTTGATGAAATAGAAAATTTTGATGAGGTAGTGGAAGACATTGCCATTTTTGCACGAGTAAATCCAGAGCATAAGATAAAAATTGTTGATGCATTAAAGAAAAAAGGACATATAGTTGCGATGACTGGTGATGGGGTTAATGATGCGCCTGCATTGAAAAAGGCTGATATTGGAATAGCGATGGGCATTACAGGTACTGATGTGAGCAAAGAAGCAAGTGCAATGATTTTAACAGATGACAATTTTGCATCAATTGTTAATGCAGTTGAAGAAGGCAGAGGCACTTATGATAACATCAGAAAATATTTCGGATTTTTAGTTTCTGGGAATATTGGAGAGGTACTTATAATATTTTTGGGTGTAGTATTTGGATTGCCTTTGCCATTAACAGCAACTCAATTATTGCTTATTAATCTTGTTACAGATGGTCTGCCAGCAATTGCATTAAGTGCAGACCCATTTGAGCCTAATGCGATGAATCGAAAGCCAAGAAAACAAAACGAGCAAATATACAAAGGTCTTAATGCATTCATTGTTTATTATCCAATAGCATTGACTATTGTTGCATTGTCATTATTCAGTTGGTTTTATTTCAAAAAGAATAATTTATTGCAAGCACAGACAGTAACTTTCCTTACAATAAGCATGTTTGAGCTTTATCAAGCATTTGCTTCAAGGTCTACAATTTATCCTTCTATAAAAGTTGGTTTGTTTAAGAATAAATGGCTTGTATTAGCCGTTGCAAGTTCTTTCATGTTTATAGTAGCATCAGTCTTTATACCATCATTTGGAAAATATTTAGACATTGCGTCAATCAGCTTTTTTGAGTTTATTACAATTGTAATAATATCGAGCATTGGTGCAATTATAATAGAGATATCAAAATACATAAAAACAAAAAATGAAGCTATAGAAGTTTAGAAATAATAAAGTATAGTATGAAATATTAAAAATAATAAAATGAATAAAAATTTATCAATAAAATACCCTAAATTTTTATTACTTATTACCACCTTTTTAATTGCTTATCTTTTGTTCTATGAGAAAACATATTCGCCGTTTCATGACTTCTTAATTTCATTGGGATATATTGGAACATTTTTGGCAGGAATATTTTTTGTTTATGGTTTTACTGCAGCTCCAGCTACTGCAATTTTATTAATTTTAGCAAAAGAACAAAATATTTTTCTAGCAGGCTTTATTGGCGGATTTGGAGCTTTGGTTGGGGATTTAATTATTTTTAATTTTGTTAGATACTCGCTTGATGACGAAATTAAGAAATTATCAAAGGAGAAAATAGTTTTATATATTAGTCATAAAACACCCAATATATTTAAAAAATATTTGGTTCCAGTTATAGCAGGATTTATTATAGCTTCTCCTTTGCCAGATGAAATTGGTGTCTCGTTATTAGCTGCATCTAGAACAATTTCAATAAAAATATTTTCTGTTATCTCTTACATATTAAATACTGCAGGAATTTTTGTAATTCTTGGAGTAGGAAAAGTCGTTGGCTAAGATTAAGGGCTCTAAACCAAATCCTCTATCATCTTTCTTGTTGAGACTATCTCTCTTAAAAGTCTTTCAGAATGGTTTAATGATATTTCAGCTGCAAGCTTATTTGTAATTATAACATTTTTCTTAAATCCTTTCTTTCTTGCATAATCCAATATTTCATCAGAAACGGTTTTTCTAGTGTTCAGCATTTCTTGAAATGGTTTAACTAATTTTAATCTGTCTTTAGGCATTGTAGAAGTTGCAAATCTTAAAAATCTTTTACAATAGTTGTAAATAATATCACTCTCAAGCCCTTTATACGCTGATAATTTTTGCAATTCATTCCTTACATAGGGATATGGAGGTATGTAAATGGCGTCTCTCTCAACCTTAAACGGTTCTTTTATACCTATTTCTGATGGAACTACAGAATAATATTCTTCTTGTAGCTTTTTGAGAATATATTTTATTAAAACACCAATTCCAGCTATAAAAATAGGATGATTCATGTCCATACCCCTCTGCTCAAGAGTTCCATTTGGATTTATTTTAACAGGGTTCCATGTAGTGTCTAATATCGAACCATATAGAGACAATACTTTTATATTAATGCCAAGGCTTTTTACATATGATTTCCATTTCTCGTACCTTGTCGTTATTATATCCATTATATCAAGAGCGGTAAGCTTGTAATGAGGCAATCCTCCAAATTCTTCTAAATATGCATAAAGTCCATTTGAGTTTTTTAAATGCTCACCACCCCTATACATAATTATTCTGGAATCCTTTCCTAAGTATTTTCCCTGATAGAAAGGAGACGATTGCATAAAGGATGTTAAAGCAGGGTCAGCAGCAATTAAAAAATTATAACTATTTACTAGGCTATCTTTTATCTTAGACCTCACAAGCATTTTCAAGACTCTAAGTTGTGTATCAAAAATTCCTCTTGGAAGCGTATAATGGCAATGGAATCCAATGCATCTGCCTGCTATCTTCCATCTATTTTTTCCAAAAATAGATTCTTTTATCTTGTAAGGTTTGTCATTCCGCATAAACGGATTAAATTTTCCAGGGTATGTCCCAAGCGGGCATAACAAAATATTTTCTTTTTCAGCAATATGAATAAGATATTCAAGTTCGTCAAGCAAATGTTGCATTGTATGTGGAACCATCTCATTTGGGTAACTTGCAACTTCTATCATATTGCCTGCACATTCTTTTTTTATTGTAATGTTTTTATCCTGCTTTACTTTTTTTAGAAGTATATCTGCACCATTGACTATGAATCCATTCTTATTTATTGTGAATAATTCTACTTCAAAACCAACAAGAGATTTCTTTAAA
>CAZGEW010000041.1:0-12478 GCA_964524225.1 uncultured Methanosarcinales archaeon | reverse complement strand
ATCAACTGGAATATCTTTTATTTGTTGATTATTTAATGGATTATTGCTCTGCAAAACAGAGCTTGCTCCTCCAACAAGATTTTTTTCTTGGTTAATTTCTGATTCAGCACTAAAAGAAGAAATTACCTCATTACTGTTAATTTGAGAAGAAGCTTGATAGAAGTTATTTATTGATAAAAAACCTAAAACAATCACAACAATAGCAATAATAGCGACAATTCCAAGAACTGTGATTTCCTCTTTTTTCTTTTCTTCAATGGATTTCATCTTGACAAATGAAGTAAATTATTTCTCAATGGAATAGCAAATATATAAAGATTGTGGAATTTCGAATATGTAATTTATAAATAAAACAGAAAACCTTAAATATCTATTATGTTTTATTAATAAATAAATGAAGATATATCATCATATAGAAAAGATTGCAAGATTTGAAAGAACCATTAAAAAATTAGATAAAGATGAGGACTCCGAAACATTAATAGAAGATTATATGCTCGCTTCCTCACATTTTATTAATGCGGCAATGCATAAACTTGAAACTTTAAGAGAAGACAAAGATGTCAAGCATAACAATATTTTTGGTGTTCTAAAAAGAGAAAATAGTCTTAAAGAATATAGTGAAGAGGTAGCCGATTTGATTCAACAAATAGAGCAGTTAAGACCAAGTTATGTTTATGGCAAAGGTGAGAATGGCGAGATGGTTCAAAAGGCACAAGAGGCTTTTACTAAAATTAAAAGCATATGCAACAGAATACTTAAAAATGAAGGAAAATTTTGAAATAGCAATTGATTTCGCTGAAAAAATAAAAAAAATAAAAGGAATCTTACAGATTGTTTTATTCGGCTCTGTATCAAGAGGAGATGATAATACTCGCTCAGATATAGATATTGCAGTTGTTTTTGATAATGTTGACAAATTTGAGTTAGCAAAACAAATAAACAAATACAAGCATGAAAAGATTCAACTTACTTTAGTAGAGCTAAAAGATCTGCCGAATGAAACGGAGTTAATTGGTGCATTATCAGGAGAAGGTTTAATCCTTTATGGAAGGCCTATTAAAATAAAGGCAAATGACATAGAACTACAACCAAAACTACTTATTCATTACTCAATGCATAACCTTCCTCAAACAGAAAAGGTCAAGCTTAATAGAGCTCTGCATGGTGCTGTTTCAAAATCTGAATTTAAAGGTAATAAATACAAAACAGAAATAAAAGGCTTAACCAAAGAAGTTGGTGTAGAGAAAATAGGCAGGGGGGTTCTTTTGGTAGATAGAGGCAAATCAACAAAGATAGTCAATGTATTAAAAAGGTTCAATGCAGAAGTCAAAGAAATAGCTGTTTGGGAATACTAATAGAAAAAAAATCGTTTCAGCTTATTATAGTTAAATTATTATTATTTTCATTTAGTTTTCATCAATCTCTACCATTTTGGGTTCTTTTTGTTCATCCTAAGAGGCCAATCACTTGGAGCATAAGTCATTGATATCATTGCAGCAACAAACATGAGAAAGAAGAACAACGCAAATGTAAAGCCCCATTTGGTTGAATTAGGTAGTATATAAAAGGCAGAAATTAGAAATCCTACAATGCTTGTAATCATATAGCCTCCTGATAATGGAGCTATATTTAATTCTTTTGCCATAAAATCACTTTATTGATAGCTTATATCGCCTTCTTTATCAACGTAAATTTGCCTGTTTTTTTGGCTTTCATAAACAACAGTCACCTTCGCTATTGCTGGTGCTGAATCATCATCCAGCCAATATACAATACCATCACCATCAATGTAATAGTTGCCAGGGGCTAAAGTGCTCAATGAATCCACATATGTAAATTCTTTAAGGTAATTAGTTGTATACGTGCTTGTATCAGTATCGCTAGTTACAAAACTAGTTATGTTGCTAGACGTCAAGAATGCTAGTGCAGAAATTACAATAGAGATTGCTATTACAAATAATCCCAACCTGAAGTTTTCTCCTCTTTTATTTTTAATCATTTTTACATAACTTATTTTAGTCGATACCTCTTTTATGATGCTATTATCTTACTTTTATTTAAACTTAACGAAATTTAAATGACTTATTTGCTTTCTCGCAGATTCAATTCCTTTATTGAAGGTATTCATAAAATCTTCCATTTTCTGGCATGATATCTCTTTTAGTTCGCCACTTGTCATTTTTCCTGATTTATATTCAATGTAGATTTTATTAAGCTCCTCATCATCTTCAATTAGATGTTGCTTTAATAGTTCAAAAACCATATCCTTTTCTATAATAGCACCAAGCTTTCTGTGTTCCACTAAAGTATCTCTACCACCTGATAAAGCATTCTTAATCTTTCTCTTAACCAATTTTATGTCTTCTGGAAGCTCTATACAGCTTTCAGGTTTTGATTTGCTCATTTTAATGCTTCCATCCAAAGAGCGCGTGTATTTATGGTAAATGGGTGAAGGCAAAAAGAACTTTCTATCCTTCATTCTTCTGACAATATCTCTTGTTAATCTAATGTGAGGGTCTTGGTCTATCCCTGTTGGAATTATTCCAGGTTTTCTCTCTTCAAACTGTGGGTATAAAATATCTGCCGCTTGAGTCATCGCAGCCATTATTTTTCCAGGCTCTGCACTTCCATATATTGCCTCAAACTCATTAAGGGTGATTTTCTTTGCGAACTCATAAGCGTTATTCATGACTTCCTTGTTCTCCGACTGAAAGTAAAAGGTTGTTTTCTTTACATCTAAACCAAGCGCCACATAAGCTGGAATATGAAATTCAAGTGCCCTCTTTCTAGCTTCTTCAAGAGTTACACCTCTAGTAGATGCAGATTCCAAGTCTGCAACTAAGATATAAGCATCTGCACCATGCTCCTGAAAATATTTTATATTCTCGACAACCATTTTAGTCCCTAAATGAATTTTTTCATTGGACGGCATTATTCCACTAAGAACGTAATACTTTTTCTTATCTTTTATAGCATCAGAAATTATATTTAAATCCCTACCAGCAAAAACAACATTTCGCCTCATTATCCTATTTGGTTTTGGAAATAACTTGCTATCAAAAATCTCCAAACCAAAATCCTTGATAATTTTTTCATAATCCTCCAATAAACCCGAACCCCAAGGGTCAATGATTTTTCGTTTCATTTTGGACTTTAAAAATTTCATCGGCTTTGCCGATGAAATTTTTAAATGATTTATATATTTTGTTAAAACTAATTTGCTTAAAACAAAGTTATAAGTACAACGCCAGCAAACATGAATATAGTACCTATTAATCTTTCCCTAATTTTTTCTTCTCTAAATAAAAAATGACCATAAAGCACACTGAAAATAATACTCATCCTTTTAACAGATATCATATAAGGCACTATTGTTAAGATAATTGCTAAATTATGGAATATTCCCGACAAAGCAAAAAACAAACCAATGAAGATGAGGCACTTAAAATTGATTTTAATCTGAGACATTATTGTTTTCTTGGATTTAACTATTGCTATAACAAAAAAGACTAATGTTAATGTGACAAAATAAAAAACAGTAAAGAATAGCGGAGAAGAATTTTGTATAGCAATTTTTCCTAAGGGTGATAATATACTGAAAATAAAAGCTACTATTATCATAAAAATTGATCCTTTTTCCTTTGTTATTGCTTTTATAGGTTCCAAAAGTCCTTTACCTATTGTACTTACATTTAACAGGTATGCCCCTATTACAATAGAAATGATTCCAATCATACCTGAAACATCTGGAAGCTCATTTAACAATAAGAACGACATTAAAATAAGAAACAAAGGTGTTAAAGCTAAAAATGGTATGGTTAAAGATAATGGAGAAACTTTAATTGCTTTGACATATAAAATGACAGCGATAACCTCTAATGGTACAAGAATTATTACTAGGTACCAAAAATTTGCACCAATTTTTGGAATCTCAATTAAGAATAATAGCATTAAAATAAAAGGTAACGCAAAAGTGAATCTTGAAAACATCATAACGTAATCATCAGTCTTGCCCATAATTTTTTTTGTAAAAGCATCAGCTGTAGCAAGAGTAAACGCACTAAGTAACGAATATAAAATCCATAACATTTTATTTCAAAGCATTCATTATTTCTTTTATTGCTGCAATTCTATCTTTTTTCCCAAAAATTGAAGTTCCAGCTACAAATACATTTGCTCCTGCTTCAAAAGCAGTTATTGCAGTATAAGGATTAATACCACCATCAACTTCAATGTCAAGCTTTGGCTTCAGTTTTCTTAATTCTTCAACTTTTGACATTGTTGATGACATAAATTTCTGTCCAGCCCATCCTGGCTCAACTGTCATTATAAGAACCATGTCAACAATTTCAAGATATTTTCTTATTCTTTCAATTGATGTTTTTGGTTTAATTGAGATGCAAGCTCTTATTTTATTTTTTTTAATAAATTCAATTTGCTTTGCAGGGTTTTTACAAGCTTCTTCATGAATGGTTATAGAATAAGCTCCTGCATCAATAAAACCTCGTATATAAGACTCACTTGGCTCATGAACCATCAAATGAACATCAAGCGGTATCTTTGTTTTTATTGTTCTAACAAAATTTGCATTAACCGTTGTTGAAGGTACAAAAATACCATCCATAATATCTACATGAATTAAATCAGCATATTTTTCAACCTCTTTTATTTCTTGGTTTATTTTTGATAAATCAGCAGAAAGTATCGAAGGAGCAATTTTTATTTTTGGCATTTTATATTAATTAATTTTTTTATTCCAACATTTTATTATCAAGCAAGAAAAACAGTAAAATATAAATAGTTATTCTAAAACCTAACTTCGCCACTTCCATCTAATTTTATTCCCTAACTCAATTTGCCATTTAGCTTTTACCAGTGCAATTCTAAGCTTTTATCCCTATATTTATCCAGCCAATCGCCTAAAATTGATCTAATTTCTTCAGAAATATTGGCTAAAACAATAAATCTAAACCTATTTTCAGGGTAAACAACAGTAAGTGTCAAATTATTCAGGTATTTTTTGAGTAACTTTTGAGATAAAAAGGCTATAAACAAGAAGAATCTAACAAGAAAGAATGGTTATTTTTATCTAAGTGGCAAACTCAGGTTGAAATTAGAACTCCAACCGGCAGGTAAATGTTATTTTCTATACTTATGATAATAAATCTTATTTTGAAGAAAACAGATTATTAATTACAGTTAAAGCAACCTCTCTTTTCTTAGGAAAAGCTGCTATGCTTATTTTAAGATGGAAGCACTTGCCTAAATCGGTCAAAACCAATTTTTCCTCATTAATCCATAAATCTTTGTCAAACCGCAAAAAGAAATCAAGGTTTCTATCGAGCCTCGATTCAATTTGCGTTAATATCATATTTTTTTGATTATCAGTCAAATTTTTTAATACATTTTTAAGAAATTGATTTATCAAATTTTCTTTTGTTAGTGTTACCTCAATTATCTCTATTTTTTTATCATTAAAGCCTAAAGCGGTGCTCCTCTTTAATTCTATTTTATTATCTTCCAAATCAAATAGGAAGAATTTAAGGAAAGCATTTTAATTTATATTAGTTAAATTCAGATGTTTCAAGTATACTTATAACATTCCATATCTGAGTTCTTGTATAAGCTTCTAAATTTACGTCGCCAGCAATCTCGTCAAGCTTGTTTAAAACTTTACTTACCCTAATTGATAGTTCAGTATCTGCCTTTAAAATACTTATAATATTTTGTATTTGTGTTCTTACATTTCTCGGGACAGTAGCATCTTCTTGAATTTCACTTAAAGAGTTTATTACAGCTTCTATACTTAGTTGCTCTGCCATATTGCTCATATTTAATCTTCCTTCTTTATATTTTTAAGAATTTCGGATTGTAGTTTTGAGGCTTTCTCTCTTATTTGGGTTTCTTGTTTCTCCATTGCCTTTATTCTTAATTCGAGCATTTCTTTTCTTGACTCAAGATCTGCTTTTAAATCATCTTTGTTTGTCTCAACCATGATGTTACCTACAATCTTATAGGCTTTGTCAGTATTGTTGAGCTCATTCAATGCTGACTCAACCTCAACTAGTTGTACTTGGAATTGTTGTTTTTGAACTAGAAAATTCTGTAAGCTCTGCTCAAACATCTGCAATTGGCTTATCTTCTGCTCTGTATCTTTTGTAACTTCCATTCTACCTAGCTTTGACTTTTGTACTTACATTTCTTGGCTTAAAAAGTATCTTACTTCCGCAATATGGGCACCTTACCCTTTTTCTTAAATAGTCCATAGCGACTTTCTTATTGCAATCAAAGCATTTGTACTCAATCATTATGCCTCAGCCTCTTCTTCAGGTACAGTCATTTCTTTGATGGGCTCTTGGGTTTGTTCAATTACTTCTTGCTCTTTAGTTATTATTTTCTTCAAGATAGAATATGCTTTGCCAGTAAACTTCGCATTGCATTTCCTGCAATGCCATATCCCAACAGCCATTCTTTTAACAGATATTTTATTGCAGTAAGGGCATTTATGTAGTTTTCTCTGCTCAGCCTCAATCTTAGAGAATTTTAATTTGGGCTTTCTTCCATATCTAGCCCCAAATCTTTTTACAGAACCTAATCCTTCTTCCTTCTCGACCATCTTATTTAACAAATATTTTTATGAAAGGTGGGGCTGCCCGGAATTTCATAGACATAAAAAATTTGCTTTTTATAAGCTTTTGATTGCCAAGTTTGAACCGGGGTCGTCCGCTTTCATGCAACCGTTTTATGAGGGCTTGAGCGAAGCGAAAGTTGTTTGCGAGTAAAGCTCGTAAACTCGCTTTACAACTCCCTCGAATTTTTGGTCAAACTTTTTCGCTTGCCGAAAAAGGTTGTCCCAAAGCGGAAAGGATATTCCAAGCTACCCCACAGCCCCAACTTGGGCGACTAATTTTGATAGTTATAGCGGATGGGTAAAACTTACTATTTTTAAATCTATCGACTTTTGTATTTTAAAGAAAGATTTATATATTAGTTATTTAATTAATATCTAAAACAAAAATTAAAATAAAAAATGAGGCGAAACTAATGAAAATTTTTTATTATAAGAAAGCCCAAGCTGCAATGGAATTTTTGATGACATATGGCTGGGCTATTCTAGTTGTGCTTGCAGCTATTGCTGCTCTAGCTTATTTTGGTGTGCTAAGCCCTGAGAAATTTCTGCCAGAAAAATGTATTTTGGAGCCAGGGCTTGCGTGTGTAAGTCACAAAGTAGAACCAACAAAGGTTACTTTAATTCTATCAAATGGCAAAGGTAGGACAATAATTGTTAATAGTATTACTATAGGTAGCTGTAGTGGCACATTTAGCGAGACTATGTCAAGCGGTACTGATAAGACTTTTGTTATAGGTGGGACATGCAACAATGGTGTTGCAAAAGAGAAATTCAAGGAAGCTATTACACTTGAATACACCGAAAAGGATACTAATCTTACAAAGAAAGCTTATGGAGACTTAAACACAAAGGTAGAATAAATTTAAATATTATTTAGAGAGGTGAAAAAATGATTAACAGAAAATCACAAGCAGCGCTTGAATTTATTATGACTTATGGATGGGCAATCCTAGTTGTTCTTGTAGCTATTGGTGCATTGGCTTATTTTGGTGTATTAAGCCCTGACAGGTTCTTACCAAGCAAATGTCTACTACAATCAGGAATTGCTTGTTTAGACCATAAGGCAACGTCAAATTCCCTTCAAGTTGTAACCCAGAATTCACTAGGCTATGATTTGACAATTACTGAAGTAAAGGCACAGCAGTGCACTGCACAAACAGGATTGTTAGTGTCATTTCCAAATGGAGGGCAATATACAGCCACTTTAACCTGTGTAAATTCAGGCACAAAATACAATGGACAGTTTAATATAACCTACACTACCCCTGGTGATGTTGGTGGAATAAGTCATACTAACGTAGGTCAATTAACATCAAGGGTAGAGTAAATAGGTTAAGCTTTAATTTCCAATTTTTGTAGTTGATTTTAGACTTTTAATTTTTTCAATTGCGCTTAAAACAGCAAGATAGCTTGTCCTTGGATTTTTGCTAGGTAGGTTTTTTGTTATCGTTGTTATTGTTCCAAATTTACCTATTGCCTTTATTTCATGCATATTGAATCTTGAGTTTGAATCTGCAATAATTTTTATTTTGATATTTTTAAATTTAGAGGCAAGAAGTAATGTAGCGGCAACATTTATATTTTGAGGAAAACCTTTAATCGCATCTTTCAATTTCCCCTTAAAAAGCAATCTTTTCCCTTTAATTTTTTTTAGGTTAATTTTGTTTTTGTAAATATAAGGAGCAGTTTGTAAAGCTTCAATTGGCTTTGTGGTTGTTAGTTGCAGAGAGCTTATCTGTTGAGACACCGCCTTTATTGCATCTAAGCCTGCTATTGCTCCAGAGGGTATTGTTATAGAACAGTTTTTTATTTTTCTTAGCAAACCTTGGTATTTTATTAAGCCTCCACTACTCATAATCAAAAAATTCTTGCCCTTTTTGTCAATGTTTTTATTTCTTAATATCTCTCCAACAGCCTCTTTGCTTGCAGCCTCCACCACTAAATCAGAGTTCCTGATCAATTCATTAATACTCATATTTTTCGGCTTGTTTTTCAGTTTTTTAATTAAACTGTCTGCCTTGGCTTTGTTGATGTCATTAATTGCTACTAACTTAAAATTATAGTCTTTATCAAGAAACTTTGCTACCTCACTACCAATAAAACCACAGCCGATAATGCCAACTTTCATTTTATTTCCAGCGACATGTCCAAAACCTTAGCAGAATTAGTTAGATAACCCATTGAAATTACATCGACTCCACAGTTTGCGTAATCTTTAAGGTTGAATGGGTTTATATTCCCGGATGCTTCTAGCAGTAATCTATTGTATAAACTATTCGCTTTTAGCCTTTCAATAACAGACCTTATTTGTTTTGGAGTAATTTTGTCCAGCATTAATGCATACATCGCATTGCTCTTTAGCGACTTTATTATTTTTGCAGCATTTAATGCCTGCTCTTTACTTTCTACCTCAACCTCAATGTAATTTGATTTTTTTGATACAAAAATTAGGGCTTTATAGAGGTTACCCTTTAGTATCTTTAAATGGTTATCTTTAATTATAATGCTGTCACTTAAATTTAATCTGTGAGTTAAGCCTCCACCTATACTTACTGCCTTCTTATCCATAATGCCCCATAAAGTTTTTCTCGTTGCAGCAATTTTTACTTTATCTTGCAATGTTTTGCTTAGTTCTTTTGTTAGTGTTGCAATTCCACTCATTCTTTGCAACAAATTGAGCAAGCACCTTTCTCTTGCAAGAATAGTTTTTGCATTGCCTTCAATCTCAAGCAAAATGTTGCCTTTTTTTATTTCATCACCATCATTTTTACAAATCTTTATTTTTAAATCATCATTTAGTAGTTTATACTCTTCCACACCAGCAAAAATCCCAGAGTCTTTTGCAATAATTTTAGCAGTAATTACCTTATTCTTCAATATAGAATTTGTTGTGATATCATTATTCATTATGTCATATTCCAACAAAATAGAATATAATTTCTTAACAAAATTTTTGTAAATTCTATTTTTTGTTGTTAATTGATAGCTTCTGTCCCAAAATTCAAGAATAAGTTTATTCCTAGGATGCATTTTTTGATAATTCGAGCATTAGGTTTATTGCTTTTCTTGCACTGACAATTACATCGTGAGGCAAATTTATTTCGTGCTTATTTGTAACCAATGATCTAACAACCAAAGGCAGTGTTGTAGATTTCATATAGGGACAAATATTGCAAAATGACAAGAAATTCTTTTGTGGCACATCTTGTCTTAGCTTTTCTGTCATTCCACATTCTGTAACAACTATAAAATTTTTTGAGCTATCAGATTTGGCAAATTTTGCCATTCCGCCTGTACCGCAAATATGATCACAGAGCTTTAACAACTCATCTTTACATTCAGGATGTGCTATTATCTTTGCGTCTGGATATTGTTGCTTAAATTCCATCAATGTATCAGCATCAAGTTTGTCGTGAACAAAGCAGTAACCATCCCACAGTATTATTTCTTTATCTGTATGCTGCTGAACATATCTTCCAAGATTTTTGTCCGGAACAAATATTATTCTATTATTAGGTAATGAATTTACAATCTCGACAGCATTTGCAGATGTGCAGCATATATCAGAAATTGCCTTGACATCAGCTGTTGTGTTGACATAACTTACTATTGCAGCATCTGGGTACTTATTTTTCATTTCTAATAGTCTTTCTATAGTAGCCATATCAGCTAACGAGCAGCCTGCATCCAAAGTTGGCAAAAGAACAATCTTGTCTGGGCTTAAGACCTTTGCAGTCTCTGCCATGAATTTAACACCGCAGAATAAAATCACATCAGCCTCGGTTTCAGCAGCCTTAATTGATAAGCCCAAAGAATCACCTATATAATCAGCAATCCTAAACATTTCAGGTCTTTGATAGTTATGCACTAGTATTACAGCATTCCGCTGCTTTTTAAGTTCAATAACTAGTTCTATCAATTTATCAGTCTCTTTCATTACATTTTGTGTAACTAATTGTGTTTCCATATAAGATATCGTAAAAATTTCAATTACTTTGTAATTGAAATTTTACGAATTTAAATATTTAATTAAATAGGCAAACATCTATCTTAAAGTATAAAAAAACGGCAAATTTTGCCTTAAATAGAAAATTATATTAACTTTTGGATTATACCATCTGTATGTTTTTTATAACATGTAAAAAAGATAGAGACTCTATAGAACTTTCGAAAAATGTAGTTAAATTTCTTAAAGAAAACAATATGAAATACATAATAGATAGAGAACTTCCTATACATGGTCATAAAAAAGAATTAAGTGCTGATTGTAATTTTATAATTGCAGTAGGGGACGATAATTTTATATTGAATGTATTTCGTAAAATAGGTGAGCAACAAATAGCTGTTTTTGCTATCGCATCTGCACAAACATTTTTGGCATATTCAAATTCACTAAACTACGAGTATTATTTGGGATTAATCAAAAGAAATAAATATGATATTTTTAAGAGGTCTAGACTTATTGCAAGATTTGATAAAAAGATAAGTCCAATAGGCCTTAATGATATAGGGTTGTTTTCGTCAAAAAGTGCCACATTACTAAAATACTCACTATTTCTAAATGAAGAATTGTTTTGGAAGGATATTGGAGATGGTTTAATTGTAGCAACTCCTACAGGTAGTACTGGCTATTCATTATCAGCAGGGGGCCCTATAATATTGAGAGAACCAGACATATTGAGCTTAACGCCTATATCATCAATGGAAAAACATTCGTCACTTGTAGTATCAGATAAGACACAAATAAAGATAAAAGAAATTGAGGGGCATAGACCAATTTTGATAATTGATGGTGAAGTAAGATTACCGGTTAACACGAAAGAAGTGGTTATTGAGAAATCACTTTATAGTGCCAATTTTGTTGTTTTCTCAAAAGAGCTCTCCTTGGAGAGCAAACTTAAAAAAAGGGCAATAAATGTAAACATAGAAAAATTAAAGAATTTACCTGCAAGTGCAAAGTTGATTTACAAAATATTGATATATGAGGGGAATATGACTCAGAAAGAACTTATAAATGCTTCTTTACTTCCTGAAAGGACAGTTAGATATGCATTGAATAAGTTGATGACAAAAGGCTTAATTACAAATCAACCTCATTTTAATGATGCAAGACAAACAGTGTACGGTATTTGAGTCTGATTATTTTATAATAATACTAGATATATTCAATAAATTAGTATTGTATTATCTGAGATAACATTGTGAAGTATTTATCTATATCTTGTTTAGTGTTGCAGACATCAAACGAAACTCTTACATTATTTGTTTTATGAATGTAAGATGTGAAAATTCCTTGACGTTGCAACTTTTCAACAATGTCTCTATTATTCTTTACATTGAATCTAAATGCAAGTATCGCAGGAGAGTATGCTCTACCTTTTTCCTGTAAAATTGTTGTATCATAATCTCCAAGTTTAGATATAAAATAATTTTTTAGCTCTTGTGCATGTTCTGATTTCCTTGAAAAATCATTTCCAGTTAAATAGTTTCTTTCTAATATTTCTATAGCTTTCACTAATGAAGCTACTCTCTCTTGCTTGAATTTTGGCTCAACATTTGAACTTATTGAATGGCTTTCATTTATCATTCCTTCCATTACTATTTGAGATTCCTTGCTAAGTTCTCTCAAATTGTCAATATTTTTTATTGCCCACTTATGGATATACTTTTTAGGAATAAGCATTTTTGGAATATGAATGCCCATAAATGCATTTTGTTTCAAGTCTTTAATTGCTCTTATTATGGATTTCTTGACAAAATCGTTTTCTGGCAGAGAGTTAAAATTATCTTCTAGTTCATCAGAAATAAAAACAACTCTAGAAGGCTTTATCATACTTTAATCTC
>CAZGEW010000040.1:10835-12717 GCA_964524225.1 uncultured Methanosarcinales archaeon | reverse complement strand
GGTGTAAATGTTAGTATTGGTAATCCTAAATTAGGTGGTAATGATATTTCAGATGGAAATGGATATGCCACATTAAGCAAGTTAGTTCCTAGAAGTGCTAGAGGAAAGAAGGTTTTATTTCAAGCTGTTAATTTAGTTAGTTGTAAGGTTAGTAATTTGGTGGAGGAGATATTTACCTAAATTTATTGATAAAAAAGACATCCACTTTTTTATTACACTTCACCAAACAACTTACCTACCTTTTCTTTACCTAAAGCCAAAATAAAAGGAGCAAGCTTTGGACCTCTGTCCTTATTCAATAAAACTTTATATGCTGCCTTGAAAAAATCTTTAGGCTGTAAATCTAACTCCTTGGAGACATTATAAAACTCATTGAATAATGACCTTTCATCATAATCATTTTTTTGTAACAATTCAGCTATTTTATTCAAAGCTTTGCTTTCTTTCTCATTTAATTTAATATCTTTTGGAACATTAGTTTGTACTTCAAATTTTAAATCGTCAGGCGCATATTTTTGAAGCCAAATTTTTGCTTTGTGCAGTCTTTCAAAAATTCTTCCATGTTTTTCCTTGTCATAATGCCCAGTTTTCTCCAAGCTTTTTATGGCATCTTCTTCATTTGTGAAAATCTGAGCAATTATGGCTGCATGAGAAAAACTTAATTCAATTGGCTTCTCAACATTTTTTCCATGACTTACTTCAAACAATCTTTTGTAATGATACTCTTCCTTTTTGTTCTCAAGCTTAACATCATTAAAATAGACTTTTGCGATATTGTCGTATTCGTCATACAAATTAGGTAGATCTGTCCAAGAAAAACTTCTTGTTGTCATAAGTCTTTTATTATAGAAGAATCTCAGCAGTTCAGGAGGTGCAACTTCAAGCCAATCTTTTGGATAGATAACGTTACCAACAGAAGCTGACATTTTTTGGTTGCCAATCATCAAATGCTCATAGAAAATTGGAACTGGCATCGGAAAATCAAGAATTTTTTCAACTATCTCTCCATTAATCCACCATGCGCTGTTTGGAACTTGATACTCTTTTCCAGCTCCTTCACTCACAACTTGCCATCTTGCCCATTGTGCAGCCCATTCTGATTTCCACAATAATTTTCCATTTCCCTTAAAAGGGACATTTGTTCCTTTAAAGCCACATCCTGTTGCAGTTGTTGTTTCAAATTCATAGTCCTTGCAGACATAGGAAACAATTCCGTCTTCAAATCCTGTTACGTGTGGGGTTGCTATTTTTCCACAATTTTCGCATATCGGTGCCCAAGGTGACCAGTTTTTTTTTAATGGGTTTGTTCTGTATTTATTTTGTATTTTTTTAACTTCATCAACTTTTTCAAGAATATTTTTAATGAACTGATTGAAGTTTCCTTTTTTATACTCATCCCTCATTGAGTACAGCTCAATTTTTGTAGCAACAAATTCATCTACAACTTTTAAATACTCATCAGTATGATGCTCAGCGTATGAATTATGACAACCCTCTGGGTCTGGGACATCTGTTACTGCCATTCCTATATATTTTTCAAATTCTTCTGGGACAGACTGAGGTATCTTCCTTAATGGATCCATGTTCTCAGCAACCCATATAAATTTTGTCTTAAAACCCGCATCTTTCAATGCTATAACAACAGATTCGCTTCTTATTGTATCACTTAATCTACCTATATGTAGAACCCCAGAAAGAGAAGCCGATGTCTTAACAGTATATTCCTCAAATGGAAGGATTTTTTTATCTATATAAAAAAATTTTTCTCTATTAGTTATTTGTTTTGCTAACTTGTCAGCCCAGAAAATATTATCGTCAAAATTTTTATTTTCCATTGAGGAAAATAAAAATTTTGTATATTATATAAAGATTATGGAAAAAT
>CAZGEW010000040.1:0-10735 GCA_964524225.1 uncultured Methanosarcinales archaeon | reverse complement strand
TTTTCCATTGAGGAAAATAAAAATTTTGTATATTATATAAAGATTATGGAAAAATTTCTGTCGATTATATATAACCTTCAGATTTCATTAACTCTGCATTCAATATGGCTGCTCCTGCAGCTCCTCTTATTGTATTGTGGCTTAACACTAAAAATTTGTAATCCAAAATATTGCATTTTCTTATTCTTCCGACTGCAACTGCCATACCATCTCCCAAGTACCTGTCATATTTTGGCTGCGGTCTATCTATTTCCTCGCGAACTACAATTGGTGGGTTCGGTGCAGACGGCAGATTTAATTTTCTCAATGGGTTAAAATTTTTGAATGCCTTTTTTACATCTTCTAAATTTGCTTTTTCCTCAAGCTCGATATTTACAGCCTCTAAATGCCCATCTTTGACATTGACTCGGTTGCACTGTGCGCTTATTTTTATATTGGCATACTTAAATTTACCTTTCTCGACATTACCCAATAACTTTAACGACTCAGACTCAATTTTTTCCTCTTCTCCTCCAATGTATGGGACAACATTATCCAAAATATCAAGCGATGCAACTCCTGGATAGCCTGCCCCGCTTAATGCCTGCATTGTTGTGACAAAGACCTTCTTCAATCCAAATGAATCATGTAATGGCTTTAATGCCATAACTAAACCAATTGCAGAACAATTTGGATTTGTTACAATTAATCCTTTTCCAAATCTCTTTTTTTGCACTTGAAGCATTGATAAATGCTCTGGATTAACCTCTGGGATTAACAATGGCACATCATCATTCATTCTATGGTTTTTGGAATTAGAGGAAACGACATAACCGTTTCTTGCAAAATCTTCTTCGATAGTACCTGCAACTGATGAATCCAAAGCTGAAAATACAATCTTGCAGTCTAAATTTGGCTTGCATTCTTTTACCTCAATTTTACTTATTTTTTCAGGAATTTCAACATTCAACTTCCATCTTCCTTGTATTGCTTCACCATAAGATTTGCCTGCACTCTTTTCAGAAGCTGTAAGCTCTGTTATTTCAAACCATGGATGATTTTCTAGCAAGGTAATAAATCTTTGTCCAACCATTCCAGTTGCTCCTAAAATTCCAACTTTTAATTTTACCATATCAGTTTCCAAAGTATTCTTTGTGTATAACTTTTACTGCCTTTTCAGCATCTTTTCCATCAACAATAAAAGTAAGATTTATTTCAGATGCCCCCTGTGATATCATTTCTATATTTATCTTGTTCCTTCCAAGAGCTGTGAACGTTCTTCCTGCGACTCCTGGCATATGCCTCATGCCTTCGCCAACAACGCAGATTATTGCTTTGTTTTTTGCTATATTTACATTCGCTATTTCTTTTATTTCCCTTTCAATATTGTTAATATTCTCGTCATTATCAATTGTAAGCGAGACACTCACCTCTGATGTTGAAACAACATCTACGTTTTTTCTATATTCATCAAAAATGTCAAAAAGCCTTGCCAGAAACCCATAAGCTCCAAGCATTCTTGTTGAATTAACATTAATTAGTGTTATGTTTTTCTTGCATGCGATCGCTTTCACGATATATTTATTTTTTTTAACTTTGCTTACTATAGTTGTGCCTTTACCTCTTGGATTTAATGAATTTAAAACATTTACTGGGATTTTCTTATTCATTGCAGGTGCTATGGTCTTTGGATGTAAAACTCTGGCTCCAAAATAGGCAAGCTCTGAGGCTTCTGCAAATAAGATTCTCTCAATGATTTTTGCATTGCTTACGATCTTCGGGTCAGTTGACATTATTCCGTTAACATCTGTCCATATTTGTATTTCGTCAGCATCGAGTGCGGCGCCAATTATTGCGGCAGTATAATCTGAGCCACCTCTACCAAGAGTTGTTATTTCTCCATTTTCAGTTTTTCCAATAAAACCTGTAATAACAGGGACAACTTTTAGTTTCTTAATATTAGCATTTAAGTTTTGATATATAATTTCTAATGGTTCTGCTCTTCCAAATTCAGAATCTGTTAAAAATCCAAGTTCCCAAGAATTGAAAGCTTGCGCCTTAATACCTATTTTGCAAAGCTGCTCAGCAACTATTTTTGATGACATTCTTTCTCCGAATGACTGAAAGGAATCAAGTATTTCAGTGTCAACATAACTCTCTGATTTTGCTTTATTTGTTAGATTTCTGAGTTCTTTTATCTCTTCATCTAACAATCTTTTGTCTATACTCAACTGCTTAAGAATTCTGTAATGCGTTATAACTATATTCTCCAGAAGCTTATCACCTTTGCCTTTAGCGCATTCATTTGCCAACTTTATTAATGCATCAGTTATTTTTGCAACTGCTGAAACAACAACAACTGGTTTTCTCTTTATGTTAGATTTAATAATATCAGCAATATTTTTTATCCTTTCAGCATTTCCTACTGAAGTGCCACCAAACTTCATTATTATCATCTTAGATACCTCTTTATTCTTTCTGCTGCTTTTTTTGTGTCTTCTACGCTTGGCACTAAAGCAAATCTTACATAATTTTCACCAGGATTTAAACCATTAAATTTTGTCGAAATCCAAGCTCCAGGGGTTACAACTATTGCTATTTCCTTCTGCAGCAATTTTTTTGCAAAATCTACTGAATTCTTATCTTTTGGGGTTTTCTGCCAAATATATAAAGTAGCGTCTGGATTACAATCTTCTAAACCAACTGATGTTAACGCCTTAATCAGAATATTCCTTTTTTTCTTGTATTCTTTCCTCATTTTTTCAACATGAGTTTCGTCCCTTAAAGCAGCAATTGCAGCGTCTTGTATGAATGTCGGCGTTCCTGAGTCGATATTTGTCTTCAATTTCTTGAAAGCAGAAACTATATTTTCATCTCCAGCAACCCATCCAATTCTGTAGCCTGTCATTGCGCTTCTTTTTGAAAGTGACTGTATAGCGACAACGCCTTCCTTTGAAAACTCAAGTATTGAATGAGGTTTTTTTTCATAATATATTTCTGTATAGCATTCATCGCTTGCAACAATTATGCCATTGTCATGTCCAAAGTCAATTGCTTCCTTAAAAAATTCTGCATTAGCAGTTACTCCAGTCGGGTTATTAGGATAGTTTACCCACAATATTTTTGATTTTTTGACTATTTCTTTTGGTATGTTATTTAAATCCATTAAATAATCATTTCCTTTCAATAACGAAACAAAATAACATCTACCTCCTGCAAATAAAGTACCCCTTTCATAAGGCGGATAGCCAGGATTTGGCATTATTGCATAATCTTCTGGATTAAGAAATGCTTGTGGAAAATTGAAAACAGCCTCTTTTGCACCTATTGTTGAAGTTATCTCTTTTTGGTAATCTAGATTAACTCTAAACCTCATTTTATACCATCTTGCAATTTCTTGTCTGTACTCATCTGTGCCAATATAGCTAGGATAACCAGAATTTTTTCTTTTGTCAACTGCTTTTTTAATTTCATTCCTTACAATTTTAGGTGTTGGTTCTTTTGGATCGCCAACGCCAAAGTCAATTGGGGTTATGCCTAATTTTTTTAGCTTTGCAACTTCATTGTCCACTTCTGCAAAAGCGTAGCTTGTTAATCCTGCTAATTTATTCGAGATTTGTATGTTCATTTTGTAGTATATTATGCAAGCACTATTTTCTGTATAGTTCTGCCACCTACATTTTCTAAAAGTAATCGCTCTATTTCGTTAAGGGCAATTTCAATTTTTTCTTTGCTAACCCCCTCTATGCCCTGTATATGTACAACAATATTTTTAGTTTCTAACATCACAGGAGCATATTTAGAGTCCCTATATCTTACCAAACAAAGAACCTTTTCATCATCCACTGCAGTTAGCTCTCCTTTCAAAAGCTCTACTTCTTCTCCCATAAAAGGCCAATACTTCTCTCCACCACTAGAAAGCTTATAAACAATATCCCCTTTTATTTTGTCTTTATCCCAACTGCTGAATGTCAAATCCGTTTTAATAGAAACAATATTCATGCAATCAACAACCCTTGAAATAGTTGGCAAATAACCATTCTTTAAGATTAAATTAACTAATATTTTTGGTCCAGGCTCTTTTGACTCGATTACACTCCTTGAAGAGTTAATAAATTCTTTGTAAGCTTCCAATGCATCTGTTTCTAGAAATTTTTTTGGGTTTTCTTTAACCTCTTTTTGTAACTCACTTACTATTTTATCCATTCTGCTGTTTCTATTTCTTTTGTTTTCAATATTTTCAATAATTAAATGCCCTACTATTAAACCTACTTCTCTTGCATTGTTGTCTATTATAACTTCCATTTTTCATTACTTAAGTTTATTCGCACCTTGAAAATCAAGCGTCGCAAAATAATCCCCTATAGTTTCTGCTCTTCTTATTTGGACTATGCTTCCATCTTGTCTTAAAAGAAGTTCAGAAGAGCGCAATTTTCCATTATAATTAAATCCCATTGCAAAGCCATGCGCACCAGTATCGTGTATTACCAAAATATCACCTATCTTTATTTCAGGAAGTTTTCTATTTATTGCAAATTTATCATTATTCTCGCATAAAGAACCTGTAACATCGTACACATGATTATGTGGAGCATTTTCTTTTCCTAAAACAGTTATATGATGATATGCCCCATACATTCCAGGACGCATTAGGTTAGCCATGCTTGCGTCTGTGCCGACATAATCTTTATAGATATGCTTTATATGCCTAACTTGAGTAACAAGGTAACCGTAAGGGCCTGTAATAACTCTTCCGCACTCTGTAAATATTTTTATTGGATGAAGATTATTGCTAACAATTATTTCACTATAGGCCTTTTTTACCCCTTCCGCAATTTTTTTATAAGACACAGGCTCTTCCTCAGGTTTATATGGAATCCCAATACCGCCGCCTAGGTTAATGAATTCAACTTTAACACCAACTTTATTATAAATCTCAACTGCTAACTCAAACATCATTCTTGCAGTCTCTATAAAATAATCCTCATTAAGTTCGTTTGAGATTATCATTGTGTGTATTCCAAATCTGTTTGTACCTTTTTTCTTTACAGTTCTATATGCTTCTAACATCTGCTCCTTTGTCAAGCCATATTTTGCTTCTTCAGGTTTGCCGATAATTTCATTGCCTCTTCTTGCATGACCCGGATTATACCTAAAACAAATAAGGTTTGGGATTCCTACTGCTTTCTCAAGATAATCTATATGGCTTATATCATCAAGGTTTATTATTGCTCCAAGTTTTTTTGCCTTTACAAACTCTTCTACAGGAGTGTCGTTTGAACTAAACATTACCTCTTCTCCTGCAAAACTAATTCTTTCAGCCATCTCAAGTTCAGCAAAAGAACTGCAATCAACACCAAATCCTTCCTGCTTCATTAGCTTTAAAATGTAAGGGTTAGGAGTTGCTTTTACTGCAAAAAACTGCTTAAAACCTTCTAAAATACTAAATGCTTTTAGAAATTCTCTAGCGTTATGCCTAATAGCCTTTTCATCATAAATATGAAAAGGTGTCGGATATTTTTTTATGATATTCAGTATTTTCTCTTTTCCAAAAGGAAGAATTTTGCTAACCATCTAAATAAGTTTCATATTTATTAGTATCTGCCTTAATTTCTCTTTATTATCTGCCTTCATCTCACACAGTGGTAATCTATAATATTCCTTAATCATTCCTTTCATTGTCAATGCTGCTTTTATTGGGATGGGGTTTGTTTCTATGAATATTCCTTTAAATAAAGGCAGTAATTCATAATGCATTCTTTTTGCCTCTTCAAAGTTTCCATTTAAAGCATATTTAGTTAATTCATGCATCTTTTTTGGTATTATATTGCTTGCTACTGAGATTACACCTTTTCCGCCGAGAGTCATTAAAGGTAATGTTATATTGTCATCTCCAGATAAAACAGTAAAATTTTTTGGCAGTTCGTTTATAACGTCCATCATCTGTGCAATATTGCCAGATGCCTCTTTGACCCCAACAATATTAGAGTGCTCTTTTGCAAGTCTTGCAAGGGTTGATGTTTCCATGTTGACAGAAGTTCTGCCTTGTATATTATAAATAATAATTGGAATATCAACTGCATTTGCAATTGCGCTGAAGTGCCTGTACAAGCCTTCTTGTGTTGGTTTGTTATAGTAAGGACATACCTGCAATGACGCATCAGCGCCAGCGTCAGATGCCTTTCTCGTCATCTCAAGTGCTTCGTGCAGAGAATTGCTGCCTGTCCCAGCTATAACAGGAACTTTGCCATTAACAGCGTCTATCACAACCTCTATCACTTTTTGATGTTCCTCATAATCAAGTGTAGGACTTTCGCCAGTTGTGCCGCATGGCACAATTCCGTCTATTTCATTTTCAACCTGGAACTCAATAAGTTTTCTTAATGAATCTAAATCCAAGTTACCATCTTCCTTAAATGGTGTGACAATTGCTGTTATGGCTCCTTTAAACATTTTTAATCCTCCAAAATGCTTTTCATCATATCATTTATGTCATAAAATCCTTTTTTGCCATTTATCCATTGTGCTGCCATAATTGCTCCTAAAGCAAACCCCTCTCTGTTTCTTGCAATATGTTTTAGCTCTATTGTATCTGCACTACTATCAAATCCTACAATATGTGTGCCTGGAATAGAACCCGCTCTTACCGAAGCAATGTGCAATTCATTTGGTTTAATTTTCCTATTAATCTTGTCGAAAATTAACTGATCTTTTCTAGCTATATTTTTTATTAAGATTTCTCCAATAGTCTTTGCTGTGCCACTTGGGCTATCTATTTTTTTATTGTGATGCAATTCATACCCATAAACATCATAATCCTCAATATTATTGATTATTTTTGCAGCACCTTCTATAATCTTAAAAAAAATATTGACACCAATTGAAAAGTTTGATGCATAAATAAAACCAATGCCATTTTGATTAACTATTTTTTTAGCTTCTTCCAATTTATCATACCATCCAGTAGTCCCAACTACAATATTCTTCTTGAATTTTGATATCTTTTCAATATTTCCTATAACTGCGTCTGGCACTGTGAAGTCTATGCAGACGTCAACATTGCGCATTGACTCTTGATTAATTTCCCCGTAATTTGCATTGCTTTCAGTCAGATCTATAATTGAAACTATATTAATGTCCTTACCTCTGGCAACTTTTTCTATTTCATGTCCCATTTTTCCATAGCCTATAATTGCAATATTCATATTGAATAAAACTCTGTGGGTAAATATTTATTTATACTTCCTTTGTTATGAACAAAGGTTTTATATAATAATTATATAAACATAATGTTATTATAATAACAAAATTTATAAAAAAATTAAATACACAAAAAATCCACTTTCTTCGCAAGTGGATTTTTTTGTGTAAAACATGGTAACTATAAGACATCTTGTCAAAAAAATTGTAAGCGAACAGCCTTTTATAGAAGAAGGTTTGGGGATTGGTATAATAAGCTCAGCAAATCTAGCGGAACAAATCATACCAAATATAGAAAAAGAGCTTGGTAAGAATGTCAAGCAAGCAGCAGTAGTTATGGCTTTGAGGCGTTATGCTGAAGAAATATCCAAGCATAGAAAAAAAACTAAAAACTTTGATTACACTGGAGAGATTGTTATTAAAACTAACCTTTGTGATATTACAATTGTTAAGACTACAAGCCTATTAGCAAAATTAAAGATGCTCCATAACCTTGTAAATTTTGAAAGAGGAGATACCTTAAATGTCATTATTGGCAATAACGAAATCAGCGTTATAACAAATGAAAAATTTATGCAAAAATTAGTTAGCTTTCTATCAGGTGAAAAAATATTAAACAAAGAGCAAGGCTTAGTGTCATTAACGATAATATTTACAGCAGATGATTTCCTCCACACACCGGGTATTATATTTAATGCTGTTAGAAAACTAGCATGGGAAAATATTAATATTTATGAAATAGTATCAACAATGACAGAACTAACTTTTATATTAAACAAAAGAGATTCGATGAAGGCCTATAATATATTGCAAGAATTAGTAACTAAGTAAAAGTTTAATTAACAAATTCATTCATAAAACCAAAAGCATTAAATAGTATTTTATTTTCTTTTATAGGGGGTGGTTTTATTGGAAGAGTTTACTCAAGAAGAAAAGAAAATTCTAAAGCCATTTTTCACAAATCTTGACAAGCCGATATTTGCATTAATTAATCTCCCTGAGGTTGTCAAAGGAGCATTATTTTCAAGATACAGCAGATCAACAAAAAGCCTTAGAAGAGTTCTATTAGACGAGTTCATAATGAAGCCTGAGATGGGTTTTAAAGAAATTGTAGGCTTTAAAGAGTCTAAAACCGAAGAGCAAATTATTGCTGTCAAAAAAGCGGAAGAGTTCTACGATAGAGTTTTAGTTGGTTATGGTGACGACAGTGTGGCAGAGCTAGGGGGTGCTAATATCGCATGTGAGCAGATTAGCCAGATAGCAGCAAAGTTTATTGAAGGCGCAAGAATTGGCATAAGCCCGTTGGAGAAATCAACTAGATACGTATGGTTTAACCAGAAAATTAAGGGGAATTATCAGTATGTAAGGGAGCAAACATTAATGAATTCGAGATATGCTGATTTATACATTGAAACATGTGACTTGCTGTTTGATTCCTACTCAAATCTAATTGAACCAATGACTAAATATGTTATGGAAAAATTTCCTAGAGAAGATGGGCTAAGTGATAGAGCATATAACTCAGCTGTACGTGCAAAAGCATGTGACATACTAAGAGTCTTCTTACCTGCATCCACAATGACAAATGTTGGATTATATGGAAACGGTAGGGCTTTTGAGTATTTACTTGTAAAGATGTATGCTCATCCTCTGGCTGAAATAAGGGAACTTGCAAGATCAATGCATGAGGAATTAAGCAAGATAATTCCATCTTTTGTAAAAAGGGCTAACGACAACTATGGCATAGCTGCACAGCAATACATTTCTAAAACTCATAAAGCAACCAGCAAGTTTGTGCTTGAGCATATTGAGCAGTTACCACAAAATGCAGATGAAGTAACATTAGTTGATTTTGACAAAGATGCAGAACAAAAAATATTACAAGCAATTATCTATCCATATTCTAAAATGTCATTAGAGCAAATAAATGGCATTGTCAAGAACATGGATGATAATAAAAAAGAGGAACTTATTAATGAATATATTTCAAGAAGAATGAATAGAAGGCATAAGCCAGGTAGAGCATTTGAACATACATATTATACCTTTGACATTTTAAGCAATTATGGGATATACAGAGATTTGCAAAGACATAGGCTCTTAACACAAGAACCTCAAGATTTAACAGTAATCCATGGTTATGACATGCCAAATGAGTTAAAAGAAGCTGGTTATGAGGAAGAGTATCATGAATGTATGTCAAAAGTTAAGGAAGCCTTTAGGATAATTTACAAAGAATATCCAAAGGAGGCACAATACTTAGTAGCATTTGGATATAAGATAAGATGGTGCATGAAAATGAATCTTAGAGAGGTTTACCATCTTACAGAGCTAAGAAGCATGCAACAAGGTCATCCTGACTATAGAAGGGTAGCACAACAAATCTATCTCAAAGTTAAGCAAGTACATCCTCAACTAACAGAGCATCTCAAATTCGTTGATATGAACGAGTATGACATGGAAAGGATAGAAGCTGAGAAGAAGATTGACAGAAAAATAGAAGAGATTAATAAAAAATATAATTAAAAAATTTCATGCTTTGCATGAAATTTTTTAACAATAAAATGCTTAAAACAAGGCTATGTAGCATTAATCTAAAAAATCCAACAGTTCTTGCATCAGGAATTTTAGGAGTAACTAGAGAAAGCATTGATAGAATTGGAAAAAGCGGAGCAGGGGCTGTCACTCTTAAGTCATTGTGCCATGAAGAAAGAGAAGGCAATGTCAACCCAACAATGTTTGCTTATGATGGTGTTTTTCTTAATGCAGTCGGATTGCCTGGCCAAGGTATAGATTCTGCAATTAAAGATTTCCAAAGGCTTGACAATTTAAGTGTTCCTGTTATAGGAAGCATATACGGTTACAGGCTTGAGCAGTTTGGCGAAGTTGCCAAAAAAATGGCTTCGTTGAAGCCAGCAATGATTGAGGTTAATATTTCATGCCCACATCTTGATTATGGTAAGCCATATTATGCTGATCCACACTTGACTTATAAGGTAACTAAAATTGTTAAGAAAAACTCAAGCAAAATTCCAGTCAGCATAAAGCTAAGCCCAAATGTTTATGACATAAAAGAAATAGCACATGCTGCTGAAAAAGCAGGAGCTGATGCAATAACAGCGATAAATACAGCTTCTGGAATGGTGATTGATATTGATGCAAGAAAGCCAATACTTGCCAATAAAATTGGCGGAGTATCAGGACCAGCGCTTAAGCCAATTGCTGTAAGATGCATTTATGAAATCTATGAAACAGTAAAAATACCAATAATTGGCACAGGGGGGGTTACTTATGGCAAAGATGCTTTAGAAATGATAATGGCAGGTGCAACAGCAGTTGGCATTGGAACGGGGATTTATTATAGGGGCATAGGAATTTTCAAAAAAATTTGTGATGGAATGATAGATTGGATGAAAAAAAATAAAGTAAAAGATTTGGATGAGATAAGAGGAGTAGCTCATGGTTAATGATTTAATAATCTGGATTATATTGCAAATAATCTTTGCACTCTTTTTTATCATAATTTTATATATTGGTTATCTTATTTTTTTTAAGT
>CAZGEW010000039.1:0-13132 GCA_964524225.1 uncultured Methanosarcinales archaeon | reverse complement strand
TAAAACAAATGTACTACCCAACAGGGCTTTTTGCAGCTAGCAGAATGAGCGTCAAGACTGGCTACAATCGAGCTTGGATTAGAGACAATATCTATGCAGCAATTGGCTTAGAAGCAGTAAAAAGGTATGATATTGTAAGGAGAACTTTAAGAGCATTACTTAACATTCTTCTAAAGCACGAGTATAAAATAGACTGGGCTATAAAGGAAAAGCCAAGGTATTCTTACCAATATATTCATGCAAGATACGACCCTATTACAATGGAGGAAATATGGGAGCAATGGGGCAACAAGCAGAATGATGCAATTGGAGCATTGCTTTTCAAGATAGGTGACTTGGAAGAAAAGGGAATAAAAGTCATTAGAAATGAAAATGACTTGAGGATAATTCAAAAGCTTGTTTATTACTTGCAAAGCATTGAGTATTGGCATGATAAAGATAATGGCATGTGGGAGGAAAATGAGGAAGTGCATGCATCTTCAATTGGAGCATGCATTGCTGGATTAAAGAAAATAAGCAAAATTGCAGAAGTACCAAATAACTTAATCGCTAAAGGGGAAAAGGCTTTGAATAAATTATTGCCTCGAGAATCAGAAACAAAAGAGGTTGATATGGCATTGCTCTCATTGATTTATCCTTACAATATAATTTCTAAGGAGCAAATAGGAATAATTTTAAAAAATATAGAAGGAAAACTAGTTAAAGAAAAGGGTGTATTAAGGTATATAGGCGATAGGTACTACTACAAGAATGGTGAAGCCATGTGGACTATGGGTTTGCCATGGCTAGCTATAATATATAAGCAATTAAATAGACCAGATAAATATGCACTTTACATGAGAAAGACGATAGAAGCAATGAATGATAAAGGAGAGCTTCCAGAGTTATATTTTGCTGATGGCAGTGGTTATAATGAAAACTGCCCATTAGCTTGGAGTCAAGCAATGTTTGTTGCGAGCTTGAAGAGTTGATTTCAGAAAGTTTTAAATATACACCTAGTCCATAAAATATTATGCAAAATACGTACGAAAAAATTTAAGTTTATACAAAACATCTTATGCAGCCTTCTTCTTCAAAGAATTCAATCTTTTTCTCAATTTCTTTAACATAGAATCCTTGCTCTTGGAGCTTAGCAAGTCATTTGCAAGCTTTTTATCACCAACAACATCACTAATCCAAGTGCTGAAGTCGTTTTTTTCTTTGTTAACATGATGCTGAAAAGTTTCTTTTCCCATATCAAATATTGCATCTGCTAATTCCTCCAAATTTTTTAATATTGACCCATTATTAACCCAGAAACTTTGTTCTGGAGGAACATTACTCAAATACCTTCTTGCCTCATCTTTTGTTACCATTTTTACAACAACTCCTTAACCAATCTTCTTAGTACTACAATCTGTGTTTCGAGCCTGTTTTTAGCCATTGCTATATCTTCCGCTAAGCTATGCTCATAAAACACATCTTTTACCCATGCGCTAAAATCATTTTTAAATTCATTAGCATGATGCCTAAAAATTTCCTCACTCATTGTTTCAAGAGCATCTGCAAGCTCAATAATATTTTTTAACTTTCTGCCATCAGCAACTATAAAGTGATGCTCCTCAGGAGCTTCACCAAGAATTTTTTTTCTTATTATAACTTCAACACTCTGAGGAGGTTTTAAATTTTTTTTAGAGTTAGTATCAGCAGTAGTCTTTTTACCTCTTTTTTTGTCCATTTTGCCCATTTTATCACCTTACTTTTTATCAATGATTTGCTTATTTTTATAGTTTTTGGTTTTTTCGGCTTCATCCAAAAAATCTCCTTTCAGTCGGGTTGCCATCGGTTCGGCTGCGCTTCTCTAAGCGTTTACTGACATTCCCCGTAAGGGACATCCCCCTTGTCAGTTGGCTGTCTTTGGCAATTAGCCTCACAAATTGATGGCAACCTTCATTTTTTGGATGAAGCTGGTTTTTTCGAGTTTAATTATTTGATTAGTACCCCATCAAAATCTCAACATCTTTGCCATAGATTCTTTTCAAATCCTCAAAAATTGGTTCTTTAATTGAGGCTTTTTGCGGAATTTCAAAACTTGCGAGTGCTTTTTCTAACTCTTCTAGAGAACTTTTTTCAATTGCATCAAGGCTTCCATCTGGCTTTATTTTGGCTTTGCTTATCTCTTTTTCTTCATTGTCTATATCATAGATGATATATGCTTCATTACCTAATAATATGACTTCGCCATACTTGTTGCCATGCTTTACTCTAAGTTTAAGTCTTTCTAAGTCTCTTATCCTTTTTCTTTGCATATACTCAACAAGGAATTTTATTAATGTAGCAGATTCAAGATGTATTTTGTCAATTTCAACTCTTGATAACCTTTTTTCATCAGAATCTTTCTTTGCCTTTATGATGTCTTGTAAAGTCTTCAAGAATTTTGATGGCATTTTCCCTTCCGTAACCAGCTTGTCCTCAACTAAATCAAGCATTTCATCAACCTTTATCCTTTCTACACCCTCTAATCTCAGTACATCCCTTATTACAGTTGTGATTGTATCGTATATGTTTAACATTTCGCGCTCGTCTCTTATTCTTTCAATCTGTGTAAATAACCTCTTAATTCTTTTGAGATACTTTTCTCCATTATCCAATAAGTCGTCAATCTCGCTTCCAGAAAGCTCTTTCTTTTCTCCATGCTCTATTGCTTTTCTTAAAGCAATAACTCTTTCCAAAGTCTTTACAAATTTATCTTCCAACAATTTCTCTTTGTGAACAAAAACATCTCTCATTATAGAGCTAGTTTCTTTTGGTGATGGTGGTGCAACACCATAAAGCATTAAGGCTGCTTGGCTTGGGGTTAATAATGCATAATATACGTCCTCCATCCCAATTTCATTTAGCTTTAGTTTTACCCTTCTAATAACTTGCTCACCTGAGCCCATAAATATGTCAATTGCCTCTGCACTTGGTTTAATTTTTCCCATTTTCAATAAGTGCTTCCATGGCATGAAAATACCTCTATCAAAGAAAGGTACACCATCCCTTAGCAATGTAAATATTATCGGATTAGCTTCTCGTAAAGAATCCCAGAAGTCAGTTAGAATATAAACTTGTATATTAAGCTTATTTTTTATTCCGGTAATTTCGCCTGCTTCAATTCCCATGCCAATAATTATAGCTCTTAGCTTGTCCTTTAACTCTGCCCTAGTCATCTTTTTGACATCTGTATCATCAATAACAATCCATACATCAATGTCGCTTGTTGGAGTTGCTTTTCCTTGGACTAAAGAACCAGCCAAAACATAAGAGACAATGTACTTCTCAAATTTTTTAAGTACCATGCTTTTGTGAACTTCAGAAATCTTAATAGCCTGCAACATTCCAGTATCATAGATTGGCGCCGATAAAGCTATTAATTGCAAAAACTCGTATTTTCCATCAAAACAATTTTGCCATAGTTCTGACAAAATCAAAGTTTGAGGTGTAATATTTGAATCAATTTCTGAAGCAATATTGTTGACTATGGTTATAAGCTTATCTTTTAACTCAATTTTCGACATGCTCTTGCTGTCAGAATCGTCAACTAAAACCAAAACATGTATTTTGTCTTTGTCTTCAGGCTTTTGTTCTTCTGGCTTTGACACTTGCTGTAATTGCTGCACTTCTACAGGCTTTGGAGGCGGCATTAAAGCTACACCAACAATATACTTATCAAACTTTTCAATGACCTTTTTCTGAAAAGAATCAAGCTTCGATTTTATTGACTCTAGTTTTTCTTGTATTTCTTTAGGCAAATTGGGTATAGCCTCAAGTCTCTTTGGTTCTTCAACCTGCTGAGAAGCTTCACTTTTTTCTTTATCTTTATTGTATTGTTTTTTGTCCTTTTTAGTCATTGTAATCTTCTTCAATCAACTTATCGAATAAGCTTCAAAATTTAAATCTTTTGATTATTTATGGCGTAATATTTATAAATAAAAAATGAATTCTAGATATGTCCCCGTGTAGCTCAATCTGGTAGCCGTCAGCAGCGAGTTGCGAGTGAGCTCGACCTGAACGCGAGCGTGCTCAAACGCGAGCGTTCTCGCACGCAACAGCGAACTCGCTCACAGCTGTCTGACTCGCTGGATAATGGAGCGCTCGGCTGTTGGACTCAAAAAGTCCAGCTAAAGATGTGCTCTAAGACCTTAAGCTATCTGCGCGGAATGAAATAGAGTCAGTCGTTCCCGGGAGGTCGCTGGTTCAAAACAAAAAATCAAAATTTTGCAACGAAGTCGCAAAATTTTGTAGATAGTAACTATTTTGTTGAAAATCCGGCCGCGGGGATATGTCCGCGAGCAAACTCGTGGACTCGTAATCAAGTAGGGTTGGCAATTTTTGCTGACCCTTTATTTCTCTAAAACCATAAATTTTTATAGAAGGGGGTAGATTATCTTATTTCTTAAACATAAGAGGTGATGTATAGATGGTCAAACAATGGCATGACATCCAACTTGGTTTGGATGTACCAAAGGAAGTAAACGTTTTGATAGAGATTCCAAAAGGCTCAAGCACAAAATATGAAGTGGACAAAGAGCATGGGCTGCTTATGTTAGATAGATTTGTTTATTCTTCTGTTCATTATCCTAACGATTACGGATTTATTCCGCAGACAGTAAGCGGTGACGGTGACCCTTTAGATGTATTGATTTACACGGAAGGGGCTGTTCTACCTCAAACAATAGCTGCTATGAGGCCTATCGGTGTGATGAAGATGATTGACAATGGTCAGCAAGACGACAAGATACTTGGAGTTTATGCCAAGGACCCAAGGACAGCTTATATAAAAGAGCTTAAGGATTTGCCTCAACACACTCTGAAAGAGTATAAAGAGTTTTTTGAAACGTACAAGGATTTAGAGAATAAGATAGTCAAGGTCACTGCATTTTTGGGAAGATCTACAGCATACAAACTTATCAAAGAAGCAATACGAGCTTATGAGAAGAAATTCCAGAGGAAGCATAAAAAGTAATTCACATAAACTCGTCTAAACCCTTTTGCTTAACTTTAATCTTATAATCCTCTTTCTTATTTTCTCTTAGTTCTTTTAAATCGAAAATCGGCACTCCATAAACCCCATCATAACCTGGCTTAAAAGGAATTTTTTGGTGCCTGTTTTTAATAATATTATCTGCGATTTTTTCTGATGTTATTTTTTTTAGTTTATTCTCTTCTACTTCTAATAAAATAGTAAATTCATTGCCAAATTCATTCACTAATTTATAATACTCTTCCCAAACTTTTTTTGATTGGACTTCTGCTCCTATAGTTCCAGCAATTACTTCTGAAAGTGGAATTAAATTCTTGAACGGTACAGCACCTTTAGGCACAAAACCCTCTTCCCTATCAGCGAGCATTTCTACTCTTTGAGCAACTCCAACTGTCAATTTTCTCTTACATCTTGGGCAGATATCTTTTAACCTTAACGATTCTTTTGGAGTAAGGCAAACATTACAAGCTCGATGCCCTGTATAATGGTATTTACCTTCATGAGGCCACATCTCAATTGTTTCAATAAAACCTTTTTTTTCTCTTATAGCTTTTAATAAATCACCATAGCCCCAATCAATGTCAAAAACGTTGCATTCTCTTCCAAGCCGCCAGGGCCAGAATGAATGAGCATCAGAGCTGCTTACCAAAGTGTATTTGTCAAGTTTTGAAATTCTCCAATTCATTGCAGGATCAGAGCTTAATCCCGTTTCAATCGCATAAATTTTATTAGCATATCCCTTAAAGCATTCCTCAACAGAATCAAAGCCAGACATAGAGCCAAAGATTCCATACCAAGGCGTCCATGCATGCGCCGGTATTACCTCCATGTCGTCATCAATTTCTTTCATCATTTCAGCTAACTCTACACAACTAAAACCAAAGATTGGTCTGCCATCATAATCAAGCCTCCCCTTTTTTAGCAATGCGGCATTTATTTGCTCGACAGTTTCAAAACTTCTTGCCAACATAAGATTGTGAATTCTTCTTTGTTTACCATCTTGAGTATAGATATTTGATATCTCGCCTTGCAAGACAAAATGAAAGCCTGATTTTGAAGTGAGAATTCCTGAACCATCCTCTTTAAGCTCACTCTTCAATTCAGCAAGCCATTTTGGATGTGTAAAATCACCTGTACCGAGAAGATTAAGTCCTTTAAGTCTTGCATATTTTTCAAGGTTAGTAAGGTTTATGCTTGAGCTCGTTGCTCTTGAAAATCTTGAATGGATTTGTAAGTCTGCTATTATTTTCATAAAATAAAAGAGATTAGACGTTTTATATAAAGTTTAATGTTTATTTTCAAAAACATTTAAATATAATCTGGAAAAAATTATTATAAAGCGATGATTTTTTCATATTAAAATGCCAAACAATGATATTCTTTCAGATTTTAATTCTGTTGATATTAACGGATTTAAAAAGGATTTTTTTAAGATGATAAAAGTAGGAGTTGAAATTGATAGAGAGTATGGCAGGGCACAACATGATTTAGATATTTTATTACCAAAGTTTGAGAGATGTGTAAGCCAGTTCAATAAAAAGTACAAAGACATAAAAATAATGATAGAAAAGTCTGTAGAACATTTTAAATTAAGATTACTCGTTAACGAAAAAAATATTAAAGATTTTTTTTCCAATAGCGCTTCTAAAATCTCAGGAATCAAATCAGTTGGTAAGTTTAATTTCAATGAAATTGATGTAAATGACGGCGAAAAATTTGCCAAATTTCTCGACTTAAACCTTAATAAAATTTATATTTCATATTTAGAGCCAGAGAGTGGTATGGGTACCATTATAGCATCATATAATAAAAATTATAATAAAGTAGAATTAACCTATAATACACAAGGAATTCTAAATGATAATTCCGCTGGATTTAAAGCCTGTGCATTCTATGCCTTAAGAAAAGGCTACGATAAGAGAATTAATATTTTTGGTGAGATGGCCACATTTGGCTTCTTAAATCTACTAAACGAAATAGAAAAAAGAGAATGGTATGACAGATTTAACCCCAGATTTTTGGAGTGAAAATTGAAGTGGAAAAAATTAGCGTAAAAAAACGAAACAAAAAATTAACTTGAAAATTCCTTGTGTAAATCCCTCTTAACATACATCTTGTCCCGTCTGCAATTATCTCATTTTTCTTTCGATCATACTCATAGGAGTCGTGAAAAAGTTTATAAACAAACCTTAAAGTTAATAATTTATGCTATTGGTAATCTGCTCCCATGGAAAACATCTTTGTAAAACAATATCAGAAAAACTTAAGGTTAAGTATTCTGAACTTATTGTTGACAAATTTCCTGATGACGAGCTTCATATAAGATTTGATTGCAAATTGAAGAACGAAGAAGTTTTTTTAGTGCAATCTTTTTATGGTAGCATAAGCGATTGTATAATAGAGGTTATATTGGCAGCAAAGACTGCTAGAGAATTAGGAGCTACTAAAGTAAGTTTAATTGCTCCTTATTTTCCCTATTTGAGACAGGACAAAAGATTTAGGAGCGGTGAAGCAGTAAGCCAGAGAATAATAGCAGAGCTTGTAGATAAATACTTCGATGCTGTTTATATATTTGACCCGCATCTGCACAGGCAAAGCAGACTTGATAATATATTCAAAATAAATACGTATAAACTTACAGCAAACCCTTTAATTGTGGATTACATAAAAAGGCATATAAGTAATCCAGTGATAATAGGCCCTGACGAAGAAAGCTATAAATGGGCTAAGCAGGTTGCTGATATTCTCCATGTTGAATCAAGAATTTTAAAAAAGAAAAGATACTCGTCTTATCGCGTTAAAGTGAACCTAAATAAAAAAATTAACCTAAAAAATAAAAATGTTGTTATTGTTGATGATATTGTAAGTACAGGCCACACTATTTTGGAAACCGCAAAAATTCTGAGAAGATTTGGTGCAAGTAAAATATATTGCATTTGTGTGCATGGAATTTTTGCGAATAATGCATTAAATAAATTGAAAAAAGCAAAGATAACAGTTATTTCTACTAATACTATACCAAGCAAAGTGGCTAAGATTGATATATTGACAAGAAAGTTTTTAGAGTATTTTATAAAAATATATAAATTTTAAGGCACCCTTCTCATCTGTTTTGCAAAATATTCCTCTTCTTCATTTGACAAAAATTGAGCCTTCGGAGGCTCAATTTTTGTCTTTTTTGTTTTTTTATCTTCTTTCTCAAAGCTTATGTTCTTTGTTTGCTCCTTTAGCTTTAGCTCTATTGTAGACATCTCTTCTTCACTTAATTGTTTTGTCTGCCATTGCAGATTTATGCCATCATTCTCCTTTCTTGGAATTACATTTATAGCGAAATGTGCAACTGTTTGACCCGCTGGAATACCATTTGCAACAAATATGTTAGTGCCATGTATCCCTAATGACTCAAATATAGCCATAGATATTTTGTTTGATAATTGAAATAATCTGCCTATTTCAAAATCAGGAACTTGCTCAAGTATAGGGTAATGGTTCTTTGGCATGACAAAGCAATGCCCTGGGTTAGCACCATTAAAATCTAGAACTACAATAGCTGTATCGTCTTCATAAATTTTCTTAGAAGGAACCTTATTCTCAATTATTTGGCATATTAAACATCCTTCTCTAGTTTTTATCATTTTTTACCCCTAAATTCTTTAGTTTGAGCAATGCCACTTAATGCAGCAATCAACTTATTACCAATTGATTCAATTTCATTTTGCTCTATTGCATTTTGTGGTAGCACAAAGTTAATGTTGTCATTAACTTTTCTCGGTATAATGTGTACCATAAAATGTTGAGCTCTTTGACCAGCAGCAATTCCATTTGCAACTATTATATTAGTGCCTTGTGCATCAATTGCTCTCAGCATCAAATTGGATAAATGCTTAGCAACCATAAATATATATGCAACTTCATCATCAGGCAGCTGCGGCATTATCGAGTAATGCTCCTTAGTCAAAAGTAATACATGGCCAGGGTTAGCTGGATTAATATCTAGAATAGCAACGACTTGTGAGTCCTCATAAATTTTTTTTGATTGAACTTTGCCTGAGATTATTTGGCAGAATATACACTGCTTTTTTTGGAACTCTTTCAGTTCCTCCGGAGACATCTCACTTAGTCTTTTTTCTAATGCGTTTAGCTGCTCTGGGCTTATTTTTTGCTCTGCCATAATTGGTTACTAGGATGATTTTTTTATAAACCTTACTAATGATTAACCACAGTTCTTAAAACCAATACCTTCTGTCAACTTAACATACCTTCCAGCACCTTCAACAAAAAATGAAATCTTCTCAGATAAAGGCACAAAGCAGATGTAGTGAGGATAAGAAAGCTTAATATTACCAACATTAAAAGAGGTAATCACTTCATTGCCTTTTACCAAAAATATATTGTCATTTGCCTTAGACTTAAGAGAGTCCATCATTATTGGGATATCTCTAAAGCTATCATATTCTATATTCTCGCTTATATCAAAGAAGTAAACTTGGTCTGCTCTACAAGGTACTTTATAGCTTTTAAGCTCTCTATGTGCATATCTTATACCTTTGTCAATATTGCTTAATTCAATCTCAAATCTTTTAAGTTCTGTATCGCATAATTTATCTTTAATTATATTTACAAGCGCATATCCAGAAATCAATATAGAAATGCTCATAAATACTATCAACATATAATTTATTACCTGACTTGAGATAAGACCTTTGCTTGAATTTATCATCTTATAATGAATTAAAAAAGAAATTTAAATTACTTTCTATATTTACATACATTAAATATATAAATAAAAATCTCAACTATTATTAAAATGATAAGATTAGTGCTAGATTTGACTAAAAGTATTGATGAGAATGCAGCAGTTTATTTTGAAAAGGCCAAAAAAATAAAGAAAAAAATTGAAGGTGCAGAGAAATCGTTATTGGAAAATTTAAAAAAACTTGACGAATTTAATCTTAGAAGAGAAAAGGAAATACTTAAAAAACCAAAGATTAATGAGCTGAAGGAAAGAAAGGGGGAATGGTATGAAAAGTTTAGGTGGTTTGTAAGCTCTGAAAAATTTTTGGTTATAGGGGGAAGAGATGCAACTTCTAATGAGATTATCATAAAAAAACATACCGAACAAGACGATTTGGTGTTTCATACTGATATGGCAGGTTCACCATTTTTTGTTGTAAAATCAGAAGGAAAGATAATAGGACAAAAAACAAAAGAAGAAACTGCTGATGCAGTATGCACATTCAGCAAAGCTTGGAAGCTCGGCTTGCAAACAAGTTCTGTATTTTATGTTAATCCAGTGCAGGTTAGCAAGAAAACTAAAGCTGGCGAATATATGGGCAAAGGTGCATTTATGATTTATGGCAAAACTAACTATATCGACAATAAAGTAAATTTAGCTGTTGGCATAACTGAAAATCACCAAATTATGGCAGGTCCTTTAGGTGCTATTAAGTCCAATTGCGAAAAATATATTGAATTGATACAAGGCAACGAGAAAGCAAGTAAGATTGCAAAAATCATACAATATAAAGTTGGTGGAACGATTGACGAGATAATAAGGGCTTTACCTAGTGGTGGGTTTAGGTTTAAGAAGTAATTAGAGAATATAATTTTGTTTATTAGTAATACACAAAACTTGCGTATCCTACTACACTGTCTTTATTACCCGCTGTGTCGCCTGAATTTTTATATTCTAGTAATTTACATTTCCAATTCAAGTTCTTGGCAATATCAACAACACTTAAAATAGGTATTTTTCCGCATGCATCACCTTCCAACAAAAATTTATCATAATTTAATTTTTGGATAGCGCTAATTGAATTTCTGTCAATTTTGACTGCTGTCTTGTAATCGTTGTAATGACTTAAATCCGAGCTGATAACAAGAATGGAGTTTTCGTCCAATAATGCCTGAATCCTTTTGCTTATAATTTTTGGACTTATGTCGCCTGTAACCAAAGGCAAAATCTCAAAATTCTGCACTGTCTCCTGTAAGAATGGAAGCTGTACCTCCAAGCAGTGCTCTTGAACGTGTGCATTTTCTAATTTCAAAAAATCATTGTTAGCAATCTTAACTTTACCCAATGGAGTTTCCCAATAGTCATTAACATCGGTTGCTACATTGTTAAAATAAACAAAATGGGATGGTCCTAATAATATAATTTTTAATTTTTTATTTTTGTATCTTCTTAGCAATGAATAAGCATAAGCTGCAATTTTCCCTGAGTAGATATAGCCTGCATGCGGCACAATTAATGATTTTAAATCTCCGCTAAGCTTAATAGGAGGCACATCTCTTAGAAAACCTTTAATTATACTTTCTAATCCCTCTTTATACTTTGGATAAAACGTGCCTGCTACTGCTGGCTTTCTTGTTCTCATGTCCAAACACCTTGTATTTTTTCTCCACATTCACCACATTTTCCTTCATCAAAATTCTCTATTGTTACAAAATATCCATTCCTTCTAATAAGTAAAGCACTACAACCTGGGCAATAAGTGCTGGAGTGTTCCTCGTCTAGCATATTGCCAATATACACATAATTCAATCCGCTTTTCTTACCTATATTATAAGCCTTAATCAAGGAGGCATGAGTTGTAGGTGGAACATCCATCATTTTATAGTCGGGATGGAATGCACTTACATGCCATGGGATATTTTTATCAATTCCTACAATAAAGTTGGCTATATTTTTTAATTCCTCATAAGAATCATTCTTGCCTGGGATAATTAAAGTTGTGAGTTCCACCCAAATTTCAAGCTCATGGACTTTTTTTATAGTTTCCAATACTGGCTCTAATCTGGCTTGGCATATCTTGTTGTAGAACTCATTTGTAAACGCCTTTAAATCTATGTTCATTGCACTTAGGTAAGGTCTTATTAATTGTAATGCCTCATCTGACTCATAGCCATTGCTTACGAACACATTTTTTATTCCATTTTCATATGCAAGTTTAGAGGTATCATACAAATACTCAAAAAATATAACAGGCTCGTTGTATGTGTAAGCAATGCTCGGTATGCCATTTTCTAGACATATATCAATTATCTTTTCCGGTGGCAACTCATAGCCAAACTTGCCTACTTCAACATCTGCAAGTTCTGGTTTTTTCTCTTTCAGTAGCTTAATACGCAAATCTCTTGTTACTTGGGAAATATCAAAGTTTTGGCAAAAAGAGCAACCAAAATTACAACCAACTGTTCCCAATGAGAATATTTCAGTTCCAGGCAGAAAATGGAACAATGGTTTTTTTTCAACTGGTTCTATATTGACAGCTGATGGTTTGCCGTATACTAGTAAATAAAGCTTACCTTGCTTGTTCTGCCTAACCCCACATAGCCCTGTATAATTAGACGCTATAGTACATTTTTGCTTGCAGGCAGTACAAAGAACTCTTTCATTTTCTAGCTTTTGGTAAAGTATAGCTTCGTGCATTATATATTGATATATTTCAGAAGTTTAAAAATTTTTATAATATTTTTATAATAATTTACTAAATACCTTTTTATACTTTAATTTTATTCTAACATTATGATCTGTCTCGGCATTGAATCAACAGCACACACTTTTGGGGTGGGGATTATTAACAACAAAGGAAAAATTTATGCTAATGTTACTGATGCTTATAAGACAGAAAAAGGTGGGATTCATCCAAGTGAAGCAAAACAACACCATGAAAATGTAAAAGATAAGGTTGTAGAAGACGCATTAAATATTGCAAACTTGAAATTGGGAAATATAGATTTGATTTCTTTTTCTCAAGGACCAGGTTTAGCACCTTGTTTGTTGATTGGGTTAAAGAAAGCAAAAGAATTGGCAAAAAAAATCAATGTTCCTTTAACTCCAGTAAATCATTGTATTGCACATCTCGAAATTGGCAAGTTAATGACAAAAGCAAAAGAGCCTGTTTTGCTGTATGCAAGCGGAGCTAATACACAGATTATTGCATATGAAGGTGGTAAGTATAGAGTTTTTGGAGAAACTCTTGACCAAGGTATAGGAAATTTTATTGATTCATTTGTTAGGTATATTGGCTTAGGATTTCCTGGTGGTCCAAAGATTGAGAAATTAGCTTTAAATGGTAAAAATTATATTGAACTGCCATATGTTGTGAAAGGAATGGATGTAAG
>CAZGEW010000038.1:0-13146 GCA_964524225.1 uncultured Methanosarcinales archaeon | reverse complement strand
AAAATTTATTTAATGCCAGTATTTACTAACATCTTAAAACAGTTCCAGCACGTGCTTGCTGTAATGTAAACCTCAGCGCTGTCTATCATCACTCCATTTTTTGCAGCCTGCAGGATTGCATTTGCTTCTGCATGAATAGTTGCTATACAATGCTCATTTTCAATTATATGGCCAGTATCATCACAATGCGGCATTCCTCTTATGCTACCGTTATAACCAGTTGAAAGAATTGTTTTATCTCTTACAATTACAGCTCCAACATGCTTTCTGTCACAAGTACTTCTTGTTGCAGCTTCCTTTGCAATGTTCATAAAGTATTGTTCCCAGCTTACTCTTGACATTTTATCATGAAAAAAATTCACCTACTTCGTAGGTGAATTTTTTTATAATTATTTAATAACTCATCCACCTTTTTGTACAACTCTTTTAATGTGCTGTTATTAATAATAATATTTTTTGCCAATTTAAAAGTTGCATCCAGCTGTTGATTTGTGATGTTATTTAAATTTTCTCTTTGCTCTTGTTGCTTAAATTCTTCTAGTGTTTTTGCATCCCCTAATCTTTTTCTATTAAATAATCTTCTAAATCTCAATTCAATTGGAGCATCTATACCAATTAGAACAAAGCCTTTATTTTTCATCAATTCTTTTGCCTCAAGAGGATTTCTTATGCTGTCAATAACAAAATTTAGATTTTTATTTTTCTTTAATTTTTCACTTATTTTATTATTGATTTGTTTTGCTAAATAATTTGCACCGTACCTTTTTCTTAAACTGTTACCTAATCTAATTAAATTATCTCGGGAATGCTCCAAGCTTCTTTTTGTAGCTTCTTGTCTTAACACATCAGAAAGGGAATAATAAATAAAGCCTTTTTTTTGCAAATATTTAGCAACCTCCCCCTTTCCTGCTGCATTTTTACCAGTTAAGCCGACAATCATAGACACTATATGTTAAGAGAACTCATAATAAACTTAACTTATTCATAAAACTTGCTTAAATCTTCTCCATGTAGCTTTTTTTGGGGTTCCTTATCAAGCAGTGCTCTTTGTTTTATTAAACGGCTTGTATAACCAGCTATAACATTTCTCATTTTTGTAGAAGTTATGTCAGTGTATTTCTCAACTAGCTTTTTGTTAACATCAAAATCCTGAGTAAATTCATTAGGGTACTTCTTAATAAGACTTTTTGTTATTCTTTTAATAAGTAATGTCTTTATTCTTCCCATCTTCACTCAAGTCTTGTCTGGTCAAATGCTCTAACAATAATCTCCTTTTTAAGTGTGCTAGCTAATGGAGCCTTCACTTCAATTGGAATTAAACCCTGCTCAAACTCAAGCTTTGCAATTTCAATAGTATTATAATGCAATTTTTTGAGCTCTTCTTCTGTAAGCTTGACTAGTAACGGAGCTCCCATAGAAATCTGCAAGGCTCTAGTCCCTATAAGCCTAGCTTTCTCGTATTTTGTGTAGTTTTTCATTTCAATTGTAATTAGTATTCTTCTTCATCATCATCGCCATCCCATTCATCATCAAAAAGTTTCATTTATTTCACCCCCTTTTGGCTTATTCTGGTTCATCTTCGTCAATGAGACTTTCTCCACAGGATGAGCATTCTACTTCACCTTCTTCCAATATTGTACCGCAATTTGGACACTCTCTTTGCTCATCAAAATACATTGTCTCACCTCATTTATTGAAGTCAGAATGTATGGTTTGGCGTAATATTTTATAGTAATATTTAAATGTATCGAAAATGGGCTTCAAAAAAATAAATTAACTACCTAATTTTTGGATAAACTAAAATGGGTAAGCCGAATATTCGGCTCAACCCATAAATAGACTCTATTCGGAATATGTAGCCTATAAGAAAAGATTTATATATAAGTAAACCCTTGAAAAAGTTTAAAAAGGTGTACTATGACTACAACAAGGTTCTTTATGTTTGTGGCTATATTTCTTTTGTCTGTTAGCTTATGCTATGCTGTATCTTTTGATGCTAAGGTTACTCCAATAAATGACAAGATTGTTGTAGATGAGATTGCTGAATTTGAGCTTACAATCCAAAATAATCTTGATAGTGATGAAGAGTTTACAATAAAAAAAGCTGGTTACCCTTATTGGGATATGTACACAAAGCCACTGCAGAGCCCAATAACTTTAAATGTTCCAGGCTTAAGCTCTGCGTCAATCAAAATATTTGTTGATCCATTGTATATAACATCTGTTGATACCTACACATTAGACGTGGGGGTAGTCATGGAAAGGACTGGAATAGAGCAAAAAGTACCAATTACAATTGGAATTAAATCTATTGAGCCATTGATAGGGGGCTATATACCAACAGTTTTAGCAACTGTAAATGTCATTCCAGAAGAAATTGACCCAAGAGAAAATTTTGTCATAAAGATAATATTAAATAACCAAAATATATTGGATTATCCAAACTTAACTGTTAAAATTGATAGTGATCTAATTAAAGATGAGTTGCAATATCCCCTAGGACCAAAAGAAGAGAGGAGCATTGAGATAACAAAAAAATTAGATGATATGAGCCCACCTCAAGAGGGTAAAATTGTACTAAGCATCTATAGAGGGGATAGGCTTATTGTTAATCCAATTCTTAAAGAACTTAGGATAAAAGAATATTCAGTACAAGAAGTGATTCCTAAAGAGCAATCATTCTTAAAAATAAGAAAAGGAGTTAAGGTAGTATCAAATAATCCTTACCATAAAGAGATAATTAAGATTGAAACTACTCCATTTAAGAATTTATTTTTAACTACATCTCCAAGGGCACAAACATTGAAAGAGGATAACAAGCAGTACCTAGTTTGGGAAGTAGAGCTTGGAGAGGATAAAGAAGCATCTGTGTACACAACTGAAAACTATAGGCCTTTAGTTATTATCTTTGTATTAGTGGTTGTTGCAATTATTATATATTTCATGTTCAGAAGCCCGATTATAGTCAAAAAAAATATTGCAAATGTAGGCACAAGTGAAGGTGGCATATCAGAAGCTAAGGTTGTGGTAAGAGTCAAAAACAGGAGCAGAAAACCAATAATAAATATTGAAGTGATAGACAATCTTCCTCATATTGTACATGTTGAAAAAGAAATTTCAATAGGCTCAATGCAGCCACATACCTTCTTACAGCACCCAAAAAAGGGATTAGTCATTAAGTGGATTATTGAAACCCTTGAGCCAGGTGACGAAAGGGTTTTATCATATAAAATGAAATCTAGGTTGCCTATACTTGGAGAGTTAACATTGCCTGCTGCAAATGCAAGATGTAAAGTAAACAACAAAGTTGTGATAAGCAACTCTAATAGAGTAAGTGTTGGTGTTTAAGTAGGCTAAATCTTTAATATTTCAATCTGTGAAAATAAAAAGGTTTATATATAAGGTTATATCGATATAATTATGATTGAGGTAGATGCTATCGTTAGGAAGTGGGGAAAATCATTGGGAGTAGTAATACCAAAAGAGAAAATAATAAAAGAAGGAATAAAAGAAAATGAAACTATTAAACTTTTAATTACTAAGAGAAGAAATGTGTTAAAAGAAACTTTCGGTACTTTTAAGTTTAGAAAGTCTACTCAGGAAATGCTCGACGAAATTGATAGAGAATCATGGGATAAGTAGCTATGAGATATTTTTTTGATACTTATGCTTTCTTTGAAATAATAAATGGCAATCCCAAATACGAAATTTATGTAGAGTGTGACGTAATAACTACCATCTTTAATCTTGCTGAACTTAACTACGGATTAAAGAAGAAAATGAGCAAAGAATTGTCAGAAAAATATACAGACAAGTATTATCAATTTGTAGTTGAGGTAACTATTGATGACATAAAGAATGCAATGGATTTGAAAACAATTCATAAACATTTATCTATACAAGATGTGATTGGTTATACTATCGCTAAAAAATATAATGTCAAATTGTTAACTGGCGATAAAGATTTTGAAGGCATGGAAAATGTTGAGTTTGTAAATTGAAACAAGAAAGATTTAATAATATAGGATATATCAGCATTGGTGGTTATGATGAAATCTAAAGAGTTTGAGTTTTATGTTAAAGCGGATTTAAGCAAGTATGAAGGAAAATATGTGGCGATTGTAGATGATAAAGTAGCTGCTTTTGGCGATAACGCTAAAGAGGTGTGGGAAGAAGCAAAGAAAAGATTTCCAAAAAGTAATCCCATGCTCGCAAAAGTTCCACGAGCTGAAACATTTATTTTTAATTTATTTGATATTTGCTTTAAAAAGAACAAAAAAACAGTATTTAGAGATTAAATTCCATTTTTTTCAATATAGAAAATAAATATCCCTTACTCATAAAACCGAAAGATTTATATATAAGTGTAGTTATTAGTTGGTAGTAACAAACTGTGAAAAGAAAATTTTTCAATCTTCAATTGAAAAATTTTCCAGATGCGAGACGTTAGAAAAAATTTCAAAGCTTCACTTTGAAATTTTTCAGATTACAAAACCGAAAAGTTTAAATATAAGTGCTACTATTATATTGTAGTAACAAATTAATGATAAAATATTTAAAAAATAAAAACTAACCAAACAAGGGGTGGAAAGAAAATGGATCAAGAAAAAACATTAGAACAAAGATTAGCAGAAGGTTTTATTTCACTTGCAAAACCAGATACAGCTTTTAAACTAGTTAAACCAGATTTAGATAGAGTTACCAGGGAATTCTCAAATGCATATGTACCTGAACCAGTTCCTGAAGATAAATTAGAAGGTACATTTAATGCAGTGGCAAAAACATATGTAAATTCATTGTATAGGAGTGTAGGAAAACCTGAACCGATAGTTGATGGTCCCGAATGGTATGGTGGATTAGTAAGGGATTGGGCAAGTAAAGTTGGTGAAGGGCATCTTCAAACTATAAAAGATGCAATTAAGAAAGGCGATGCAGGACAACTTATATCTTTGTTGAACCAAGCATATCAAGCACAAGCAGGTACTGCTAAAGTGCAAACCAATATATCTAATATACAAAATCAGCCATCCAATGTGCAATTAGCATCGTATGGAATCATAGCAAAAGAAGTAAATGGAAGTGTAGCAAAAGTAGCCACTAACCTTCCAGGCACATATGCTGCACTGCAACAATTGTATGCAACACAAGAAAGATTAAAATAACTAAGTTTTTCTTTTTTCTTTCTAATTTTTATCCAACCTTACAGGCAACTCTATAAAAATGACAACGAGTATAGATGTTTTATCTCCAGCCTATAAAGGGCTACATTCTCTTAGTGTTAGTCCTAAAATTTCTCCTGAAGATATTAAATCAATGGAAGGTGGGCAACCGAATGTTGCTTCTTATCCTTATGGGGAATATAAGGTAAGATTTGAAAAAGGAGCTTATGGAGAGAGTTATGCTGTAACAAGGACTGCAAATAAAACTTATAGAACTTTGCTCACTGATTTCTTTAAAAATGGCTCTATTACCCAGCAAGATGATTATGAGATTGAAGGAATGAAACAAGCTGGTGAAGATGTAAGACCTAATATGTTTGACAGAATACCAAAAATGCCTAATTTTATGTACATTATTGGCCCAAATTCGTTATTGCATCTCACAAATCCAAGAGATACACAAGTTGACTTAAGCTCCCATGAAGAAATTGCAAATGCTGTTGATCCCAACAAAGTTGGATTTTATTATTCCAAAATTCCAGATGGCTTGATTAGAGAGATAACAACTCCTGAAGCAAAATATTATGATATTGCTGTTGAATGGGTTAATTATCTTGCAAAAAAAGGCTATAATATTGACAAATCTCCAAGTCCTGGAGTAACTGGATTAGGCACACAAGAAGGTGATTTTTACGCAGCCTATTATCATAGGCAAGGATCTTTGGTTGTTCCACCTGATTTCTTTAAAAAATCTGAAAAGCTGATTTCTAGGTATGGTCTCACAGAAAGAGAAGCAATAGAGGCAATGGAAGTGGCAATTTTATTGCATGAATTTGGACATGTCGTAGGAATTAAGGGATATACAATTTCAGAAAGGAATCAAGGTTTATTTCAAGCAGAGTTCTGTTCAATGATGGCTGAAAGATATAGAGGCACTAAAAAAGAAAAAATTTTCAGAGCATTGGCAAGAGAAGGAAGCGATTATGCAAAGGGTTATTCATTTTATAATAAATTCTTGGAGTCTCTTGTTGAGGGGTTTGATATTGAGCCAAGCAAATTAAAAGAGCTCAGAAACAAGTTTGTAATAGAAGCAATTGAAAGAGGCGAAGACATAGAGCCTTATGTAGATATGAGGCTTGAAGAAACTGTAGGAAGAATTCTCAAAGATGAGCCTTCTTACAAAGGTTCAAATTTAGAAGAGATTGTTAAAAATAATAAAGTTAGTAAATCTGAATACAAAAGCATGAGAGATGTTGAACAAAATTTAGAAAAAGGTAAAGAAGCTGATAAAGCTGAAAGTAAAGAGCCTTTAGATGATGCTCCAGAAGAGGCTCAAACAGCTGAAACTGCAGAGAATAGTAGCGAATAAAAAATTTCTTGTCAATTATATTTTCTAACATATATTTTAAATCACCGATATATATATCTCCCAGTCTTAAGGATAAGATAAACTATCTAATCAAAAAAGGTGAGAATATGGTTGAGGAAAATAAAAATACATTATTAATTATAAGTATTGTTGCAATTGTGGCTATTGTTGGTTTACTGTTTCTTTTTGTAGGCCGTAGAAGTACAGAAGCGGGAAGTAATGAAAATCTTGCTGGACAAGCTGTAAGACAAATAAGAGCTACTTCTTGTGATGGTGATCAGCTTTGTGAAATGAATAATGCTAAAGTGATAGGCAAGGGTACTTTTGGAAGTGTGGAAATAAGTGGCCAGACTATTTCAACAATACAAGGCAGCAAGAATGCTTTATATTTGAAGTCTGATGATGGAAGTGTAATTGTAAATGGCCCTTTGAATGCATTAGATCACTTTATAGCAAACAAGAATGTGGTGGTAGATGGTAGTTTGTTAGTTGGAATTAACGAGAATGCTGTATTGATTAAGAATCGAACAATTTCAACAAGTCAAGGAACTAGAAGTGATTTAGTTTTAACCTCAGATACAAAAAAAGTACTTGTAGACGATATTCTGGAAATACCACAAGGCATAAATATTGAAGGTAATAGAATAACTACAACTGTACCGAATAGTTTTTTAATATTATCCTCTTTTTCAGGAAGTGTATATGTTCGAGATTATCTAAGAGTAGGTAAGGATGTATCCGTAGCTAATGGTGTATATATTTATGGCGGGAATATTTCGACACTCTCGGGGCCTTTGTATCTACTATCTAATGCAAGGAAGGTAATATTAGATAATGCGAACTTAGAAGTTAATTTATTATCAGGGCCTGGCAATGCATACGCATGTATTGACAAATATGGAGTTCTTTTCAGAAGCTCCACACCCTGTGTATAAATATAAATTTTATTTTTTACTTCCAATCACACTTCCCAATTGTATCAATTTACCTTCTTCTAAATGGTCTGCTATCAACAACATTCCAACAGGCAAATTTTTCTCAAAACCAACTGGCACATTTAAGTGAGGCAATCCAGCTACATTTGGGCTTACTGTCATGACATCCATCATGTATTGCTGTAATGGAGTTAAGCTCTCAATTTCAGAAAATTTAGGTGGTAAGATTGGTGCTGTTGGACTAACTAAAATATCAAATCTCTTGAATGCTTTTTTGTACTCATTAATCATCAATGTTCTTACTTTCATTGCTTTCAAATAAAAAGCATCTCTGTAGCCTGCCATTCTTGCAAAAGTCCCAATTATAATTCTTCTTTTTGCTTCTTCTCCAAAATAATTGCTTCTAACTTTTGTAAAATATTCATTAAAATTACCCTCTAATCTTTCACTTATGCCATACCTCATTCCACAATACCTTGCAAGATTTGTGCTTGCTTCTGATGTTGCAATCATATAATAGGTTGCAATTCCATATCTTATTGGCAATTCCAATGAAATCTCTTCTGCTTTTGCACCTTCTTCTTCAAGCTCTTCTATGCCACTATACACATTCTTCTCAACTTCTCTAGAAACTCCTTGAGCAAAAGCCTCTTTTATAATACCGATTTTCATACCTTTAATTGGTTTTTTTAAATAACTTTCATAATTATTATTTTTTACATTTAATGAAGTACTGTCATTCTTATCATAACCTCCAATAACATTCATTAATAATGCAACATCTTCAATAGTTTTGCCTATGGGTCCAATTTTATCTAAAAAAAATGAAAAATCAATTAAACCATATCTTGAAACCCTTCCATAAGTAGGACAAAGCCCATAAACACCACAAAAAGAAGCAGGCTCGACAATTGAGCCACCAGTTGATTCGCCTAAAGCAATGTGATTACCCAACTTTTGTGTTAAACCTGCTGCTCCTCCTGATGAGCCTCCACAACTTCTTTCAACATCAAATGGATTTTTTGGAATTTTATAACCAATGCCTACATTAATGCTAAAGCCGCCAAATCCAAATTCATCTTGGCTTGTTTTTCCAATTATTATGCCGCCTTCTTCTTTTATTCTTGCAATGACAAATGCATCAAATAATGGTCTGTACCCTTGAAGAATCTTTGAGCCAGCTGCAGATTCGATATCCTTAACACAAATACTATCCTTTACAGAAACAGCAACTCCAAGCAATTTTTTGTTTTTTATGTTTTTATCATTATGCTTCAACTGTTTTTTGATTTCTTTTGCTTGTTCTAAAGCTAATTCCCTAGAAATCACATTAAAGTAATTACACTCTTCATTGATTTTATTACATTCTTCAATTATCTTTTCTGTATGCTCAACTACATCAATCTCTTGATTCTTTATTTTTTTAATAAATTCTTTAATGCTCATTTTTTTCCTTTAATTGTGTAGATAAAAGTAAACCTATTAATGAAGTGAAAAACATGACTAAAAATAAAATTTTAAAGCTAAAAATTTTTACTAAAAATGCACCAATCAAAGCAGCAACTCCTGTTACTGTATACCATGTTGCCTCCCATGCAGCCCACTGAGACGCAAACTTACCTTTTTCCAAATATTTTGTGTAGAATGAGTCATAAGCCGGTGTTAATACAACTGTGCTTAAACCCAACAATATTTGAACCAAAAATAATTGCTTGACATTTGAGACAAAATAATAACCTAAAAAGCCTAACGACATTAAAGCATAGCCTAAAATTATAGATAGTTTGTCTTTTTTTATCTTATCTTGTATTTTACCCATTAATAATATTCCAACACCAGAAACAACCATAAAGACTGCCCAAGCAGTTCCTGCAGCAAGTATGTCACCACCAATTTTTTGAACAAAGATAGCATAAATGGGCCCAAACATACCCATAGCCAAGACAAAAAGGGAATTTACAATCAAAAATAACTGTAATTGCTTGTGCATTTTTAAACAGCCCTCGGTCCTTTAAAGTAACCATCCTTCTTATGCTCTGTTAAAGATAAAGCTTCATCTTGGGTTAAGCATTTTTCCTCTTTATCTTCTCGTATTGCATTTTTTAACTCTAGTGGTTGGAAAGTAGGCTTTACATTTTCTGTGTTGATTTCTTTTAGTTTTGAAAAGAATTCAAGCGCCTCTTTTAGCTGTGGCAAAAATTTTTTTATGTCCTCTTCATTTAACTTTAATCTTGCTACCTCAGCAACGTGCTCTAAAAGCTTTTTGTCTACTTCCATAAAAGAAGTTAGTTTTAACTGTTTTTATATATTTTTGTTTTAGAAAATATTTATAGCCACATCAGCTACTGCCTTTGCTTTTTAAGCAGATCTCCTACCTGACCAATTCTCTTCTCCTTATCTTAGAAACTAGCCTTTCAAGCGTATCAATCTTTCTCATCAATTCGAGCTTTTCTTTATCCATGTCCAACAAGTGCCTTGCAAATTTAGTCAATTCAAAATCTTCTTTCTTGATATTTTTGCTGATTTCAATAAACTTGTTAATTTCTTCACTTGTTAAATTTAAGCTTGACAACATTTTAGTCATTTTGTTTCTTAGCTCATTGTAATCTTCAATATCTTTTCTTAATGCTTCTCTATTTATTTCCAAATCTTTTTGTAATTCTTCTTCAAATTTTTCTAAGACTTTTCTTTGTAATTGTCCTTTTAAAAGCTTGAATTCATAAATTTCTTTTCTAAAATCCTCTTTCAGATTTTTAATTACCGACAAGTCTTCCTTAAAATTTTTCAAGAACTCTTGCTGTGTTGTTTTTGTTTCATTTAATTCAATTTTTAAATTGTTTAATTCTTTTTTTAATTCATTACTAGATTTTATATTTTCTTCTATATTTTTGTTTATTACATCAATTTCTTCTTTTACTTTCATCAAATCCTTTATTTTTTGAAGCATTTATAATAAAAATTTCAATGTTCACGACATTGAAATTTTTCCTTTTTTATTAAATATTTTTTCAATTTTTCAACAGCCCTTCTCCTGAATTTCTTGACTTCTTCATAATTTTTCACTTCTCCATAAGTTTTTTTGCTTCCGTCTGGAATAAAAATTGGGTCATGCCCAAATCCAAAGCTGCCTTTAATTTTATCTGCAATCGTTCCTTTTTCTTCACCTAAAAAACTAATTGGTTTTTTTCTTGGCTCACAATATGCAACAGCACTTTTATAAGTACATTCTCTGTCTTTTATGTCTTCCATTAGTTTAATTATACCTTGCAATCCTATTCTTTTGTGGATATAAGCAGAGCATGTTCCTGGAAAATCATTTAGGGCTTTGATAAACAATCCAGAATCTTCAACAATGACTGGTTTTTTTAATTTATTAGCAAGCATCTCTGATGAGAGTCTAGCTATCTCTTCTGGTTCGTCACTCCTTAATTCAGGGTAATAAATCTTTATATGATTAACCTTAATTTCAGGCTCCAAAATCTGCCTGAATTCTTTTACTTTATTATTATTAGTGGTCACGAAGTTGATTATTAGCTTATGCTCCATTTCTACGGTTTTATTTTTTACACATTTGCATAGATTTTTACTTCTATAATGCCTGCTACTATAACCAAAGTTAGACCTATTACAAGGAAAATTAACGCATCTGTAATGATATGATGGAATTTTTTAGTAAATGGCTTTTCCCTCAATACTGCTTTAGAAACAACACCACCAGCGATAGAAGCACTTATATAAGCCAAAGCTTCTGTAGTCATATGCGGCAAAAATGGCAATAGGGTGCTGCCAAATTTCATAAAAAGATTACCTCCAGTAACAGCAGAGGCTTGCTTTACAAAAAATGCAAATGTGACGCCCCATACAGAGGCATTCCAAGTCAAGAATAAGATTGAACCAGCACCGTAAACTAAAGACAGAAGGAGGCAAACTACAAAGACAAGTATATTATTGAGTATAAGATTAAATAAGGGGTCTTCTGTGAATGCAAAACCGTAAATGCCTGCACTTCTTAATTGCGGCACAAAAAATTTCTTAATTACTAATTCTGAAAATAGCAATGAAGTCAAGCTATACGCCAAAAATATTCCTAAAAACATGAACGTGTAAACTTTTATAATATCTTTGTGATCTTTAATCAATAATTTTAAAGACAATTTCTTCTCTCTTAGCTCAATATTCTCTTCTAGTCTAAGTAGTATGTTTAAGGAGGGTATTAAGAGTATTGAAGTAAATGCCACACTCATCAAACCTACACTAGCTGGGAATATGAACCTTGCAGAAGCTAAGCCTAGCAATGAATAGATAAAACCAAGAAAAAAGGCATGCTCTTTTCTCTCAATCCAGCTTAATTTAAATAGTTGTTCCAAGACCATTTATGGTAAGAATTAATATCTGTATTTATATTTTTATCTAATTACAAAAATTTATATAAAATCAAAATAAATCATTCTTTATGGAACACCTCTCGATTAAGGAAATTTATGACAGATTGGAAGAATTAAAAGATTGGGAGATGGTTGGACATGAAATTACTAAAGAGTTTAACTTTAAAAGTTTTAAAGAGGCAATTGAATTCGTGCAAAAAGTTGGAGAAGAAGCAGAAAGAGAGCACCATTCTCCAGACATTTTGATAAGACACAATAAAGTAATAATTACATTAACAACACCCAGTGCAAGTGGACTAACTTATAAGGATTTTAAATTGGCAAGGATTATTGAGCAGTTGGTTTAAGATGTTACCATTTTTTAAATTGTTTTCAAATAATGAATTTCAGGAATTTTATAGTAGAACTAAAAGGCTGAGGAAATTAATTAGTATATCCGATAAAGAATTTGTAGTTGAGCATTACGAAGAACTTAGAGCTCACTTTAAAAAGATAAAAAGATTATTTGATAAATTATTAAGGCTATATTCTATAGAGCAAAGCAAAATAAAATTGCTACAAGAATCTCAATACAAAGAAAGATTAAAAACATTAATCGCTGATTTAGAAATAAAGCTTAATTATTTAAGGCAACTGATTGATAATGGTTTATTTCTTAGTGAAAAGATATTAAAAATAAGGGTTGTAGAGATGATAACAGAACAAAAAGATAAATTAAGCAAAGTTATAATCAATATCATAGATATGATAAATGATGTTGAAAAAGAATCTAGTGAGATAAGTATACTTTATAAGGATGCAGAAAACTACACTAAAGATGTAGATAAAGACCCTCGTTCATGGATTGATATGAGCGGTAGAATGGAAAATCTTTGGCGATTAAATAATATTCAAAATGTTATTATAGAACTGGGTGGAAGGATCAAACAAAGTGATGGGAGACATCCATTCAAGATAGAATTTCCAGGACTCAGACCAATTCCGTTAGGCCCACATACTCCTCCAGATGAATTAGTTAGCGAAGTTGTTAAAGCAACACGTAAGCCAAAGAATGTAATAAGGGCTAGTTTTTCTAAAGGGGAATTAGTTAATGCGTAATTTTGTACAATGCCCCTGCGGAGCAACAGACCTTAGTTGAGATGCCCACCCTTTTTTATCATAGTTTTCTGTCAAAAAACCATAATATTTCCGACATTTTAAGATAAATTTCCAAGTATTTATTTTTTGCGGATTTTCGACTGAATTTTGTTTAAACGAAAAAGTTATTTACAGCATCAATAAAATCGGAATTATAGAGC
>CAZGEW010000037.1:0-13479 GCA_964524225.1 uncultured Methanosarcinales archaeon | reverse complement strand
AAAGATGAGGAGGCACCCTGATATGGTCTTTTAATTGGAGCTTATAGAACATTTTAAGGCTGTAAGTAAAAATGAATCATTTATAAAACTTTCCATGATGTTAAGTCAAGTTGTTAAGTATACAGTTGACATGGGATAGCTTTTATTCCACATGGTATCTTTCATTGTTAAACCAATCTTGATACTCATTTATTTCTCCATTCAAAAATTCCTTCAGGTTTTTCTCCTTTAAGATTGTAAAATCCACATATTCCTGCTTGAGTTTTTTTTAAATTCCTCTTTGGATTTCTTTATTTTTCCCTCATCTTTCCTTATATGCCTTACTCTTGGAGTTATAAGGGAAAGTCCTATTTTATGAAGTATCCTCTCTACATGACGTAAAGTATATTTCCTACCCACCTCTTTTTCGATAATGTCATTAACCTCTTTAGACGAAATACCTGCTTTTCTTATTTTTGAATTACTTAAAAGTTTAGACTTAATCATTTCTTTTATATTCCACAGTTTTTCTTTTGTTAAAGGTGTAGGTTTCCCAGTTCTGGGCTTATCTTCTAAACTACTGCTTTTCCTAAATTTACTAATCCAAAATGAAGCCTTTGACTTACTTATTCCAAGTATGGATCCTATTTTTCTAACCGTCTTTTTTTCTTTAGATAACTTAATAATTAACTCACGCTCTTTTTGTTTTGCTGATTTCATAAGGTATCACCTCATGAAATTTTGAGAAGAACCAGTATTTAAATTTTGTACTAGTATTTTGGGTTATTTTTATTTTGACAAGTGTCCTTGTTTAAGTTTCTTATACCGAAAAACATATATACCAATTAGTATAAAGAATGGAAGAGGAAAATTTAAATATTAGTTCTTTACAAGTTGGAATATAATTTTAAAAAATATATTCCAAACAGTATACAATGAACACCAAAAGATTTTTATATTTATGGAATATATTCCTTTTGGTATAGTGAGCGTGAATTAATTGGCTAGAAAAGAGTTTTTTGTTAGGAGAACTTATTATTTGGATATTCTCGATAGAAATACAGATTCTTTTAAGAAAGGCCGAGCAAAAAACCTTGCTTTTCTAGGTCCTCGAAAATCAGGCAAGACAACTCTTGTAAAAGAGCATATCATAAATCTTAATAACATTGTACCTGTTTACATAGACCTAGAGAGAATAAGTCTAAACCCAGAAAACTTCTCAATTGAATTTATTGGCAATGTCGTCTTTCATTTCTTAAGAAAAAATTTTTATGAATATAAAAATCTTTTAAAATTGGAAAATCTTCTAAAAGTTGAGAATGAGCTGAAAAGCAAGAATGCATATTCTTTTATAAAAACTATTGAAAGTGAGTTATTGAAAATAAAACCCGACCAAAAACTTCTTGTTCAAACTGCTTTTGGTTTTGCTGATGCACTGGGAAAAGATAATAACAAAAAGTTTTTGGTCATACTGGATAATTTTGAAAATTTGCTTGACTTGAACAATTTCTCACAAATTAAAGACATTATATCTATTGTTAATTTTGATAACGAGAATGTCACTTACATTGTTACTAGTTCTGCTATAAAAGAATCACTTTCATTATTGAAAAAATTTGAGTGTTTTGAAATAAAAAATCTTGACAAGAAAGAAATTTTTGATTTAGTCAAAAATTTCTTTAATAAGAATGAAGCTAATTTAGAAAAAATTTCGGAAGAAATTTTTTCTTTGACAAAAGGGCATCCGTATGTTACATTACTAATTCTGAATAGTTTGGCTAAAGACAAAAATGCGAGCATAAAGCGAGCATTTTTGTTGGAATTATTGCAAAAAAATAACTCAATTTACAATTATTGTAATGACTCTCTAAACTATTATTACAACAGAGCTCGTGGCCAAACATTGCTCAAAACAATTCTTAAAGTTGTGGCAAATGAAGAGCTTAGATTGAGTGAGATTGCAAGAAGAATCTACAGAAGCGCTCCTGTAACAAAAAGTATTCTTGAAAGATTAATGGATGTTGATATCATTTACAAGAAAGACAACAAGTTCTACTTTGCTGATAATGTGTTAAGACTTTGGCTCAAATTAGTATCTCAAGGGTACGAATTTGATGATATTCCCGATGATAAAATTTTGGATGAGGTAGCAAAAGAAATATGACAAAAAATAAATTGATTTGGATTAGTGCATTTATTTCAATAATCATAGCTTTATTGCCAATTGCCTATGCTCAAACATTTGCTGAAAGCCCATGGTTCTATATTTTGATAAATGCGGCAATTATTTTTGTAGTGTTATTTATTTTACAGGCAGTTTTAGTGCCAGGAAAAGAAGGCAAGGAAAAAACTGCTACTTGGATTATAATATTAATAGCATCGTTAGTAATTGCATTTCTTTTTGGGCAACAAGGCTTTATATGGCGACATCCTGTTTTTGCGAGATTCCTTAGTATTTATGTTTTGGTGAATGCGATAATAATTGGTGCTGTTTTGTATTTTGTGCTTGGGTTTATATTAAAAGATAAAGTTCCAAAATCACCAGAAGGCTTGGGTGGTTATGGAATATTAATATTTTTAGTTGCTTTAATTTTTGCTGTTAACATTGGCAACCAATGGATATGGCACCAATCTGTAGTAAGACAATTGATAGATTATTTATTTGGTGCGCAAGGAATTTTGAATCCTAAACCTCCAGAATATAGATTGTGGGCATTTATAGCTGTGGCAACTCTGTTGGCATTTTTCTTCCAGGGTTATTTGCTTCAAGGAGTAGCCGGTGGCAATAGAATAAACTATGCACTAGCAATATTAATTGGTGCAAGTGTTGCCAGAGCTGGGATAAGCTTCCAAAGCATTGTTCTACTTGGAGAAGCTATTTTTACGATAGTTCTAGCTAAGGCTTTGCAAGGCACTACTCCTCAGCCTAAAGGAATCCCAGGGCACTGGATATTAGCTGCTTTCTTAGTCGGCTGGGCATCAGCTGCAATGACTTATGGCACAGAATATCAAGGGTGGTTAGCTTGGATTGTGGGTACACCATTATACTACGCTGGTCTTATTCAAATTGGACCAACTGGAGCACCTGCAAGACCAGAAGGAGTAGGGTGGTTAGGGTGGATATTTAAGATGGGTTTGATGGCTCTTTTGATAATTGGATTGTCAATTTTGTCTTTCGGGTATGTTATGAATAGAGGTATGCTAAGAGAAGGAAGAAAGAGATTATGGCAGAAAATAAAAAGGCTATTGAGAAGAAATGAAACAATTGCAGGCTTTATGGCAGAAACATTAGCTTCGAGAAATGAGATAATGCCAGATGAATTGCCGTTTGAATTAAAAGATATGAGACTAGAGATATATACCTTACTTAATTTCATGCTAAGACATGAAGTGTGGAAATTAAAGACAGCCTCGTTCCTAAAGACTGTAGCGGCAGTAACTGAAGCAGAAGGTCGTTTATCAGAATGGGAACCAAGTGAAGAAAGCATACAAGAAAATCTGAGGACACATATAGAAGGTTCCGCAATTGTTGAAAAGCCAGACGGAACTGGGTGGACTCTTGAGGACCCAACAAAAACTCCGGGCTGGGGAAGGAATTACTGGATTATATTTTTAACAATGGATCTCTTCAAAACTCTTCTTTCTAGAAATCTTGAAGGAATACCTTCTGCATCACCACAAGACGAGTTGGCAAAATTCTTGACTGGTGGAGGAAGGGCAATGCTTGATAAGCATTTGAAGGGAATCAAAGAAGATAGATACAATAAATACCTTACTGCTGTAAGTAGATACAAATCTGTAAATTTCATTAGAGCTAAGAGATTATACTTTTACGATATGTATAATTTCTACGGAGAATATACAAGGGGCTATTTTTTTGCAAAAGTAAATGCAAAGCCAGACATTTGCAAATATGAGTTTGGCGATAATGGGGTACAGAGAAGCATTAAATGGAAAACTGTAGAACCTATTGCACGCCAAGTTGACTTAGGACCAAATTATGAGGAAGGAAGACCTCCTGGCACAGAATATCTGGTTGAGTTGAATCTTTATGGGTATTCAGTCAGTGATATAAATACAATTCAAATAGAAAGAAAAGACCCAGTATATCGAGGAATAAAAGGAATAAGAAAATATAGAAGAGAAGACATGCAATTCCTCCACCTACCTCCAATAAGAGAGGGGAGAGGAGATGGGAGAGTTTCAAAACTTTTTACATGGGCATCGTACGATTGGAAATCTGGAGTTGAGGACATGGAAACAGGTAAATTTCATCCTTTAAGCAGAAAGGTTCCAGATTACGAGGCTGTAATAAAGAAACAATATGAGGTCTTTAGTGCTGTTAGCGCTGCTCCGTTAGAGCATGAACTTTCAACAGAGGAAACTGCATTTGATAGAGAAGCTCTTAAAAATCCAGGCAAGTTTGTATATTGGGGTAGAAAAACATACTTTACAGATGACCCTGTAAACCCAAGAAAACCTCCTGTAAATCCATATCCGACATTGTCGTTGAAAGGTTTATGGGAATTCATAAAGACTTATTCAAAAAGAGTGGCAGGAGACGAGCACAAAACAGAAGAGATTCTGGAGAAGTATTTCAAGATGGAATATGAAGATGTTGAAAAGGGACCTGACAAGGAGAAACAAGAATGAATGAAGCAACTTTAACCAGAGAAAAAGCTGAGAAAATAGCAAGGATAAAATCAGAGAATCTTTTTTTTAAATTATTGAGAAGATTTTTGAGAGAGTCGGCTGAAATACTCGACTTGGCTGAAGAGACTTTGATAGATGCAGATGCTGTAATAAACAATGACAAGAGACTACAAGCTTATGCTCATGAACATAATTTACTTAATACTATTGAAAGTCTCAAGAAAAAAATTGAAGATAGTCCAGACAATCTTGATAAAGCGGTGCAGGATATTGAAAACCTATTGAGAAAACTGCAGGAAGAAAACCCGCAATTAGCACAACTTGTTTCAAATGAAAGAATACAAATATTGCAGGAAATAAAATATCTACAACAGATATCTACATTGTTGAAAGAACCTGACAAAGCAATATTAAATATAGATATATTGCTTAGCTATACAGAAAAACTGCAGAACGCATATATTAAAAAGCGAATAAAAGCAAGGCTTGCTTTGATTAAGAAGCACCAAGATGAGATAAAGGTATTGACAGAAGACGAAGAAGATATAAAATTGTGGAATTATCAAACTCATTTTGATATATCATTTTACACCGGAAAAGTAAATTCTTATTTCAATGGCTTGGAAGACAAACAAGGATTAGACTACTTTGGGGGTACTGTATTAAGACAACAAGTCTATAATAGCAAAGAAATAAAGAGACTGTTTTATATTATAGGATTCACATACAAAGCGGATGAGCAATTAATATACATCTCATCACTTATATCATTTTTGCAGCAAGACATCTCTGGAGGTGTTTGGATAAGGAATATAACTACAAAAAAGTTTGTTGCAAATGTTGACGATTATGCGACAACATTCCAAGAATCATTCGGAAACAAGTTTTTTGCAGATATACTAATAAGAAATAAGGCTATTCTTGGCGAACAGCCTTTTAAGTGGATTAAACTTCTTACAAAAATGGAAGAGGTAATTGAAGGAATAATGCAAAGGAAAAACGTTGTAATAGAAAATGCAAAGAATTTCTTAATTGCTACATTCGCAAACAGAAGAGAACAACTAAACAAGTCAATTGCTATAATGGTAGCACAGCTTCAAACAATCTTAAAAGAGTTTGAAACTGAAAAGGACATTATCGACTTAATAAAAATAAGCATTAAAAGATTAAAGAGAGTTGTAAACAGGTTATGGAAAGAAAGAAAGAATAAATTTAACAAGGCGAAAAGAGAGATAAATGTAGCAGCATTGAGAGAAAAAATTGTATCATTGACACAGCGCACAGATATAATCAAAGAGTCTAATGACATGATTGTAAGAATAAAGGCTTTTAGAGATTTCCAAATTTATATGAAAAATATTACATCGAAGGGGACAATAAGCGAAGATGACTTGACTCCCTTGTTCCTAACTGATTACGGGTTTGCTAAAATGAAGCAACTTGCAGAAGAAGTATTTGCTCTTGAGGATAAGATTAAAGGAAAAAACATACTTTTGCAATATGAATCAGTACAGCTGAAAGAAGATCTTAGAAATTTCTTGTCAAAATTTACATTATTGCTCCAATGGCTTGTGGCAATAAGATTAATGGTACCTGTTGTTGAAATAAATACTATAAGAAGTAGACTTGAAAAGTTTAGAGGTGATTACTATGGCGCAGCCTAAAGATGCTCAAAATGCACAAACAGCAAAAAGGTCTCTTTGGAAACCATTTCCAATTGTAATAAATGTTAAAAGATTCCTTCGATGGTTAGGCTTTCCTGTTAAAGATAGACCAGAAACTGGTTTCCAACAACCGACAGATTTACCAATATTCAAAAACTTAAGAAACGAGATAGATTTCAAAATCCTTGCAGAGCTGAATGATTTACAGTGGAAAACTGAGCTAAAATGGGATGGACTTTGGGACGCAAAACCAGATGATCTAGATTTTTTAAAAAGTGCACATGGCTTATGGGACCAAGTTGTTAATGTATATTCAAGAGGATGGGAAAGCAGTGATAAGATTAAGGAAGGAATTGGTCCTTTTGTGGATGAGGCTGAAATTAGGAGAGAGGCGAGTTTAACGGGTACAGGAACAGGTTTTGATAAGAGAGGTTATACAACAATGCCCTCAATTCTAGATGCTAATGGCAGACCAAAGAAGCTTTATTTCAGCATTCCAAAAGAAGTGGATATGATACACAATAGCGGCTGGCGTTACAAGCTAGCTTTCTTTGGCTATCAAAATCCAAGTTATTGGCAGGCTTTAAAAGCAGATATAGATGATATATGCAGACAAATCGAAGAAGCCAGTTTGGCTGTAGAAAATGATCAGGGTATAAGAAATAACATAATAGGGAATATTGAAAACTATAGAGAAATGCTTAAAAGCTTTCTTGATTTACTGGCCGAAGAGATAAGAGAGTTTGAAGAAGGTGAGCACTATTCAAACACGGGAAGTGGGACAGGTATAGTTAATCTGTACACACGCATGAAAACACTAAAGACAAATGTTTATAATATGAGAATTGACGATAAACAGACGCATTACACACATACATACAAGATAGTTAAGCCTGAAATTGTAGATAACAATGGAAATACAATAACTTTTGCACATGCCCATCCAAATTGGCAAGTACGTGGCAAGGAAGTTGCTCCGGGTCTTGATGAAAATGGGTGGCCTCTTGAAGTTGGAGATGGTGAAACAAGATTTGACGGAAGAACACCTGCAATTGGAGAGATTTTGCTTGATTATTTTGAGAATATGACCTCAATAAGAAAGGTCAAACAAGAGTTCATTACAGAATGCAGCCTACTTGATGTGGTAACTTGGATTTATGTAAGTTATGATGCTTTCAGAGACGATTTAAGAGATGGCAGATACCATACAGGTTCAATGAGCATCATGGAATATCTAATGTCAAGGCTTAAGCCTCTTGACATGGAAACTCTTTCTGAAAAAGATTACAGGGCAGGAAGACACCCTGTAGCAAGAATAAAGCTTAACAAACTTAGCAATTATACAGGAGAGCCTTTGAGGCCTAATATAGACCCTAATTACGTTGACTGGACTATAACTCCAACTCATCTTAATCCAGCTTTTGATTTAAGAGTAAAACACAAACACAAACATATTGGAAGGAAATTTTATTATGCTGTTCAGGGTGATATTAATGAATTTGCAGAAAGCCATCCTAATTGGTCTAAAGCACCCACCATAACAACAAGAGGTGCAGCTTTATATATATTACACAGAGTAATCGAGCAAACAAAATACTGGGGCGGTGGACAAGACCCTAATAAAATTGGTGTAATCGAGGTATTGAGGGCTATAGGAGAACTAACAAGCGGATACGATATTGGAGCAAACTTATCCATTAGATGGGGTAAACCATTAACCAAAAATCCTTTCAGACCTAAACAATCCGGCTAATCGAGATTATTGACAATTGTTGTGCTATCACAAAACTATTTCCTACGATAAGTTTCCTTAAGCATAACTTTGATTATGGAGTAAGAGGTATGGGTAAGTTTGGTGGAATGAATCCACTGAGCGGCATAGGTATATTACAAGAAAACTAATTTTTTATTTTTTAAGTAGCAATTCTTTAAGTTTACTTTTCTTTTTAAAACTGAATAATTCGATAATTAGTTGTCGCTTCTGCAGTATATAGGTCATTTTTAAACTTTATAAAAAACGTGAAGAAATTATTCCGGTTATAAACAAAAAGAGACTCTACGCTTAAGATGGCTTTAAAATTAGTGATGTAGAAGCAATTAAATTAGCATTTAAAGAAAATAGGGTAGTTATAACTCATGATAAGGATTTCGCTAATTTGCTGAATTATTCTTCAATTAAACACAAAGGTGTTATTTTATTGAGATTTACAAACCAATCACCAGACAACGTTATAAAATTGTTTATTCCTGTTTTAAGGCAGCTTAAAGAAAACAAAGTAAGAAACTCATTGGTTATAGTAGGTGATGATTATATAAAAAACACTCCTCACCCTTTTCCATTCAAAAACTATACGGTGTTGCCAGACTCTACGTTAACAATCCAAATCAAAAATCAGTAATTATTTATAAGATAGAAACATTTAAATATAACATTGTCTTACATTGTAATAAATGGATAAAGTCATAATTTCAGACGCTTCAACTTTAATTTTACTACAGAAAATTACTTTGTTGGACAAATTACTTAAGAACTTTGGGTTTATTATCCCAAATGAAGTTTATAATGAAGCAGTAATCAAAGGAAAAAAAGCAAAATCAGAAGATTCGTACTCAATAGAAAATAAAATCAATAAGAATTTGATTAAGGTTAAGAAAATAAAAAATAAAGAGCAGTTAAATCAGATAATTAATGAATTTGGTTTAGGGGAAGGTGAAGCAGAAGCCATTATCTTATTTTTGCAAGAAAATGCAGATGTATTAGCTACTGATGATCATAAAGCAATAAATGTATGTAAAATACATGAAATACCTTTCATGACTGCATTGACATTTGTTATAGAGTGTTTTGATACCAAACTTATCACCAAAATTGAATCAGAGGAGATGACAAAAAATTTGGGAGTATATGGTAGATATAAAAATGAATTAATTTATAAAGCTTTGGATAGAATAGGTGAAAAATGACTAAACTTGTATCGGTTACGGCAAGGCTAGGTTCGGACAGCCTAGAATATGTGAAAAAGATAAGCAAAATGTTTAATTTAGATAAATCCACAGCATTCAGAAACATACTTCAAAAAGGTATACAGGAAGATAAAAAAGAAAAGGCTTTAGATTTTTATATAAAAGGCAAATTTTCTCTGGAACAGGCTGCTAAATTTGCAGATATGTATATTGGAGATTTCTTCGATTTAATGAGACAAAAAGGAATAGAAAGCAATCTAACCTTAGAAGATTTAAATGAGTCTTTGAAGCATGCAAAAAAATTGACATAATGGGTTGAATAAGTTTAATTGCATAACTCATTCACTCGTTTATTTTTTAAACAAAAGATCAAAGATTAAGCCAGAAGGCATATGCAATTTTTGAGTTTAGTTAAAACATTATGGTAATTTATTATTTTTAATTTTAATATATAATAGAATGCACAATTTTTTAAAAAATTGTTCAATATAATAGAAAGTTTTAAATATTCCTACTTGTCCTATCTTGCCAATGATACCTAAAGAGCTTTTGAAAGAAGTTTTAACTGAGCAACAAAAAAAGGTAGAGCAAGTAAATAAAGATTTTGTAGTAAGAGAAGCCTTAAATGAAATTAAAAGATTTATTGAGTTAAAACATAGCATAATTATTACAGGCGTAAGAAGATGCGGCAAATCTGTACTTCTCTCACAGATAATAAACAATTTCTTTGACAAATATTATTATATCAATTTTGAAGATGAAAGATTGGCAGATTTTGAACTGCAAGATTTTAATAAGCTTTATGAAACTTGTATAGAGCTTTTTGGCAAAGCTAAGGTATTTTTTTTAGATGAGGTACAAAATATCATAGGATGGGAAAAATGGGTAAGGAGGATGTACGATGACAATTTCAAATTTTTTATAACAGGCTCAAATGCAAGGTTATTAAGCAAAGAATTAGCTACTTTATTAACAGGCAGGCATCTCCAATTTTCAATTTTACCTTTCGGTTTTAGAGAATTTTTAAGTTTTTACAAGTTTGATTTAAAGAAAGAGGATATTTACTTAACAGAAAGAAGGTCTCTAATCAGCAAATATTTTTATGAATATCTTAAAAATGGAGGCTTTCCTGAATATGTAAAATATAATAAAATAGAGATATTACAAGAGTATTTTAATGACATAATACAAAGGGATATTGTAGAAAGATACAATGTTAAGAATATTAAGCAGCTAAAAGAATTGGCAAGGTACCTCATAACAAATATAGGAAATTTAACAACTTATAACCAACTCAAGAAATTAAGCGAGATTAAAAGTGTAAACACGGTAATTAATTATCTTTCCTATCTTAAAAATGCTTACCTTTTGTTTAAGGTACCTTATTTTAGCTATTCTTTAAAGAAACAGGCTGCTAACCCATTTAAAGTATTTGTAATAGACGTTGGATTAAGAAATGCGATAAGCTTCAAATTCAGCAAAGATTTGGGCAAGGCTTATGAGTGTATTGTAGCTATAGAACTCAAAAGAAGAAACAAAGAATTTTATTATTGGAAGAATATTCAGCATGAAGAAGTAGATTTTGTTATAAAAGAAAATAAAGTAAAACATCTTATTCAAGTTTGTTATGATATCAGTGATATTAACACTAAGAAGAGAGAACTAAAAGCTTTAATAAAAGCTAGCAAGGAGTTAAAATGCAATAATCTTCTTGTTATAACAGAAGATTACGAATCTGAAGAAAAGCACGCAGGAAGAAAAGTCAAATTTATTCCACTATGGAAATGGTTATTAACATGAAATGGAAACATCAAAAAAACTCGCTTTCATCGGCACAGGAAAAATGGCAACAGCTTTGATTAGCTGTATTTACAATAAAAAATTTGTTAAATCAATAATTGCAAGTAGTAGAAATAATAAAAATTTGATAGAGTTAAAGAAGCAATTCAATAAGATTAAAACAACAAATGACAACAAAGAAGCTGTAAAAAATTCTGGTATCATTTTTATTTGTATCAAACCACAAGATATTGATGTTGTTTTGAATGAAATAAAATCTGTTTTAAAAAATCAATTAATTGTTTCTATTGCTGCTGGAATTAGATTGAAATATTTGGAATCAGTATTAAAAAATAAACGAGTGATAAGAGTTATGCCAAACATTAATTGCTTAGTGGGAGAAATGTCAGCAGGATTCTCTGCAGGCAAGCTTGCAACAAAAGAAGATATTAATAATGTCTCAAAAATACTAAACTCAGCTGGAGTTGCATTCCTGCTAGAAGAAGAATTGCTTGATGCAGTAACTGCAATCAGTGGCTCTGGACCTGCCTTTTTCGCATATTTTATAAAGGCATTTGAAGAGGCTGGCATAAAAAATGGACTAGCTAAAGAAATTGCTTTTAAGCTTGCAGCACAAACAGCTTTAGGGACTGGGAAATTATTAATGAAAAAAAATATATCGCCGGATGAGTTAATAGATATGGTTTCATCTAAAAAAGGCACTACTGTTGCTGGAATGAAAGTTTTGGAAAAGCACAAAATTAAAAAAATTCTAATAAAAACAATAAATTCTGCTGTCAAAAGAAGTAAAGAACTTGGGAAAATAGGAGGTTAATTACTTACATTTTGTTTATTGATTTTTAATATTATATGATCTTTATCTGGTACCGAAACATAAACTTCTTCTCCAGATTTTAATTCTAAACTTTCAACAACATTCTTATTGAGGTACAAACCCAGTCTACCTTGAGATAACTTTATTATCTTTTGCTTTATTCTTAATGGTGTTTCTTTAGACTTTAACTCTTTGATTACATTTGCTGCTGATTTTTTCTCAAATTCAAAATAATCACATTTTGTACATTGATAGCTTATTGCTTTTAGTTCTGCCCCTTCCACACCAACTTCAACTTTCCTAAGGCTTGAACTGCATTTTGGGCATCGCATTTTACTCACCTTTTCCTTTTTGTATTAAAATGTTGTGGTTTACAAAACCCCATTATCTTTGACTTTCAAAAGGTTTAAGTATTTGTTTCATTGCACTTTTACAAATGAGCGTAATAAAACAAGCACAACTAGCAAAAGAAGCATCATTAAAGTTAGTTGTATTACCAACTAATATTAAGAATAAGGCTTTGCTAGCAATAGCTGATGCTTTGAAGAAAAATTCTAGATTAATACTTGATGCAAACAAAAAAGATGTAGAAGAAGCTAAAAAGTCCAGTTTAAATGAAGTTTTAATTAAAAGATTAATGTTAGATAAACATAAAATTGATGAAATGTTACAAGAGGTTAAAAGTGTTGCTAAATTAGAAGATCCTGTTGGGAAAATTTTGTCACAAGTAGAGCTTGACAATGGGCTTGCGCTTTATCAAGTTACATGTCCTATTGGTGTGATTGGAGCAATTTTTGAATCAAGACCAGATGCTGTTGTGCAGATTAGTGCACTTTGCGTTAAGTCAGGAAATGTTGTATTGCTGAAAGGGGGGTCTGAAGCGAAAAACTCAAACAGAGTTTTAGTCAAGATAATATCAGAAACTGCAGAAAAAAATCAAATACCAAAAGATTCAATTCAATTGCTTGAAACAAGAGAAGAAGTATCACAGATGCTAAAATTGAGCAATTATATTAACTTACTCATACCAAGAGGAAGCAACAAATTTGTTAAATATGTGCAGGAGCATACAAAAATTCCAGTACTTGGCCATTCAGAAGGAATATGCCATGTATATGTTGACAAAGATGCTAACATAAAAAAAGCTATCAACATTTGCTTTGATGCAAAATGTCAGTACCCGGCTGTATGCAATGCAATGGAAACCATGCTTGTGCATAGAGACATTGCCAAAAAATTTCTCCCTCTGATGATAGATAAATTCAAGAAGGCAAAAGTTGAGATTAGGGGAGATGATAAAACTAGAATAATTGTAAAAGGTATTAGAAAAGCAACTGAAAAAGATTGGAAAATAGAATACAATGACTTAATATTATCTGTAAAAGTAGTTAATGATTTAAATGAAGCTATAAATCACATAAATAAATATGGTTCAAAGCATACAGATGCTATTATTACAGAAAACAAGAAAAGTGCCAATACATTTATGAATTTAGTAGATTCTGCATCAGTTATGTGGAATGCTTCAACACGGTTTGCTGACGGATTTAGGTATGGCAAAGGTGCTGAAGTAGGAATTAGCACTGCAAAAATTCACAGCAGAGG
>CAZGEW010000036.1:0-13518 GCA_964524225.1 uncultured Methanosarcinales archaeon | reverse complement strand
ATTTTCAAACTAAAAAAAGAGAAATCCATAATGTATTATTCCGGCTGGGGCAAAGATGACAAACCTGCAACTAAAGAAAAAAAATCAGAGAAACAAACAAAACTTATACAGTTACGCTTTGTGCAAAGTATATTAATGAAAAAATTACATAAAAGGGTATAAATATTCAAAAGTTAAAGTTAAGTAAGATGGTTATCTTAAAAGCTAAGGTTTACAAAGGAGAAGAAATTATAGGTAGTGCTTCTTACGATTTTGGAGAAATTCCAAATGGTTCTTCATTCAACTTTAATGCTGGTTCGAGCTCATTAGGTTCAACGGTATTTACTCTTGGAAGTGCAGGTGTAGTTGGTGATACTACTGGAGCATTGGTTTATGCAAGAAAACATGATGACGAAAATCTCATTAAGTTGGATTTTCTAAGAATTCAGAAAAGGGGGGAAAGATGGGATAGACCAAGAGTCCCAACAGAAAATTATTCGGAAATACACCATTTATCAGCCAGTAATTCCTACAAGGTTGTTGTCTTTAAAAAAGATAATCCGGATGGTCAAGAGGAAGGAATTGCTTCTAAAGAATTATAGGCACTTCCTACTTTTAAGGCAAAGCTATTTCAAACAGACTATATGTACATACCGAGGGCATGTTGACTAAGAACGGATGCCCCTGCGGGGACATTCATCAAAATAAAAAATTGCTCACTTCGTGAGCAATTTTTTCAGATAGTTAACAAGTTAATTTACATTATTTACTTATAATATTATGCTTACTATCTGCAAAATCTTTTTGCGACAAAGTCGCAAAAAGATTTTGATTTCCAATATTGAACCCCGACCTCAAGGTTTTCACTTTAAAACCGCAACCTCACGTTCTGGTCCGTTATACTACAGGGGCGTAATTTAAGGGTAAAAAACTTGGTTTATAAAGGTTCTTAACCTTTAGATTTTACTACTTATATATAGTAACAAAATAGAAAGATTTATAAAGAGTAAAATATACTATTTTGATGTGAAAGACGATAAAAATTTAAGGCAACAGCTTAGTGCTGTTGAACTGTATGTCCTTGGAACGCCAAACTCTCAAACAAGAGAAGATATTCTAAAATTTCTTAGAGAGCAAATTTTACAATCAAAAACCACTTCTACAGAGCTTGAGGAATTAGTTAGACATATTAATGGCGATTCAATTGTCAGTAGAGTCTTAGATAACTTGCAAGAGGCTACAGCAATAACAGACACGCATGGCAATATATTATACTCCAATCAACAATTCAAACAAATAATACCAAAAAGTTCAGGATTAGAAACTTTTGTAGGATCTAACATATTTACTGATTACCATTTTGAATCGTCCTCAGAAAAAGCTAAACTCCTAGAAGAAGCTATTAGAACTGGCGGAGTTAGGACATCAAGCAGAGTAAAATATGTGGTGCAAGACAAAGATGGTAAAGAAGCTGATGTAAGATATTTCAACATTAGAATAGCACCATTTGGAGATAAAAGCGGAGCACAAATTGGGGCAGTAGATATAACTAGAGAAGTCCTAGAATCTGTAAGAGACGGTTTAACGGGAGCTTATTCACAGAGTTTTTACGTAAAAGAATTAAAGAATTTAGCTATTGCGGAGTCTGATAGGGCAGATGATAAATATTTGGGAATAATTGGAGTAGATTTAAAAAGATTGAAATGGGTTAATGATAATTTTGGTAAAAGGCACGGCGATATTCTATTAAGGGAAATTGCAAAAATACTTATGGAGTCTGTAAGAAAACAAGATTATGTTGTGAGAGACGGCGGTGACGAGTTCATAATCTTATGCCCCGGTGCTGATCAAATAAGGATTGACGACATTGTGGGTAGGATTAATGAAAAAATTTCAACTTATAATAGCAAACAAGATTGTAAGGAATTAAATATTAATTTATATATGGTTGGTTTTTCTTCTAATAGGGAATATAGCCGTTTATTTGAAAGTATTGATGGCGCAATAAATCAACAAAAAAGACCAACTTAATACTATTCCCAGCTACCTACCAATCCCTTAAGCTAATCTGTCCTTTTCTCTTGTTTTCAGTAATTTCAATCTGCTCTTGGTTAATTTGCTTCTTAACGCTTAAAGCTATCTTCTCTCCTAATATTTGTGTTAGTGTTCCAACATCAACATTTCTCAAATCTTTTATATCCCTAATCCTATTTCTGAATAACAATCTTGCCCTAACTCTTCCAATATTTTCAAGTCTTACTAATGACAACAACTCTTCTTTGACACCATACTTTAATCTTAATCTCAATTTAATAATCTCTTTAATTAGAGATTGGTAATGCATTATCTTGCATAGCTCTTCAGTAGCGTAAAGCAACCAGTTTGCTATTTCTATTTTTGTTTTTAACTCACCGGGTCTTATGTTGTATTCTTCAAGCAGAAACTCTTCATCTTGCTCATTTATCCAATTATAAAACATTAATGCAGTTTTAATAGAATTCAAAAAATCTTCGTACTCAGGCTCGTACATTGATGGTTCGTTCTCAAGAAAGAAATTGCCAAACTCAAGCAGCGCTTCCTGAATTTTTTCATATTCTCTTATGCCAACTTTAAGCATAGGTCTTATCTCTAATGTGTGGCATATCATCTGGAGAAATGAAAAATCATTAATCTTCTTATCAGAGCCATTCCTCAGGCAAGTAATTATGTAATAGGCTGTTAAGGGATCTATGTAAAGCTCAGCAACCCTTTTTCCTACCAGGGTAGTTTTTAACCTCCCATCAACCAGGTTGTTGGCATTGATAAAGTCATTCTCTGACGTCATTATGAATTCCCATTCCTCAAGCAAATCAAGCACTTTCAAGATTGTTGAATGAAATCTTCTTAGGTCTTTGAATTGATGGGCATAAAATGTTTTGTCAAAAAAATCAAACACTTGTTTTTTTGTTGTAATAAAATTTGTGGCAATAAGTGAGAGAACATGTGCTCTTAAAGCAGGCTCAACAGCCAACTTTGAGTAAATCTCTTCAGGTTTTCCATTTATATATTTTTCTTCTATCCTTTCTTTTTCGCCTCTTGTCAGTGCAATTACAATTGCTTGTCCTTCATTGTCATAGTTTGGTCTGCCAGCTCTGCCGGACATTTGCAAATAATCCAAGACTGGAATCCAAGATAGGCCATGCAGAGTATATCTCTTTAAGTCTTTTATTATGGCTCTGTATGCAGGTAAATCTACACCATATGAATTATGGATAATAAAACCTTCTGCAACAAACATATGGTTATTAAATGGATTATTTGGCAATACAACATCGTAAACTTCTTCGTTATAATTGACAATTTTTACTTCTTTTGTTATATCCCAGAATATATCACCTTCAAAATCTGAATTTCTCCAACCCTTTTTAGTAAAGATATCAAGCTTTGTACCACAAATCTGGCAATTACCTAATCTAAAAATATCATCAAAATTGCTGTTAAGTAATGAATTATAAACCCTCTTACCTATATTATTCAAAGACCAATACCATTCTGTGTTACTTCTACTACCAATTCTCCTTTTTGAAATTAGTTGGTAATGATGATTTAGTCTAACTTCGTCTTTCCTAGGATTATGCCCAAGACTTTTTGCAATTTCCCTTGAGCCGAGTTCATTATTTTTACCTAATAATTTTATAACCTCTAATTTTCTTTTCCCCCATTCTTTTTGTTCTTTAGTCCTGCCTTCAAATAAATCTTTGTATATCTTGTAATTACATTTACCACATGAGACATAATGAATATTTAAATTGAATTCTTTTAGAATATTTTTAAGATCTTCCTGCTTTCTTTTTATATTAAATCCAATTCTTTCATGAAATCTTTCAATACAAATTTTCTGATTTATTAATAATTCATAGATTGGTTTTGTAGCGTATTCTTTATCATAAATTTGCATAATCCCCTTTTCTTTTTTTCTTATCACACAAACAATTCCAAATCTTAGCAATAATTTTCTCACATTCTGTATAAGCCTGTAAGATATACTGCAAAAACCAATATTTTTAGTATATTTCTGTACAAAACCATCTGTGTCAAATAAACCACGTAATAATTCAGCAACTAATTCATCTTCAGCATTCATCATTAAAGCAGAAATATACTTGTTCTCTCCTTTTTCAATACCACACCTGCAAAGAAATTCTCTAAACCAATTGTTTTTACCTAAGACAAGTTGAGGTATTCCATGAAAAGTTTTGCTCTTTCTATAGCTTATACCAAGTTCTCTACAAGCATTTATAACTTTGAAGAATACCTCCTTATCTTCTCCAACAATGCTTGGACTTCCTTTATACCTTATTTTACCATTGGAAGTCTCAGCTCCAGAATAGCCATCACCAAGCATGGCACCTATTAAATATGAAATAGATTGGCTAAAATTGGCATTATTAGGTACAGCATTATCTTTAACTAAATCATTTATTTTTGGTATAACAGTTTTTACAAGATTTATATATCCAATTGTAGCTATTTTATCTCTTACCTTAATCTTATCAGCAGAAATTATCATCTTTTTATTGTTCCTTTTGATATACATTTTATGATTTGGGGTAACTTTTATGGAGTATCCAGAAACTGAAGAAATCTGAATAAGTTTTAAAGAATTCTCAATTCTTTGAATTTTTTGAGCTTTCATACTTATTAATTTATTGTTTGAAAGCGCAAAAAGAGGATTGGAAACCTTAAACTTAGGAATTTCTGTTTCATTTGTACCGTGCCATATCTTTGCATCTTTAGATAAACAGAGGGTGGGCGTACAGCAGATTATTTTTATTCTGCCGTTTCTGAAATTGTCTTCTATTAAACTTCTCTGTTTTTCGACTAAGCCTGCATGATGAAAAGCAATGCCTTTTTTTAAGCATAAAGCTAAGCGCTCACATTGCTTAGTAGGTCTTGAAAGCGCAGTTAAAGCCTCATCTGCAAGAATTTTTAATAATTCGTTATTATCTTTTATTTTCTTTGATATCTCTTCAGCAGTCTTTTCAGCAGATTTTTTTGTATTAACAAATATTAACGCTTGCTTTCCAATCTTTAAAGTATCAAGTGCAATGTTAAGAATAGCACTGTCAAACTCCTCATCAACATCTATCGATTTTGGCATTTTGAATATAAAAATTTTAATTTTCTTTGAAAATTAAAATTTTTTATTTAGTTTGTATGATTTCTAAATCCTTCAATACTGTATTAGCGACATTATCAGCAACCATATTTGCTCCCTTTGAGGTTAAATGCCCAAATGTAGTCCAACTACGATCCCTGAAAAGTTCTTCATATCTTGCAGTTTTTAATGCTTTTTCAAAATTTACCTCATTATCTACAAAAGTAATATCTTCGTCTCCTTTAAATAAAATCTTTAACTCGTCTAGACTAAGTGTTGGATATTGAACAGCAATAAGTTTTATACCTCTTTTGTTTAATACCTCATATAGTTTTTGGTAATTAGAGCGTGTAATAGGATTGAAATAATATCTCTTTCTTAAATCTGCCGCCTTACTATAATATTTTTCAGCTTTTTCCTTCATATTTAATCTTCCATATTGATATGCTATTTCATTATATTCCCAAAAAAGTCTTTTTGGACTTACCTTTAATATGATATCAAAGAATTGTTCCGCATCTTTAGTTCTATTTTGCATTAGATAATGCCATGATATTTCATTAAATATACTTTGAATAGATGGTTCATTTTTATACTTTTCTGCATACTGCTCAAATAGCTTTATTGTATCTTCAGAACCATAAAAATTCAAATCACATTTACATTTATTATCTGCTCTGTTTTATCAGTTCCATCGCTCACAATAACCTTAATAACCTTTGTGCCTTTTGTTGTGAAAATTCTTTTATGTGTTGCAGTTGCCTTATATTTTTCAAGAAATCCAAAGTCCCATGTATATGTTAATTCATCACCATCTTCGTCAATCGCCTTTACATAGAGCAATATTGGTTTATTTACATTCGCAACAATGTTTTTTGATGCATTAATTATCTTTGGAGCCCTATTTTTGTCAGCAATCTCTATACTCATAATCTGTCTTGTTTCTACTGAACCATCAGTAGCTACAAACACAATATCAATTTTCTTTGACTTAGTTTTTTCTGCAACATCAAAGCCTATTGCCCATGAAAACACATTGCCTTTTAAAAAAGAATCTTCAGGAGGATTATCAATAGAAAATGTAATATTATCTCTGTCTGGATCTTGGGCATTAAGCGATATTGCGATGCTATCACCTTCGTTAGCTTTTATACTATCTATTTTAGAGAAAAAAGGGACCCTATTAGTATTTTTTATGTTTATCTCGACAGACTTTGATGTTTCAAGCAAACCGTCACTTGCAGTTACCCTCACAAAATAAGTTCCTTCATCATCAAAGTCTGATTTAAAAGTATCGCTATTTATAAATCCTGAATAGCTTAAGCTTATTTTATCCCCATCTAAATCATAAGCATTAGTCATAATCTTCAATGTTTCTCCCTCATTTATTGTTATAGGTCCTATATCTTCTAGAACTGGTGCTGTGTTGATGTCCTTGACTGTTATAATTACATTTTGAACTATTGTTTTATCTCGCGAAGAAACACTAAACTTAACGTAAAAGCTCTTGCTTAATATCCCAAACTTGTCCATCACCCAATCGACAAAGTCTTCTCTTTTAATTATAGTATGATTAGTTTTCCAAGTAAAGATATTTCCTTCAAGCCTTGCACCTTCAGGCAGATTATCTGCAGAATATGTTATTTCATCACCATCTGGATCATTAGCTTTTAATTCAATAACAAGTTCTTCCCCTTCATTTATATATCTATTTCCTATACTTTCAAAAATAGGTAACCTATCAACCTCATTTACAACTACACTCCACTCTTTGCTTAATTTTGTTGTGTCATCTGAAATCTCTACAATAACTTTATGAGTGCCAGCATCAGTATATGATACTTCATAGGAAAACTCTTTTCCCTCTTTAACTTTTTCATCATCCAAAAACCATTCATAGCTTAAAGGATCATTATTCAAATCAGTTGCTGAGACTGAAAATTGAAGTATAGCGCCTTCATTAACGCTTAATTGCTCTTCTTCTGGAGTAAATGCTTCAATTTTTGGCTGTTCCTCTTTCTTATTTACAATGATTAATATATCTTCTGAGGTATTTGTTGTCCCATCAGAAACTGTGACAGTTGCTTTATACTCCCCAGCATCTCCATAAGCTGTCTGCCATTCACCATTTTCATTTAATGGAGGTGTGTATGTAAACGCCAGATTGTCAGAATCAGGGTCTGTAGCAGTCGTTTGCAAGACTATCTTCTCTGTCTCTTCAACTATAAATGTATTGATAGAATAAGCATAGTTTAGTAAAGCAAGAATTATAATTAATAAAAATAAGATTTTATATTTCATTGATACACCCCCTAAAAAAGAAAATTGAAATTATTTAATTATTTTTTCTGAATGACGTCTGTTATTAATGGAGCTCTGTTGACGTTTTCAACAGTAACTGTAAATGTTTGCTCTGTAGTATCTTGAGCATCGCTTGTAGTTATTACAAGCTGGTATGTACCAGCACTATCATAATCAGTTTGCCAAGTAAATATATTGTCTTCTTGCTCAAACCTATTATCGTTAATACTATAGGTTATTGCGTCTTTGTCATCGTCTGTTGCTAATGCAGTGATTGTAATCTTATCAGTCTCTTTGACTTCTATATTTTGTATATCTTCCAACATCGGCTTTCTGTTGACATTCTTTACTTCAACTGACCATATCTTGCTTGTTGCAGAAATGCTATCTGTAACATCAACCTTTACTGTATGAGTACCTGCATCATCGTAAGTTGTTTTGTAAGTAAATTCCTTGTCTTTGCTTATATCAATACCATCAAGCTTCCAGTTGTAGCTCAATGGATCCTTATTTAAATCGCTAGCTTCGACATCAAATGTAATTGATTGAGTTTCATCTATTATTAGTCCGGTTTCAATTGGTTTTGTGGAATCAATTGTAGGTGGTTCTTCTTTCTTATTTACAATTATGAGTACATCTCTTTTTGTTGTTAATTCACCATCAGTTGCAGTAATAGTAATAGTATACTCACCAGCATCTCCATAAGCTGTCTGCCATTCACCATTTTCATTCAAAGGAGAAGTAAATGTGAAAACTAATGATGTGTCCTTGTCTGGGTCTTCAGCTTTAGGCACAAGGCTCACAAGCTCTGTCTCCTGCACTACTATCACAATTGGTTTTTCTTTTGCCTTTATTATTTCTTCAGGCACTTGCTCTTCTTTTGTTACCTCACCTATAACTTCTGGTACCTCAGGCTTGCGCTCTTCTTTTTCTTCAATCGCCTCTGGTTTTTCTATTTTCTCTTCAAGCTCAACAAATACATCTTGCTCTGGCATATTAGCATCTATATGGTCAATGAAATTTATTTCTGTTGTGCCTTTTTCTTGTGACTCGTTTAGCTCAGGCAAGAGATAGAAAAGCTGAACATGGCTATTCAATCCAAAATCGCCTGGGCTTGCTCCATATGTTTTACCATCGCTGTGATATGCTATAGCAATTACAGTTGCAGTCTCTTTAGTACTTAGTTCTAAAGTCTTAAGTTTTAATTTGAAAATGTCATTACCCTTTGCATCTGCAGTAAATGAATTTTCAGAGCCATCATCTGCTCCACAAGGCTTATCCACAATTTGAGCATTTGGTGGGAATGTAAGTCTTGAGCACCAAACTGTATAAACACCACTTGACACAAGATTTTTGAAAGAAAGCTCAAGTTCTGCAAAATTACCATCAAAGCTATAGGTTCCATCACCAGTAGCAGATAGCCATTGCTCTAATGTAAAACCAAGTGCTTTTCCTTTATCAAATGGTCCAAGAGGATTTTTTCCAAGCTTAAAGGGGTCATGCTCTATTGGCTTTGCCGACGCGTATACCTGTTTTGCTAAGATATTTGGCTCTTTTGCTTGGGCTCCCTCTACCCTATAAACCATTCCTTTTATTTCTTCAAGCTCGGGCTTTTTAGTTCCATAAAGGGTTTGGTAAACTTCGCAACTACTCATCAAGAAAATTGTCACTATAAGCAACAAAACAAAAAATTTTGTTTTAAAATTTTTAAAACCCATTATACAACCTCCTTTAAACTCTATTTTTTATTTAGACAAAAAAGTGTTGTTATTTTAAAATAATAACTTATATTTAAACTTTGTGGTAGTAAATGAATTTTTTATAATTATTGTTTAAAAATTATCAAAAAATGGGCCTAGCAGGAATCGAACCTGCGACCTTTACGTCTTTGAAATTGTTTTTATCAGCGTAACGCTCTAACCACTAAGCTACAGGCCCGAGATATGATTTGAAAAATTAAAAGGATTAGGAAGTTGACTTCTCTAACCCTTGATACGCCTTCGCGCAGACTTGAACTGCGGACCTTTAACGGATAAAAAAGGTTTCTTCTTATCTTACGGTGTCTAACCCTGTGTAGGATAACAGCTTCGTAGTTTTTAACTCGTACGCTCCACCTACTGAGCTACGAAGGCATTTAAAAATTTTTCAAGTCTTGTGAATTGGGAACAATTTAAACCTTCAAATTCTTTATAAACCTTTCTAGCTAATTAATCTAGCTAATTAATAATTATTTAACCATAATAATCTTTTAAATCCTTCTCTATTTTGTAGACCTTCTTTGCATCTTTTACTATATTTAAATCAACCTCTTTTATCAAAGTTTCTTCTTTATTGTGTTTTAAAATATGTATTGTTCCATAAAATGGAAGAGCTATTTGGCTTCTTCCCAATAATACATCATTATCGCCTTTTGCCTTGAACACTCCAGCTGCATTAACATAAACAAAAATTGTTTCACTTTCAATTGCACGGCTTGATACGAGAGAATCAACCTCTTTGGGCATTCTACTCTTAAAATACTTATTGTTGTAAATCCAGTTATAAGATGATGAGCTAGAGCACCAGTATGATGGGCAAAACACAATTTCAGCACCTTTAAGCATTAATTTTCTTGTTATTTCTGGATAAAGCAAGTCCCTGCATATTTGGATTCCTATATTGCCAATTTTTGTTTTAAAAACATCAATTTGATTACCTGAAGTAATATAATCAGACTCTTGGTTTTGAACTAGGTGATTTTTTTTATAGTTACCCATTATATTTCCGTTATCGTCAAACAAATAGCTTATGTTGAAGAAATTATTATCAACTCTTTCTATAATGCTTCCCATTATTGAGTATATGGAGTAGTTTTCTGATAACTCAGAAAAAATTTTTTTAAACTCAATTGTAAGCTTATCATCATAAGTTTTTCTATTTAAAGCCCCTGTTAGGAATATTTCAGGAAAGCATATTATATTACAATTGCGTTTATTCGCATTCTTGAAAAATGATTCAACTTTTTTAAGATTTATACTAAAATCTGGACTTACCTTAAATTGCACTGCACAAAGCCTTATTTTTCGCATTATAATTTGCGATAATACATCACTTCTTTAATAAATTTTGTAGAATTATCCTTGCACAGCTTCAATTAAAACATCATCAACTTGTGTGTCTTCCCCAATCAAATTTTCTTTTGAAATAAAGGCTAGATTAAAATTATTTGAGAGATAACCAGACAAATTAAATGAAATATTCTGCCATATATCATTATCACCTTGCAGATTGGTCCAGTAGAAAATTTGGTTCCATGATGTGCTATTAAATGCCATTACCTTCAAAAATTCTCCATTATCAAGCTCATTGTCAACATAACGCCAAAATTTAAGTGTTGCACTACTAAAATTTCTTAAGTCGAATGGATTGATTAGGCTTAACCTACAACCATTGAGGGATGTGCATTTGGATGCATGTGCTACTAAATTTGAAGAGTTTTTACCAGGCACTTGTCTTTCTGCTGGTTTTCTAACTCTCCAATCAAATTCGTTGCCCTCAACCCATTTATTAAATGTTCCATTCTGAAAATCGTCAAAGAAAACTACAAGTTTCCTTGGTTGCGGGTTTACTGTAATAATAACTTCGTCTTGAGCAGACAAGCTACCATTGTCCGTAACTATTAAAGTTACGTTATGTAAACCAACACTAAAATTAGCATTAATTATAATGTCATTTCCAATTAAAATTGAGTTTTCGTACCATTTGTAGCTTACAATATCTCCATCGCTATCGTATGATAAACTTCCATTTAATGTTACTATTTCATAACCATTACCATCCGAGTCACTTAAAATTTGGTCGGTGCCAGCATTAGCAATTGGTGGTTCATTTATTGTTTCATTTGGTGTTGTATTTCCATCAACTAAAATCTTGACATTATCAATAGACCAGCCCCAATGGTCATTATATAGAGAGTCTATAGTATCAAAATAATACCTTATTTGAACAATATTTCCAACATAAGTGGAGATATCAAGTAGATATTTATTCCATGCACCCATTGGCTCTTTTGATAATTGAATCAAGTTTATAAAAGGGCCGTTATTTAATGAAATTTGGACAAATCTCCTGTCATAAAATGTTCCTTGCTCTGTATTGTAATATCCATAAAATTCAAGTAATACATAATTCCTTCCAGTCAAATCGATTGCTGGAGAAGTCAAGCTTCCAGAATTTCTACTTCTAGTATTATAATTATAATTTGGCGAGCCAGTATTATATGTCCAGCTCGTAATTGGGCTATAATATTTGGAAGTCTCCAAGTGCCAAAGTGTAATATTTGAAAGCGTTGTATTTGATGTGTTAGTGCCATTGATAGTATAATTGAAACTTTTAGCATCCCATCCATTTTGAGCAGACTCAAAATCATCAAAGAAAATAATTGTGCCATTTAGTGTTGAATCAGAAGCTGTGTTTGAAATCTCACCTTTGTTGCCGCCATTATCTATTGCTTTTAATGCAAAATGATATGTTGTTGAATGCTCTAACTCTGTAACTAGAAATTCTTCATTGGAGCCTGAAGCCTTTGGGGTTGGCAGATTTGCAACTTTGGTTGCACTATCGAAATTTGTTTCATCAATTAATGATGTTGAGTATCTTAAATCATACAAAGTTGCTGTTCCTATATTTCCATCATCGCCAGTTGCAGTCCAAGAAAGCTTAATGGAATTTAATCTTTTTTCAATAACAGATAAATCGTTAATTTTGCCAGGCGCAACACTGTCATTCTCTAATGAGTTTAATACATTAAGACGGCCTTCGCTAACAGTTTTTCCTTCCAAAGCATTTATATTATCTACTCCTCCAAGCAATCTAGACTTTACTTGTAAGTGTGTTATATTCGGGAAATGTGACATAATCAAAGCTGCAGCCCCAGAAACATGAGGAGTGGCCATTGAAGTCCCACTTAAATATCTATAGCCACTAGAACTGCAAGAATTGCATGTACCATTTGGTACAGTTGAATAAATATAAACTCCCGGTGCTCCTAAGTCAACCGAAGCAACGCCGTAATTAGAAAAGCTAGCTAAGCTGTCTTTATCATCAGTGGCAGCAACTGAAACAATATTCTCATTATTGTAAGAAGCTGGATAAATTGGGTAAATATCATTATTCCAACCATAATTTCCAGCAGCAGCTACAAATAAGATTCCAGCATTATTTGCCGCTTCAATAGCATCTCTCATTGCTTGAGAATATCCACTACCGCCCCAGCTGTTGCTCATTACATCAACATTCATCAAAGTGGCATATTCTATTGCTGCAATCGCATCTGCAGTACTTCCAGAGCCAAATCTATTTAAAAATTTTATCGGCATTATTCTAACATTCCAAACAACCCCTACAACACCTTCACTATTATTGCCAACTGCTCCAATTGTACCAGCTACATGAGTACCATGTCCATTATCATCAAATGGGTTATTATCATCATTATAAAAATCCCATCCAAGATAATCGTCAATAAATCCATTATTATCATCATCTAAACTATTGTTTGGGACTTCATTTATATTAGTCCACATATTATTAACTAAATCCTTATGCTCGTAGTCTATCCCGGTGTCAATAACTGCAACTACAATTGCATTGTCTCCTGTTTCAATATCCCATGCCTCTGGCGCATCTATGTCAGCATCTGCTATTCCACCAGTTTGTCCTGTATTATGTAAGCCATATAGTTTATCAAATTCAGTATCATTTGGAATTACCATTGTTGAAACATAATAGTTCAGCTCAACATATTCAACAGCAGGGTGATTTCGCAATTTTTCTATAGCTTCCCTTGCATCATCAACTTTTAGAACAAATAGCCTATCAATTCCTTTATCACTAAAATATTTGTTATTACTTCTTGTTATTTTCTTTAAAGCCTTAACATTTTCCAATTCCAATGAATTAATTTTTGCACTATCTTTAAGTTTAACAATTAATTCATCAGGAACGAATTCTGAGGTTTCAGACTGTGTTTCAGCTAGAACGATGTTTGCTACTACTAATAACATTACTAATATTAACGACGTCAAAAATATTTTTTTCTTTTATTTTTTTACTATTATTAA
>CAZGEW010000035.1:0-13747 GCA_964524225.1 uncultured Methanosarcinales archaeon | reverse complement strand
GTAGAAATTTTCGAGCATGCTCAAAAATCAGTTAGGATGATTTTTGACAGGTTTGTAACTCATGGTTGTAATATAGCTTGTATAAGACAAGGTGGATGTTTTGGGTAAAGTTTTAAAATTTTTAAAAATAAAAAGATTTAAATATGAGTTTATACTTTTGTATAAAAATGTATAAATTATTGATTGATAGTGATGCTTTGATTAAGATTTCAAAGGCAGATTTATTAGAAATTGTAGTTAAAAATTTTGATGTATTTATTACAGAAGAAGTTTATGATGAAACAGTTAAAGTAGGCAAAAAAGGCTTTTATCTTGATGCTGATAAGATAGAAAGTTTTATACAGAATGGCAATATAAAAATTTTAAAAGGAAAAAGATATAGAAAAAAGAAAAAACCAAAACTAGATTTTGGAAAGGGTGAAATTTCAATTTATCGAGCTTATGACAAAAATATTTTAATAGTGAGTGACGACCTAAGTTTTACATCTTATGTTAAAAAAGAAAACTTAAAGATAATTTCATCAGCACACTTATTATTTGTTTTAGTAGAAAAAGTAAAACTAAAAAAAGATAAAGCTTATTATTACTTAGAAAAATTAAAGCCTTACATACGAAAAGAAGTATATGAATTAATTAAAAGGGATATAAAAGGTGAATAAGATGACCCAAGTACAACCATTAAGGATAGAAGATGAGATACTTAAATTAGTAGAACTTAGAAGTAAAGATGAGCACACAACCAAAACTACAGCAATAAAGCAATTTTTGTACAGCGGAGTAGAAGAATACTTATTAAGGTTGTGTTCTCAAGGAAGAATATCGATAGGAAAAGCAGCAGAAATATTGCATAAAAGTATATACGACTTACAAGAATCTGCAAAAAAAAGAGGAATAGAATTAGGTATAACTATAAAAGAATACCATGAAGGTAAAAAAATTTCTAAAGAGATTATATAAAAACATACAATAATTGTTTAAATTGTGATGCAAGGCAACAATGTTTATGCTTACGGAACTGGAACTTTAACAATTAATGCCTTGATTTACAACTTTAACATGTCGAAAATTTCTATTAGATATTAAATTTGTAGAAATTTTCGAGCATGCTCAAAAATCAGTTAGGATGATTTTTGACAGGTTTGTAACTCATGGTTGTAATATAGCTTGTATAAGACAAGGTGGATGTTTTGGGTAAAGTTTAAATAATTTAAATTATTATTCTAAAAAGTGAACATAAAGATTATTCCTTTAGCTGAAAAGAAAATTAAATTGCGCAAGATACCAAAAAGTATATTGAAAGAAACAATTAGGCATCCTGATCAAACTGTTTCAGGTTATGGTAGCAGAATAGTAAAACAAAAGATTTATAATATCAATAATAAAAAGAAACTTTTAAGAGTGATTTGTGAAATGAAGGGTAAAGATATTATAATAGTTACAGCTTACATAACTAGTCAAATTAAAAAATATTTGAAGTAAAATAATAAAAACTTGCGCTTAAAAGTCTAAGGAGGAAAAAAAATGAAGATAGAATATGCTTCAGAACATGACATAGTTAATATTGAATTTTTAGAGGGTGTCAATATAGACGAAAGTGTTGAAATAGATGGCATCATTTTTGACTACTCAAAAGACAAAAAATTAGTATCAGTGGAGATTTTGGACGCCAAAAAAAGGGTTGGTAAAAATCCTTTAGAAAAAGTTGATTTTTCAGTTATGAAGGATAAAGTAATAGCTGTTTAGTTATTTTTGTGTCTAAGTGTATAGTACAACTTTAATAACTTCTGAATAAGTGTTCAAAAGTATCTGACTGCAACTTGCAAGGCAACAATGTTTATGCTTACAGCACAGGCACTTTAACAATTAATGCCTTGATTTATAATTTCAATAGATTTGTAACACATGGTGGATGTTTTGGGTAAAGTTTATTAAGTAGTTAGCATCTTTGTTGTTGGTGATAACAATGGAAAAGAAATTATTAAACCGTATTGTTGTTGACCCTAGAATAATGGTAGGCAAACCTGTAATTAAAGGCACAAGAATACCTGTTAATATTATAATTAAACAAATAGCACAGGGAATAACAATTAAAGAACTATTAGAGGACTATCCTCAATTAAAAAAAGAGGATATCAAGGCTGCATTAATGTACGGTGCAGAAATTATTGAGGGTGAAACAATAATTCCCATAGTAGAGAAATAATTAGTATGTTAAAATTTTTAATTGACGAAAGTTCTGGTGGAAAATTAGCTAAAGCGTTAAAGGAAAATGGTTATGATGCAGTATATTTAGGTGACTATTATCCTGGAGCTATAGATGAAGATATTTTAAAAAAAGCTAAAAATGATGAAAGAGTAATTATAACAAATGATAAAGATTTTGGAGATTTGATATTGAGACAAGGAAAATTAAGTAATGGTGTAATACTTCTTAGACTTAAAATTGATAAGCCTTTAAATAGGATAAAATTTGTTTTAGCAATCATAAAAGAATTAGGAATAAAGTTGAATAAAAAATTTATAATAGTTTCTGAAAATAAAATAAGAATTCGTAAAATTTAGTTAAAGCTGGGGTTAATTCTATTATATTTTAAAATACATTTCACCCATCATCAGGCGACTGGGACATTGATTGTGCTGATAATTGTGTTATTACAAGTGACTGCAACTTGCAAGGCAACAATGTTTATGCTTATGGTACAGGAACTTTAACAATTAATGCCTTGATTTATAACTTCAATAGATTTGTAACACATGGTGGATGTTTTGGGTAAAGTTTATATATTTATGATTATACTTCCTCGTAATAGTGAAAATAAAAATATCAAATCATGCTAAAGGAAGGATAAAAACTATGATTTAACAGAAAAAATTGTTATAGAAGCAATAAGAAAACTGACCAAATAGTTGAAGGATATGCAGAAACATTAATAGCACATAAATCATTTAATGAACATTTATTGAGGGTTGTTTATACAAAAGAAAAAAACATTATTAAAGTTATTACTGTATATACGGCTAAAAAAGAAAGGTATTGGAGGAGAAAATGAAGGCGGCGTATGATAAGGATGTAGATGCGTTATTAATCAAATTAAGTGAAAATAAGCCAGAATATGGAGAAGACATCTGGGAAGGAATTATAATACACATTGATAAAAATAAATTGCCAGTAGAAATAGAAATATTAAAAGCAAAAAAATATCTGGTAAATTGGTTAGAACAAGCTCTTGAGGTTTGATAGGTTTCTTGGATAAAACCATCCAGTTGTTTGATAGTTACATAATGGAAGGTTATACTAATGAGTGGATTAATTCAAGACATGCCGAAGAACTAATGAGGAAAGTATAAAAATAAGGGGTGCAACGCAATTATGGGCAGAAGAGAAAAAGCAATTGAAAACACGTTACAAAATACATTTCTAAAAAAAGAAAACATTATAAATATAAATGCTAAGAATTTCTAAAATGATTGCATGATTAAACCTCGTGGTTTTTATAATTGCTATGCAATAGCATAAAACAAAAATAAAAACCACAGGAGGTGATGTCGTATGGCATTGTCGAATATACAACAGGATTCCAAAATTGCTTTGGAATCGTGCAGTTGCTGGCAGTATGTATATGACTACCTATACGATGCTGGCTATAAGGAGCTTGTATTGGCAAACCCTTCAAGGGTTCGCTTGATAGCAACATCAAGAGAAAAGTAAATGCATTGCTTTTAAGGCATGGCTACCAGCACGAATACAGCGATTTATTCGGCAAAGCTGGTATGGGGCAGCTGGTACTCAATGGATTTGCCAATGTGCGACAGGTTCGAGCTTGACAACTACTTGGAAACAATTGATTTTTTGAGTGAAAAAATCAACAATACTCAAGACAGGGTTGAGGATTTTGTCAAGTACAATCCGCAGGCAAGATTGTTAATGTCAATCAAAGGAATTGACTATTATTCAGCTTTGATGATCAGTGCGGAAATCGGAGATGTAAGGAGGTTTAATTCGGCGAAAAAGATAATAAGTTATGCTGGATTAAATTTCAATATCCCAATCAGGAGATAAATGTTATGTTGGGCACATATCCAAGCAAGGCAACAACAATTTGAGGTGGATACTTGTTGAATGTGCCAACATAGCAATAATGCATGATTCAAGGCTTGCATTATTTTATCACAGGATTAAAAAGAGAAAAAATCATAAAGTTGCTATTATTGCAACAGCAAGAAAGCTGCTGACGATAATTTACGCAATGCTTATGAGCAACAGAAATTACAGTCCTCAAAGGAAATGTAAGGCATCATAAGGCGACACCGCTAACTTCATAGGCCAATGCTCTTCGGAGTAAGCCTGCTACAATGATTGGTGCTATGCCTTTAATACGACCGCAATAATGTGACTTAGATCACGGATAGATGAATGTCGTAACTGCCTTTACACTTGAGTAGAGGAAAACGTATTAAAAACCACGAGGTTTAACATAGATGAAGCACACACTTAAGGTTGCTATAGCCTTAATCATCTTTTTCTTTCTAGCACAGATAACGGGCTTATTGATAATAAGCAGATATCTTGACCACCAAAAAATAGCTGAAACAAAAGAATTAGCATGGCAACCATTGCCCTATAATCTCGAACGACCAATAGTAAAAAATCAATCCACATCTTTTATTTATATATCCATAGCAATTTTAATTGGCACATCATTAGTTCTGCTTTTGGTAAAACTAAACAAGCCATTTATTTGGAAAATTTGGTTTTTTGCAACAGTATGGTTAACCTTGTCAATAGCATTTGCAGCTTTTATAAATAATATAATTGCAGCAATTCTTGCCTTTTTAGTCTCATTGCTAAAATTGTATAAGCCTAATGTAATAATACAAAATCTTTCTGAAATATTTATTTATGGTGGTTTAGCAGCAATATTCGTACCAATCATCAATATTTTTGCTGCAATAATGCTCTTAATTGTCATGTCAATTTATGATTTTGTTGCAGTATTCAAGACCAAGCACATGGTTAAGCTTGCAAGATTTCAATCTGACGCTAGAGTTTTTGCCGGTTTGTTCATTCCTTATCAAAAAGGCGAAATTGCTAAAAATGATAAGTCATCAGACTCAGAATTTAAAGGAAAGCGCTCTAGAGTTGCTGTTCTCGGAGGAGGCGATATTGGATTTACCTTAATATTTGCAGGGGTTGTTATGAAGGGTTTGATGTTAAAAGAAACTATGCTGAGTGTATTCTTAAAAACAATTATCATTCCAGTATGCGTTAGTATTGCATTATCAATACTTTTAATAAAAGGAGAGAAGGATAAGTTTTATCCTGCAATGCCTGTTTTAAGCTTAGGATGCTTTATAGGGTATTTTGTAATTCTGTTGATTTGATTGAATCATAAAAATTAAAAAACTCAACACTCAAAGTGTTGAGTTTTTTCTGTAAAATAACTAAACATTTAAAATCTATTAGTATATTCTTGCATATGGGAGGACTTTGCTGGGAGGTTAGCACTCTCCTGTAAGCGCAAACGTGCTTAGGCGCGGTGAAGCTTAGGAAGCAGCAAAGCTTGTTGCCTTTGGTCTTGCTCCTGACAATGAGGCTTTGTCCCATAGGACTAATGTTTTTGAAAATCCGTAAGGTCCGGAAGGAATCACACCAAAAATGTGCTTAAAGCAGCGGTAATCTTAAGCATCGGTGCTTATGGACAACAGAGCCAAGAAAGTAGCAAGGTAGCTAATTGTAATAATTTTTGCTCATTCTTAAGCATGTCCTCCTGCTTTTTAAATAAAAATTTTATTCTCTTTGTAAAGATTGCACATAGAGATGATGTATATAAATGAAAAAATTTCAATGCAAAGCATTGAAATTTTTTTAAAGAAAATGCAACTAATCTACAACAAAATCTTCCTTGAGCATAAAACAAGCAATCACCCTGAAAGACCAGAAAGATTACTCGCTTTTGGCGATTTAGAGCAGTCAAAGATTGAAAATGGTGAAAAATATTTGAGATTGGTTTATGATGATAAATATATTGACAAAATAAAAAGTGCTTCAAAACAAGAGATAAATCTTGATACAGATACTTATACGAACAAAAAGAGTTATGAAGTGGCATGCTATGCAGTAGGAGCAGCAATAAAAGCAGCTAAGCAAAATGATTTTGCTTTAATAAGGCCGCCGGGGCATCATGCAACTGCTCACAATGCAATGGGTTTTTGCCTGTTCAATAACATAGCAATTGCATGCAAGTGGCTTAACGAAAGAGGCAAAAAGGTTTTTGTGATTGATATAGATGGCCATCATGGAAATGGCACACAAGATATTTTTTATAGTACCGATAAAGTTCTTTACCTATCAATACATCAATATCCAGCTTATCCTGGAACTGGTTGGGTAAATGAGATAGGCAAAGATAAAGGAAGATACTATACAATAAATATTCCAGTGCCTCCTTATACAAGCGACGATTTATTTGTTGATGTTTTATCAAAAATAATCCCACTGGTAAAAGAACAATATAAACCAGATATTGTTGCTGTATCTGCAGGTTTTGATGCACATAAAGATGATCCTTTATTACAATTAAATTTAACAGTTAACTCATATTATGAAGTAGGTAAATTGTTATCAAGCTACTTTAAGAATATATTTGCTTGTTTAGAAGGTGGCTATAATATCAAAGTTTTGCCTCATTGTGTTTCTGCATTTCTGTGGGGAATAAATAAGGAAAAAGCAAAATTAGAGTTTAAAGAACAAAGAACCATATCAGCAGCTAATGTAGAACGAGAATTCGAATCAAGAATGAAAAGTTTAAGATTAAGCTTAGACGGATTTTGGGATTTTTAAAACTCTGTCAATTTTTTATCAGGATTATGCCATATAATTGTGGTATTGCCTTCTTCACCACCAGCTGTTTTCTCAACTGTTACGAACTTGCTTTTTTGCAGCTTATCAATCTTTCTCTGGAAGGATTTATAAACTAGCATGCCACCGTTTTCTTGGTACATCTTGTAGAAATCGCCAATCTTTCTTCCAGAGTTGTTTTTTACCAATTCTAATATTAGTTGCTCATCTGAAGCTAAATAGCTAGGACTTTTAATACTAAATTCGTTTATCTTAGATAATGCTTGTTGAGCATGCTCCAATAATATCTTTCTTGAAGATTTATTCTCTGCAATTATGCCAGCCTCTTTCATTAAATAGAGCCCTGTCCTTATATCTTGAAGTTCATACGTTTTCTTGACTATTAGCTCAAATGCGTCTTCACTCATTACATCTGGGTAGAAAGCATATCCCATTCTTTGCCCTAATATCCCCTTTGTTTCCTCGTAATTGTAAGGCTTAAACTCTATGATTTCAGGCAGTAATCTTGATTTTATCCTTTCTTCTATTTCCATGAGCCAGTCTTTATAATTTGTTATCAAAATAACTGTTTTTCTATATATCTCTTCTAAAATCATGTACAAAAAATCTAAATCTTCTAGTTTGTCAATTTCGTCTAATACAAAAACAATAGACTTTTTGTTAAAGGTTTGCTTAACCCATTTAAAAAGCTCCTCTGTTTTTTTATTCTGTATAAATTTGAAGTCAAGCTTGTTGCATATCTCTACAATTATCTTATAGGTTGTGTTGTGGCTCCAGCAGTTTATTTCTATAGGGATTATGTCATCTGTTTCTTCCTCCAATTCATTTAGGATGTGTTTACATGCAACTGTCTTTCCAACACCTGTTTTGCCAAAAATAAATACATTTTTTCCGTATTTTGCATCAAACAAAGGCTTTATGCATGCCGCTATTATCCTCTGCTCCTTTTCCCTGTAAGGCACAAGCTTCGGAACAAAAGAATAATCTAGAGCAAACTCATTCTTGAACAAAGTTTCACTGCTTCCTAAAATGTCTTTAAATAAACTCATTTTTAAAAAATTGCCAACTTTGTTGGCAATTTTTTATTATTTTTAATTGTTTATATAATTTTTGTTAAAAGTATAATTTACTTTATCTTATCAATTACTTTTTTGCCCATATACTTCTGCAATACTGTTGGTATTTTAATAGAGCCATCTTTTTGCTGATAATTCTCAACAATAGCCCTTATTGCTCTGCTTGTTGCAATTGCTGTGCTGTTCAAAGTATGTACATATTCTTTTTCTTCGCCTTTTCTGTATTTAATATTTAGTCTTGTTGCTTGATATGCTGTGCAGTTTGAGCAGCTTATAACCTCTCTGTATAAATTTTCTCTTGGGAACCATGCCTCTATATCATATTTCTTTGCAGCAACTATTCCAATATCGCCTGTACATATATTCACAACTCTATAGGGTAATTTCAGCTTTTGAAAAATTTCTTCTGCATTTTTCAATAATTCTTCATGAAATTGCCATGATTGTTCTGGCTTGCAGAAAATAAATTGTTCAACCTTGTTGAAATGATGAACCCTAAATAAGCCTCTTGTGTCAATGCTGTGGCTTCCAAGCTCTTTTCTAAAGCAAGGAGAAAGCCCAATAAACTTCATAGGTAATTGCTTCTCATTCAAAGTTTCATTCATAAGCATTGCTGCGATTGGATGCTCGGATGTGGCTATCAATAACAAATCCTCATTATCTATCTTGTACATCATTGTCTCAAAATCTTTTAAATCAGTAACACCTTCATATGGCTTACGCCTTAGCATTAATGGTGGCTCAACTAAAGTAAAACCTTTCTTAACTAGAAAATCTATTGCAAAGTTTACTAAAGCAAGCTCAAGCAATGCAATATCGCCAATTAAATAATAAAAACCATGGCCACTTACCTCAGCAGCTTTTTCAAAATTTGCCAATCCAAGTTCTTGCAATAACTCACCATGTGGCTTTAACTCAAAATTAAATTTTGGTTTTGTGCCCCATGTTCTTACTACAACATTGTTATTAGCATCTTTGCCGACAGGAACAGACTCATGCAATATATTAGGCAATCTCATCAAATAATATTCAATCTTGTTTTTTAATTCTTCAATTCTTTCATCACTCTTCTCTATTTTTTCTGGCAACTCCTTTGCTTCCTGCACTTTTTCTTTTATATCCTTACCCTGCTTTCTTAGCCTGTTTATTTCATCGGTTATTTCATTTCTTCTCTGTCTTAGCTTTTGGTTTTCTTGTAGCAATAACCTATACTCAACATCAATTCTTAATAAATCTTCTAACCATTCCAGTTTTTCTTTATCATTTCTTCTTTCCAAATCCTTTCTTACAATATCAGGATTCTCTCGAATGAACTTTATGTCAAGCATTTTAAATCTTAGATTGAAAGTTTTTTTGATATTATAAAGGTTTCTGAGGAAAATTATAAATACTAGTTCCTTTGATACAAAATAATATATTAAAAACAGTTCTTCATGCGTTGTGGAGGTTCTAAAGTGAGTAGCACAATTCTAAACACTGCTGAGCCTGAAGCGATTATCCCTAGATACAACTTAGAAGAAAGAGTTATCAAAACTAAAGATTATTTGGTAACAAGAGAAGCACTACTTGCTTTAGAGGGCTCTAAACCTACTGAAGAAGTATGGACCAAATTTAAAAATAGGTTTGGAACTAAAGCAAATATAATGATTATAGAGCCTAACGATTCAAGAATATACGCTTATTTTGGTAATGGTTCTACTTATGGTTATGTTGAGTTGATAAGTTCACCTAAACATAAAGGGGCAATAACTGTAGTTTACCCACCTAGCAAGCTATTGCAATCAGAACCTCTATTTTGGCAGTCAAAGAGACGTGGAAGTTTGGCTTATCTCTTAGTTGGAACTTTTATAACAAGAGAATATCTTACAATAGATGGCGTAGTATTAGCAGATGTTACTTTTAATGAACTCTTGAGAGGTTTGGCTGTGATAAGGGGTGATAAAGAAAATGTTTTTGTTGCCTCTTATGCTGGTATAACTAAACCTTCAGAAAGATATGCTGTTGTTGGAAGTGGTAATGATAAATCTTCTTGGAGAGAAATTCCTTATACACATCTAAACCAGCTAGATGAGATTAAATCTGGGATCCAGAAATTAGGGTACAAGGCTGCTATTTTAGAAGGACAAATAAATGTGGATAAAGAGAGAGAACCTTTTGATATCAGGGGCATAACAATTCTTCAACCTAAATACACTGCTGCACGTTTAAACCACCAACCTTAGCTTTTCCTTCCTATTCAACGCTTCCATAATCCTTCTTCCAATATTGTTATTTTTCTTTATCTTTATCAAACCAGTTTTTCCTGCTTTTGCACTCAACACAAATTCATCGCCAACATAAATGTCAACATCTCTGTTTTGCATGTCAATGCCTAACTCTATCAATAGTTGATTTTTTTTGAAATCAATCTCAAACGGAACTTCTCTTTGTTCTTTAGCAACACCCTTAACATTATATATTTCCTCTAAACTTTTTACATCAATGCCTATGCCAAGTTTTTCCTCAAGCCTTGTTATGTTAGTACCTTGCTTTCCAATGATTCTAGCAATGTCACTTTCAGGAACATAGACAATACATTTATTGTCAGACAACATTTCAACTTCTACATTTCTTGAGTATCTTTTAAATTCAGCTAAGATAGTGGATTCTGCTAATTTATGAGCACCACTTTTTTCCCTGCTTTCTTGTACAGGAACAACAACAGTTTGCTCACCATAGCTGTAGATTTCATATTCTAGCTTTTCAGTCTCAAAATCATTAACAACAACTACAGGTCTTGCTAAATCTGCTTCAGTCATTCCTGATGGTACTTTAACTGTCATTCTCAATGAAAGAACCTCATTGATGAATCCGTTTTTGATAAAAATAACTGTGTCTATTACTTGTGGAATTACGCCCATTTCAACTCTGCCAATAAACCTTTGTATAGCATCAACTGGGCTTGTTGCATGAACTACCCCAACCATTCCAACTCCAGCTAGTCTTAAATCGGCAAACAGCTTAAAGTCATCAGTATTTCTCATCTCATCAAAGATAGTATAGTCAGGTCTTGAAAGCAATAAAATATCATGTATTTCTTGAGCATCACCATAGGAAATAGCGTATTGAGTAATGCGCTCTGGCAAAATTAAGTCACGAGGTGCCTCTACAGTTTTTACAATCTTATTTTGTGAAGCGTAATATTCAGCTAGAGCCTGAGCCATAGTAGTTTTCCCCATTCCAGGGGCTCCTGCAATAAGAATCCCTTCTGCTTGCTCAGCAACCCTATTCATTAGTTTCTCGCTTAGTTTATAATCACTTAGGTTTAACTTTCTAACAGGTCTTACAGCTGTTATCTCCCATCCATCTGAAAATGGTGGTTTTGTTATTACAATTCTGTAACTACCTAACTGTACAATGGTTGAGCCTGTTCTTTCAATTTCAATAAAGCCATCTTTTCTGAGCTTTGCATCCTCTATTATTTCTCGTGATATTTCTTGTATTTCTTCTTGCTTTAGCACTAACTTTCTCAATTCTTTAAACTCCCAATTGCCAGGCATTCCCTTCTTTGCATAAGGCTGGACATTTTCCCTTAGATGAACACTCATGGTTGTTTCATCAAAAAATCTCTCAAGCCTTAATTTCTTAAGACCTTTCTCCGGTCGTTTAAAATATATCACTTTCATACCTTTTGCTAGGGCTACTTCACTTTGCACTTTGTCAGATGTTAGCAATGTTGCATCTTCATCATATGCCAATTGCCTGATTAAAGAATCAATTTCACCTAACGAAGCATGTCTTATTTCAGATGCTTTTGGTCTTTGCCCTTTAAATAAAAGCTCAAATTCCTTTTCTAATGAAAGTTTTTTTAGCCTTTTTATTTCGTCAAGACCAAGAAATCCGATAGCTTTGCCAAGATTAGCCTGATGTTCAAGTTCAGCAATTACAGCTTCATGCATTATAATTTCTCTTGAGCTAATACTACCCTCTTTAACCTTCTCTGATAACAGTCCTTCTATAATTATAGAGGTATCTGGCACAATCCTTTCAATCTCTTTTGTTATTTCTTCCATAAGCGAATAAATAACGCTGTTTTATTTATAAAAGTTTCGAAAATATAATTTTCTATATAGAAAATAAAATAAATTTGAATTTATTTAATTATTTTTAATATTGAAAAATAAATATTATGCACAATTATTAATATTTTCTACTCCCCCTAAAAACTAAAATAACCACAATGACAAAAGCTACAGCACCAAACAACAGCATTAATGAAATTGTGCGATAGCCAATCCTTTCAAAGACACTCCCAAATATGTTTGGTGACAAATATAATCTTTGTAAAATAGTTGCATTGGTTAATGCTATAGTAAAATCTTTTTGTACATTGTAATATTTGCTTAATCCATCATTATAATTTACTTTTATACTATTAATGTTCTCTCTATATCTTAGCTGGCTTCCTTGAAACCGCAAAATAAACTTCCTGTTTTCTGTTAGTTCTTCAATACTCCATTTTTTCTCTATGCCATTCTGGTTAAAAATAATTTCAACATTTTTCGGATTTGTATTGGATTTTTTTGCAATTGTGAATAATACTGTAAAGTTATCTCCGTAAGAAACATTTGTTGGAAATTCTACATCTTTAATCTCAATTTTTGGAGCATCCTTGATTTTAAGATTAAGGTAAGATGTTTTTGAGACTAGCTCATTTGTCGCTGTAACCACGCTTTGTTTCTGTCCAGCATATGATTTGTTTATTTCAAATGTAAAATTATTTGATTGTGAAATACCTAAGCTTGTTTTTTGGCATTTGTCTTGAAAACAAACATCAATATTTTCCAAAAAAACATTTCCTATATTTTTGATATTGCAATGCAAACTTACATCTTCGTACTCAAAAAACTCAATTTTTTTAGTTTTGCAGTCCAAAAGAATGTTGCTAGAATACCTCTTTTCCTTTTCTTCTTCAAGCAACTTGGCTATTTCTTCAATCTCTTCAAATGAAATATATTTTTCTCTTATGCTTGCGGTAAAACTTGTTTCAGAAGTGATATTGTTTAATGTACTTACAATTATTGGAAATGTATAAGAATATTTTTCATCCAAGAAATCTTGGATCTTTAAAATCCAGAATAATTTCTTTTTTTCTTTAGGCAATAATAATATATCTTTTATCTCATTACCTACAACTTTAACCTCTTTTGACTTAATCAGATAAAACTCAGTAGAATAATAATAATCGTTTAGATTTTCTATTGTGGCTTCTATCAAATTGTATGAGCCAAAACTAACAGCTTGTTTCATAGTAGAGGCCTCTAGCTTTAATGGGACTTTAACATAGCCTCTCTTTTCAAGCAACGTAGTTTTAATATCAAGCTTTTTGGTGATTAAGTCAGCATTTCTTCCACGCCATTGGTAATAGGTTGAAGGCTCATCAGAGTCAATTGAATCCTTAAATTTTATATGAGTTGGATCAATCCATCCAAATTGAGCATAGGTTACATCAAAAGGTACCCAACCATAGCTTGGAAAATAAACCTCTGCCCAGCCATGAGGCCCCCATTCTTCTGGAAACAAAGGCGAATTAGTGTAAGAAATCCCTGAAACAAACCTTGCAGGAATGCCAACTGCTCTAAGTAAAGCTATAAACAAAGAGGTAAGCTCATCACAAACTCCTTGCCTGTTTTGCAAAACCCAAGACGCTTTTTGGCTAACTTCAGCTGTTAGGGTGCTTAGATTATAGTTTATGTTGTTTTTTGTCCAGTCAGCTATTTTGAAGACAGCAGCGTATAAGTCACCCTCACATTTGACAAGTTCAGACGCCATT
>CAZGEW010000034.1:0-15659 GCA_964524225.1 uncultured Methanosarcinales archaeon | reverse complement strand
TCCTCGAGAATTTCTCGTTGTTTCAATATTACCTAGTATATTTCTTGCGAGTTGTAATCTTTGCCATAATGAGTCATCAAGTGGCATTTGTTTCCTAGATCCTAAGGTTGATAGATAACCCCAACTTCTCATATCACTTTCCAATCTACTTATATACTCATTTAAACTCATGGTTAGTAATGTGAAATTAAATTCTCTTTAAATACTTTCCTATCCAAAACTACAAAGTTTGAAATAAGTCAAAATATCTGCAAAAAATTTTAATAAAGTTGAAATTTTTTGCTATCAATAAAACTCAATCTTCCCATCCAAATAAATCCCTTTATGCAGCTTTACAGGACGCCAATCATCAACAACAAGCTCTGCATTAAGCCATTCAGCAAGTTCTTCTGCATTACCAATTGTTGCACTCAAAGCTATTATCTGTACATTTTTCAGTAATTTCTTTAATATAGTTATCAAAATCTCCAATGTCGGACCTCTTTCTGGATCATTAAGCAAGTGAATCTCATCTATAATTACAGTTGTAATATCGCTTAACCATGGTGCACTATGCCTCAGCAAAGAGTCCATTTTCTCTATTGTTAGAATCAAAAGCTCGTATTTGTCCAGCCATTCATCTCTAGAGTCTAAATCGCCTGTACTTATCATAGCCTTGAAACCACTTTCCTCAAGAAGGGCTTTGTAGTCTCTATATTTTTCACTAGCCAAAGCTTTCAAAGGAACTAGATAAATAGCTTTTGAGCCTTTATTCTCATTTAAATTCTTAATAATTGCAAATGTTGCTATAGCAGTTTTACCACTGCCAGTTGGTGTACAAACTAAAAGATTCTTACCCTCTAATAGCCCAGCCTTGACAGCTTTTATCTGAGGAGGATTTAATTTAGTTATTTTTTGTCTTATAAATTTGTCAATAACAAAGTACGGAACTCCAAATTTATTTAATTCCTCAATATTCATTGTAATTACTTTTTTTACATTACTTTTATAAATTTAACTAAAACCTCACTTAAAGATGAAGGTTTCGACACATTTTTTATTTTCATTAAGTTTAGCTGCAGCTCTTTATCCCTTTTTTGGATGGAAAACATTTATGATATTGATTGGCGGTGTTTTGATAGATATCGACCATTATTTTTGGTATGTGTTTAAACATAAGAAATTAAATTTGTTTAGTTGCTATAAATATTACTTAGAGAGAATGGATAAAGAGAAGCTCTTGGAAAATGTTGGAGTTTTGTTAATTTTCCATACAATCGAATTTCTATTAGTGATGACAGTTCTTTCCTTTTATAGTGAATTAGCTATTATGCTTACTTTAGGTTTATTGCTTCATTACGCATTAGATTTGATTTTTTTATACCTGATACCCAAGCGTTTTATAGCGAACCATTCCATAATTCATTGGATTTTTGTTAATAAAATTCAAAAGGTTTAAATAATTTGAAACAAAAATTTCAGTTGCTATGCAACTGAAATTTTTTTAAGGTCAAAATGATAAGAAAAGATTATATTCTTGATAGATGGGTTTATTACGCTACTTCTAGAAAGAAAAGGCCGCATGAACTAAAGAGTATTGAAGTTAAGAATGAAATAAAGCAGTGCTTATTTTGTCCTTCAAATGAGAAATTAACACCACAAGAAATTGGTAGGGTTGAATATAAAGGTGGCTGGAAAATTAGGTGGTTTTTGAATAAGTATCCTGCTGTTGACGATAATAAAGAAGTATTATTTAAGCAGAAAAAGTATATTAGTGAAGGCGTTGCTTATGGTATCCATGAAATAATAGTAGAAACTAATCATCATAAATCCCAGCTTGCTGATTTGCCAATTCAACATATCTGTGAATTATTTAAGGTGTTTAAGCTTAGGATAAGAGAATTAAGCAAACTAAAGAACATAAAATATGTCGAGATATTCAAAAATCATGGTAAGGATGCTGGCACTTCTTTGGTTCATAGCCATACGCAAGTTGTTGCATTGGCCCAAATACCAAGTCTTGTTAATGAAGAATCTGCTGTAGTAAAAAAATATAAGAAATGCCCATATTGTGAAATAATCAAGCTTGAGTCTAAATCCAAAAGGAAAATTTTTGAAACAAAAAATGTAATTGCATTTGCACCTTTTGCTTCTCGCTTTAACTATGAAACTTGGATTTTTGTGAAGCGACACAAAAGAAATTTAGAAGAGCTTGAGGAAAATGAATTAAAAGATTTAGCAATCATATTAAAAAATATACTTATAAAATTGAAAAAGATAAATGCTTCCTATAATTTTTTTATACATTACTCGCCAGAAAAAGAAGATTTGCATTTCCATATTGAAGTTACTCCTAGAATAGCTGTATGGGGCGGCTTTGAGCTTTCCACGAATTTTATAATAAATTCTGTATTGCCAGAAGATGCTGCTAGATTTTATAAAAGAAAAGTATAAATATATGATTGTAAATAATTACTAAAAAAATGAGGTTACCAAAAAATAATCACAATCTTAAACTTATTTATATTATTGTAAGTTTTGCAATCTTAGCAACTGCTTTTATCATATTTTCAACAAGCTCTAATAAAATAAGCGAATCAAGAGATATTGCAGGTTTAGCATCCTTTTCTCTTGGAGACAGAGTTCAGACAACTCAACAAGTAAATGTGCGAGAAAGTTATGGTAGTTATAAAAAAATACTCGGCACACAACCAGCAGGAGCTATTGGAACATATAAAGGTTCAGTCCAGTCAGGTAAGGTTCTTTGGTATAATGTTGACTATAATACTGGAGTTGATGGATGGTCAGAAAGCATTTATTTTCAAACACCAGCAACAAAATGCTCTGACAGTACTAAAGTAAATACATGCTCTAAGACTAAACCAAAATACTGTAATAGTCTTGGAAATCTTGTTGATGATTGCAATAGGTGCGGGTGTCCTTTTGGTCAAGAATGTCAAAGCGGTTCATGCGTTGCTGTTTCAACTTCAACATGCTCTGATGGAACTGCAATAAATCAATGCTCTTCTACAAAGCCACTTTATTGTAATTCTGCTTTACAATTAATTAATAATTGTGGCAGTTGTGGTTGCAGTGCTGGTTTCACATGTCAACCAGATGGAGCATGTATTATTACTCCAATAACTCAAACATCTGGAATACAAACGATAAACAACATTCTGCCAAATACAGATGGAGACTTTTCAATTTTAGGTGGAGATAATGTTGTTGTTTCTCCTAGTGTAAATGGTATTAAGATTGATGCAACTACTCAAACAAGTTCTGCTTCTTCAGTTTATCTTAATGTAAAAGATTTTGGTGCTATTCCAGACGACGATATAGATGATACAGATGCGATTCAGGCAGCGATTGATTCTGTGAAAGATGGAAATTCAGGTAGCGTCCTTTCAATGATGAAAAATACAGTTGAGATTGTGTTTCCAATTGGTACTTACGTCCTCTCTCGTCCGATAAAGACGTATAGCGGATTGAGCTTACGCGGATTTGGAGCCGGAAGCAGACTTGTCGCAGGAGATGGATTTATAGGAAATACGCTTATAAGCTTGGAACCTACACCAAATTCCCCTTTAGATGTCCCGCCAACATCTTATTCCATGGGGAAAATTCAAGGGCTTATGTTTCAGTCTCCGATAGGTTCAGGAATTGCTGCTATAAAGGCAAGTCCTTCAACTAATGTTGGACTGGCTCAATTTCGAGATCTTTACCTTACGACTACATATGGTCTGATTCTTGATACGTATACACAAGAAGTCATTATTGACAATATTCTCAGCTCTGATGGAGCTATTGAGATGCTTCTTCATCTGGTAGGAAACGCGAATACGGTTAAAAACATATTCAAGGAAGGGTGGGGAACAGGCTCATCAACTGAGCCATATATACTTGTTGAGCGTGCTGATGGCAATTACTTTGAAAATATCGTAATTGAGGGACTCACCAGTGCCAGTAAAAGCGCCATGGTCATTCGTGACGGAGGTTATACTACCATTCATAACTTTTGGAGTGAGCCGAGCGAGAGTGACGGTTATGTACTGAGAATTACGGATAACAGCACTGTGAAGATTACAGGGAGTCTCGTAGGTGTACGACAAAATAATAAAATTCAAGTCCTGAGTTCAAATGTAGTATTTGACGCGATTATCGATGCGATTCGCTATGGAAACCATCCTTCAGAGTTCCTTGAAGTGGATACCGGTTCACAGGTGACTGTATGGAATCCTACACCAAATGAGCGTGGAGATGTTGGCTCTAAATATATCATGCTAGGATGGGTGAATGTTCGGGAAACACCTGTAATTTGGGTTGAAATTAGAACTCAAAGTGGAAAATAAGTTTAATTACAATGAACAAAAAATTATTTTACAAATTTTGAATATTTCTCATTTTTATTAAACACACTTTCCATAATCCAGCTCGTCAAAACTCGAGTTTCATATTCATCAGGAGTGTGAATGCTTTCGTGTATATCAACCATTCTTGCTGTTTGACCTGTTAAATCAGCCCTTCTAGTCATAAAGTTTTCTCCTAGATAAGTGAATCCAAGCACGCCTCCCATAAATGTTTCAGGAAGTATATTGAGCCACTTTAATGGAACCCTGTTGCTCATATCCTCCTTGCTTTCGATATGTAGCTGCATATAATTTTTTAATTGTTGTCTATAGGTGATTGTTAATCGTTCTTCAGCGTAATTATCTTCATAAGAAATTATTAAACTATATGGGGTAACTTTATCTTTAATGTCCTTTTTGTCTATAACTTCTGCAAAATAAATGTCTTTTTCATTTTTTTGTACTTCTATTTTTAATTTCTCTTCTGCTTGATTTTCTTCATATTTGATTGAGATTGAATACTTATCTGATTTTTCAGCTTTATTTTTTTGTCGTCTTAAATTTAATGAATAAAATATATTTTTTGAATTAATCACAATATTTTTGTTGACACTAATATCATTATTTAAATTCTTTAAAATCTCTTTCTTTAAAATTTCTTCCAATTCTTTTACATCCCTAAAACCAATTCTTTGTTTGGAATTTATAATGTTCTCCAAATCAGCAGTTTTTCGCTCTTGTTTTTCTTGTGAAGGTTTTATTTTTTTATCAATAAAGGGTACAACATAATTAAATAAGGTAGATAATAATTCTGATTCTATCTTAGAAATAATTTTGCTTTTATTGTTCATTTGCCTTATCGAAAACATTTATCGCTTCTCCAATCAAATCTTCAGCCTCTTCTTTTTTATTAGAATCGCTCATTATCCTGAAAACATTTGCTTCTGTTTTAGATGCTCTAAACCAAACAAAGGATTTTTCATTTGTTATGATCTTTAAGCTACCTTGTATCCCACCATTTTCTATAACATTAAATCCTTTATCAGAGTAATAGCTCTTAATAAAATTTTTTATCTGTTTGAATCTTTTTGACTCAAACTCAATTTTTCTCTTTAACGTATAATATTTAGGAAGCTCTTGACTTATTTCTTCCAAACTCTTTTGTCTTTTTGCAATTAATGCCAAAATCATCAATAAAGTTAATATGCCGTCTCTGCACCTTGAAGGAGGAACTATAACACCACCACTTGAACCTTCCCCTCCTACGATTGCTTTTACCCTATCCATTTGTGCTATTACATTAGCTTCGCCTACTTCAACCTCTATAATTTTAGCCCCATACTGTTGAACAACGCTTCTAACTACACTAGATGTAGCATCATTTACAACTACAAATTTATTTTTTGGCTCATTGGTATTGGACAATACCTCCTTAACTATTAAGGCAAGTATGTAATCTCCAGACAATAAATTACCATTTTTGAGCATGATTTCAATCCTATCAGCATCGCAATCAAACCCTGCTGCAAAATCTGCTTTATTATCATCAATTATATTTTTAAGATAAATTAATGCATCTTCTGTTGGCTCAATTATCCTGTTGAATTCTCCATAATTCATGTTTATTCCTATGGTATCGACACCGATATCATCCAGAAAGTTTTTTACAATTATGGCAGTCCCTCCATTTGGGTCAATTATAATTTTTTGCTTTGAGGATATTATCTTTGTAATATTTTCTCTCCCCATAGTATCATAAATAAAATGACAGTAACTATTAATCACTTCTTCGTTTCTTTCAAGTATCTTCTTCTCCTGAATTTTGTGGAAATTTATCAATCTTTTAGAATTACTGATGACAGTTTTAATTTCATTCTCGTTTAAAGTTGTCCCGTCACTTCTTAAAAACTTAAATCCATTCCAATAAGGCTCGTTATGTGAAGCTGTTATTATTATGCCTCCATCAGCGTTAAAGTGCCTTACAGCAAATTCAATTGCTGGAGTAGGAACCATACCAACATCAATGAAGTCAGAATCCAAAATTCCCAGTATGGCGTTGCATAGTTTTTGCCCTGATGGTCTAGTGTCAGTACCGATAACAATGCTTACCTTGTTCTTTTTTGTTTTATTTTTTAGAAAAGAATAATAAGACCAAGCATATTTAATAGCTATGCTATCTGTTAAGTCTTTATTATAGATTCCTCTTATCCCTGAAAAAGATTCAACTAGCGCCATAAGGAAAGATTAATAAATGAATAGTATTTATAATTTTATCTTAAATATGGGAAAAGAGAGCTCATTGCTAGGCACTAATGTAGAGCTAACTGGATTTAGGGATATTGATAGCTCAACTATGCTTATATTGACTAAAAGTATTATTCATCATGCAAATAGAATAAAAGAATTGACAAAAAGATTGGAAAAGATTCGTATAACGCTAAAACAGGTTCATGAAAGGGAGAAGAGCGAAAAGTACGAAATCCATGTAAAGGTTGTTGATGACGGAAAAATATATTCATCAGAAATAACAGATAGAAATCTATTGCTCACAGTCGATACAGCCTTGAAAAAAATCATAAATGAAATAAAAAAATAAAAATTTGATTAAACACATGCTCCACTAATACAAGTTGTTGTGTTTTGGCAAGATACTGTTATATTGAATGGCCTGTAATCTTCTGATTTATCTCCACAATAGTACTCCTTCATATTTAAAGAGTCTATGCAGGCATCTGTAAAACTGAATGGAACACTCTCGTCATCTCCAGAAATTGTGCCTTGTATTCCACTGTTTATGCTGTGTGGACTGCCTTCACTATCTGTGCACGAATCCCTTGGACTTTCATCAGTATCAGTAGCGTCAATGCATTTACTATCACTAGTAAATTGGTTAGTTCCAAAATCTATTTTTGTGTCGCCGTCATTATCAATACCGTCACTGCATTGAACCGGTGTAGGACCTATCTCGCTTGTATCAATTGGGTTTGTACAACCAAGATCGTCAGGGTAATCTATACTACTGTCTCCATCATTGTCTATACCATCATCACATTGTACTAAGCCTAATTCGCTTGCATCACTAAAACTAGTACATCCTGGGTCACTGGGGTAATCTGTTGTTGTATCATTATCGTTATCGGTTAAGTCATCGCAAGCTCCATCTACTTCATTACTATCTGAAGGACTAATACATCCGAGATCGTTTGGGTAGTCTTTTAATGTGTCTGCATCGCCATTATCAACTCCATCATCGCATTCAACAGTACCTAACTCATTATTGTCAAGTGGGCTTGTACAACCAGCATCGTTTGGATAGTCTATTCTAGTGTCACCGTCATTATCTATGCCGTCATCACACGGTATTGTGCCTCTTTCATTGTTATCCCTTCTACTACTACATCCAGGATCTTGTAAGTCAACGTATGTGTCTCCATCATTGTCTATGCCATCATTACATTGTTTAGGAATTCTAGGTCCTGCTATCACAATGCTGCCAACTAATATACCAAATATAAAAACAATTGCTAAGGTAAATAATTCATGTCTTTTAAGTAAAGTTTTTTTATCAGTGATGCCTTGTTTTTATCCAATATTCTCATCTCATTTTAATTTTAACATCTTAAAATTCAAATCTGGGGATTGTTTGTATTTTTGTTTATACTTTGCTCAATCTTAGAATTCATCTTCTGCTTTAGGCTTATTATCTGAATTAATTTTAGTGCATTAATTTCTTGCTTTAGCTCTTCAATGTCATCCTTAAGTTCATAAATAAGCTCGTAATTATGCTGGATGTTCTCACTATTTTCACTAATAATAGCCGGTAAATCAGAGAATTCGGCAAATTCTCTTCTTATCTGTTTTATCCATGAATCAACATTCTCTCTAAATGTTTCTATATCCTGCTGCTCCATTATTTAACCTCTTTCAGATACCTCTTTCAGCCTAAGGTCTCAAAAAAGAGGCATTTCTTCAAAGGCTTTTAAGCGATTGTTTCTTTGCCTTCCAAGTTTTACAAGTTTATTCTCAATATGCTGAGATTCTTGCCTTTTGCCTCTTTTTCGAACACTAGTATATCTTTTTTATTATTAGATATACTAATATATATTTTTGTATATCCCTTCTTTAAATATCTTTCGGTTTTAATATATACTCTAATATATATGTTAAGATTTAGTTGGTGAATGATAGTTAAAATTCTATTTCAATCGAAAACTTTAAGTTTACAGTATAATTATAACATTACGTATGGTATTCAAAATAGGGCAATTAATTAAGCTTGGGATTTTGCTTATTGTTATCGGCTTCATCATAGTATTTTTTGGAATGTTTATGGGTGCTAAAGAAAACAGTTCAAAGACAAAAGTAGCTGTTGGTGGCTTTATCGGACCAATCCCTTTTGGTTTTGGGAACGACAAAAGACTCTTATGGTTTGTTGCTATGGTATCAGTAGCTTTGTTAGTCTTTTGGCTAATTTTCAGCTTTAGACTAGTAAAATTTAATTAAACTTTCTCTTCTTTGTCGTATTGCCCTTTAACCTTATACTTGTCAGAATTTATAATTTCATTATATAATTTCTCATATTCTTCTTGGTAGGGGTTTTTTCTAAAAAATAACTTGTAAAGAATATACAAGCCTATTGTAACGTACACACTTACAAGAATTAACCTTTTAATTTCCATAAAACTGTTAAGTCCTTCAAATATATAAATTTTATTGTTTGTGGATACTGTTAATTATAACTTCATAACTTATATTTTAAAAACATCTTTTACCTTGTGTGTAACTATAAAGCCCCGACACTAGCCCATCTATAAATTCTTAAAACCGAGAAAAGCAAAGCTTTTTTGGCCCAGAAAATTCTAAGAATTTTCTTGGAATCAAAGATTTTTGAGATGCTCAGAAATTCGTAATTTCTGACATTTGAGGCTTCGTCTAATGTAATGGCATTAGACAAACTTTTACAGAGAAAAACCTATATTTTTATATATAAGGACTTCTTTTGTGTTGTTGAAATGGAAACAGTAACAATTCCAAAAGAAGAGTACGAAAGACTAAAGAAATTAGAGCAACTTGACTTTGATTTAATTAGACAATTTGCCAGTTCTCTAGAAGATTTAAAGCGAGGTCGCTTCAAGAGACTTGCTTAGGAATTTTTTCTGCAGCTTCTATTTCAACTTTTGACCACTTGCTAATTTCTTTAATGTAAGTATCGGTCCCAATTACTTTAAACATTTTAAGAATGCTACTATGCTTCTTTATAAACTTTCTCGGTAAATTTAATGAAATTTTTTTACTTTAACATTATCTCAATAAAAGCAGAGTAAGCCGGTCTTGTTACAAATACACCAATTGTAACTCCAATTATTGTAGTGATTGCAAACCCCTTTAATAATCCAGCTCCTGCAAATATTAATGGAATCATTGCAACAACAACTGTTAAGTAAGCTAACATAATGATTAAGAAAGCTCTTTTAACCTTCTCTTTCCAATTGTAAACTGTTGCAGTTTCACCTTTTAATGTTTCATCAGTTATAACAATCTGGTCATCAACCCCTGTGCCTATTGCAACCAGAATTCCTGCAATAGCTGCTAAATCAATATTCCAGCCTATAAATGCTGCTACGCCAAGCAAAATAATTACTTCAGAAAGCATTGTAATAAGGATAGGAATTGCAATTATCAGCTTTCTGTACCTTATTCCGACAACAATTGCAACTGATGTTATCGCCAACAATGACATAAATATTGCATTTCTAACAAAACCCTCTCCCAAAACCGGTGATATAGAATCTGTTTTAACAATGTTGAGCTTAACAGGCAATGAGCCTGTGATAAGTATTGTTTGCAATCTTTTCATATTTTGTAAAGCATTGAATATTGCTTCTTGCTGATTTGCACCTGTGCCAGAGCCTGAAATTGCAATTTGAGTTACAGCTTGTCCTTTCAAATCAGCTCCAATGTTTAATTCATCAACCTTTTTATCATCTAGAAATAATTCTAATTTCTCGCTTAGGTAATCACTTCTTCCAGTGACTGAGTCGTAAATGACTGTTAAGTCTTTAGTTGCATCTGCTTGCCTTTGAGCTGCTTCTTGGCTTAATGTTATTGAAAACCTAAAGCGACAAAACCATTGTGGGCCAGATGGAGCACAACCTGCACTTGGATCAATGCCCGCTTCATTCGCGCTTCTTGCAACATAGACAATATCGTTACCACCCCTAAATACAGTTCTATTGCCTATTTTTGCTTCAAATTTGCCTTGTCTTGCTAATAAATCCTTGATTTCTTCTTCAGTTGCACCAGCAATCTCAACTACAATGTATTGATTGCCGCTTAGGTCACCAGCATCTCTAACAATTATATCACTCAAACCATACACATTAAGCCTTTCTTTCATAATATCAATTAAATTACTAATATCATAAGCACTTAACTTATTTTCTGGCTGTAAAAGAACTCTTGTACCACCCTGCAAATCTAGACCTTTTCTTATGTTTGTAGTTGGAGCTTCGTATACCCTCAACCCTAAATCTTCAGTCCCTAAGCTTACTTGTCTTGTTTTTGGAGCAATTATGGTTTTTGTTATTGTCTCATTTACTATTTGATTTGTGCCATTTATTGTTTCATTTCTTTGTATTAATTCTATTATTGTTTTTTCCTCTGTTTCATTTAATTGTATTGTTCCAAATTTTTCTTTTGTTGTAAGCTTATATAATCCTTTTGTTGTTTTGAGCTGTATTGTTCTATTAGGACTTAAAGTTGAGACATATTTATAATAATCTTCAACATTTTTTATTGGAACATTATTGATTGATACTATTTTTTCTCTTGTAATAGGTTGTACATTTGGCTTAGGTTGCGGAACATTAGCAATACTTGCAGAGCTATTAGTAATAACACTTCTTATTGCGACGCCTTGACTTGATGTAGGATGTATAGCTATTAACGAGAGCACAATAAATATAACTAGCAAAATTACTCGCCAGTTTGTTATTAATTTTTTAATTTTATAGTTCATATTAATAAAAAAATTCAATGCTATGCATTGAATTTTTTTCATTGTTTTTATATTACAATTCCTTTCTTCGCCTTCCTTTCAATGTAAATTCTCAATAATCCTACATTTTGTATCCAAGTGTTGAAAATATCAGCAATTAATCCAATGAGTAAAATTAACATTATCTGTCTTATCACCTCACTTTGAGTTACAAGCATTGCTACTGTTACAGCGACAATTGCAGTTATTGTTTCAGTCATTCCCGTTTTTATAGAGCTTATTATCCTGTCCATGATGGTTCCTTCCTTCCTTTTTAGAACTCTGACTGTAAGTAAAATATCTGTATCAACAGAATAGCCGATTAACATGAGGAAAGCTGCAATTCCAGCTGTGCCAATTTTTATATCAAACAAGTTGATTACTGCTAAAGCGACAACCATGTCAGAGAAAGCAGCAAGTATTACTGCAATACTAGGCACAAAAGTTCTAAAGTAAATAAAAACAACTAATCCCATAAAAACAAATGCAACAACTAATGCTATCAAAGATTCTTTAAAGAAACTTGCTCCTAAGGAAGAGCCTATTATTTCAATTCCATAATCAACTTTGCTTAAATCTATGCTAAGTGATTTTTCAATAGAACTCAATAAGCTTTGGACTTGGGCATTATCATTTCCATTGATATCTGCTTCAACAATAACACCAATAATTGTACCTGCACTTCTTAAAGTTCTTATAGAAATATCATTGTTTGTAAAATCAGAAGAGATTTGTTGTTCAATTTGCTTAACATCGATGTCTTTCTTTATTGGTACAGTTACAGTTACTCCACCTTTTAATGAAACATCCCTTTTTATAAAATCCCCTGTCTTATAAACTTGATAACCAATTTGAGCCAGTGATAATAATAAAATTAAAAATGGAATTATAAGTAACAATTTATATTTCTTATCATAGGTGTCAAATAATATTTGTTTGAATGATTTTTTATGCTCTTCCATTAAATTAGCCCCACAAAAAAAAGATTTAGAAAAAGAGTATGATTAATAAAGATTGTGGAAAATTAATAAGTGACATTAATATTATATCTAATTCAATTGAGCTGACGTTTACTTTACAGCTCATTTCCCACAATCTTTTACAAACCCATAAAATAATGGCGATGGATTTCCTAATCTTGACTTAAACTCCGGGTGCCCCTGTGTTCCTCGAAAGCTCTGTCCAGGAAGCTCTATATACTCCATAAGTGGTGTTTTATCGCTTCTCATATAATAACCTGAAAATACCATTCCATTCTTCTCCAACAAATCAACATATTTAGGATTTACTTCATATCTGTGGCGATGTCTCTCCAAAACAACTTTTTTCTCTTTCTCTAAAATCCCAAGTCTGAAAGCTTGACTTTTATTCTTCATCAATTCGCTTATTCTTTTCTCATCTTCTTTTAATCTTCCAGTTTCTTCATATAACTTTAAGATTTGTGTTTTTTCTTTTAGAATTGCTGCATATGCGCCAAGACGCATAGTTCCGCCATACATACTCTTTTCAAGAATCTCTCTTTGAGTAGGTTGTACATCAATAACAGGTACATTAGTTTTTGGATTAACCTCAGTGGTATGTGCACCTTTTAAGCCACAAACATTTCTTGCAAACTCAACAATCGCAAGCTGTAAACCATAGCATAAACCAAGATAAGGAATTTTGTTTATTCTTGCATAATTAATTGCATTTATCTTGCCTTCAACACCAGACGCACCAAAACCACCTGGTACAATAATACCGTTATATTTTTGTAATTCGTCCAACACCTTTTTGTTTTTTTCAAATATTTTTGAGTCGAGCCAATTTATCTCAAGACCTATATTTAGAGAGGCACCCGCATGTATCAATGCTTGATTTATTGAAATGTACGAATCTGCTAAATTATAGTCGCCAATGTCAATGTATTTGCCAACTATTGCAACTTTAATTGTTTTTTTTGGATTTAACATATTATCTACAAGTTTTTTCCATTCCTTCCAGTAAGGTTGTTTTCTTGGCTTTATTCCAAACTCTTTCAATATTTTTTCTCCCAATTTTTCTTTTTCTAAGTCAAGAGGAATTTGATAAACAGTCTCTATATCCGGCTCAGAAATTACATGCTCTGATACAATGTTAGCATATGTCTCTATTTTATTTTTCCTTATAACATCCAATGACTTTTTTGCCCTGCAAATTATAAAATCTGGAAAAATGCCAGATTCGCTAAGCAGTCTTATTGCTTGCTGTGTTGGCTTTGTTTTCATTTCTTCTATATGGCTTGGTATTGGTAAATATGTTATAAGAATATAGACCAAATTTTGTTTTCCAACATCTCTTTCAAGACTTTTTAGTGCAAACAGAAAAGGTATATTTTCATAGTCGCCAATTGTGCCACCTACCTCAACTAAAACAAAATCATAATCATTACTTGCTTCTTTTATTCTTCTTTTAATTTCATCTGGGATATGTGGGATGAATTGCACGGTTTGCCCAAGATACTCACCTTGTCTTTCTCTATCGATAACTGCTTTGTAGATTTGACCGGTTGTAATATTATTTTTCTTTGGAATATCTTGATTTAGAAATCTTTCATAAGTGCCAAGATCTTGGTCAATTTCACCACCATCATCTGTAACCCAAACTTCGCCATGCTCTGTCGGCCTTAAAGTTCCTGCATCATAGTTAAGGTAAGGGTCAATTTTTATTGCTGTGACTTTGTAACCATATTCCTGCAATATTTTGCCAATAGAAGCAGTTGTAACTCCTTTTCCAACACCAGACATTACACCACCGGCTACAACAATGTATTTAGGCATTTTATTTAACACCAGTTTTAATTGTTTCTAAGAATTTCAATATTTCAAATATTTCAATCCGCTTCGCAAATTTTACAGCTCGGCAAAAATTTACTGCCAATAATTTTTGCCTCGCTAATACATTCAATAAAACATTAGTATGTAGAGCGTTCAATCTTGTTGGGAAAGAACAATGGTCGCTTATTTTTTTAGAAATATCCGAGATTGAGATTAATACATTTAATTTAGAATTAAGTTTAAACGATTTATGTTGTTGCATTACTTAGAAATGAAATAAGTTTTATTTATAGTTTATGGTTTAGCGAATAAATTAATATTACTTTCTATATGGAAAGAAAGTTGGCAAAATTACATACCTGAATATTCTGGGTAAAATTAGATATACAAGATTGTTGCTATTGATTAGTAATTAATAATTTTAGGGATAACGAAGGGGGTAAAAATGACAAACGAAAAAATTAATTTGGAAACATATGTAGATGAGGCAAAGAAATATCTAGATACTGAAACACAACAGATGTTTAAAGGATGGATGGAAAACTTGATGTTAAAAAAATATGCAGATGTTATACATAAATTTCCAGACCCAAGAATTTACGTAGGTATAGCAGAAGTACTAAAAAGAGTTGCGACTGCTCAGACAGCAGCTCAATTTCTTACAGGTCAATTGGGGAGACGTTACGCATCTTTAGCCGATTACTTGAGTGAAGTAGAGCAGGCAGCTTTAAACGATGTAACTAAGAAATTTCCAGAAATAAAATCTCAAATTGTTGAAGTTTATAAGAGTATATAAAAAATAGTTGAGGTTGATAAAAATGACAAATTTACTTGAAAAATTACTTATGTCAACTGACGCAAAGACGGAATTAGCTTACGATTTAGTTAAAAAAGCTTTTAATCAAGATTCAAGATTTCAACCCTATGAAGGAAGATTGTCAGATGCACTAAAATGGGAGCTTGACAGAGGGGTATATAAATACAGCAGGGACGTTAGTACCTACCTGAATCATGGAAGGTATCCTGTAGCTGTTCAAAAACAAACTGGTAGTGATAGATATGTAAATATTTTTATAGAAATTCCAGGTAAACAACATGCGTCTAGATTCGATTACAACTATGGTCCAAAACCAACTATTGAGGGGGTGGATAATAATTTGTGGCCAACAATTTTGAAAAATAGGGAATATGTACTAAACCTAATTGCTAAAAAATATGGATTTGAAAGCCTATGGAATGATTCTAGTGGATTTGTATATCTCTTTAAAAAAAATGTCACTGGAGCCTATGATTCAAAAACAAAGAAAAGACAATATACAGATGAAAAAGAAGTAATAAAAAGGATAGGAGAATTTATAGAGGGCTTAACAGAGTGGGCTATCAATGATCCAAGTTGTTAAATTTTTTAGATAACTTTAAATTTCGGCACTATCTTCGCCTCTGCCCTTTTCAAATGCTCTTGATAAGTCGCCAAAGAGATTTTCATTATTTGAGCTAATT
>CAZGEW010000033.1:0-15696 GCA_964524225.1 uncultured Methanosarcinales archaeon | reverse complement strand
TGGGGAAGTAAGAAGATTAAGACAAGAACTTGAGCACGAAAGAAAACTTAGAAAAATATAAGAATAGTTTATGAATATAATTCTTACGAGGAGGCTTTATAGTTACGTAAGTTTTAAAAATTAACTAAAAATACTATAATAAAAACAATAAAAAATTTTTTATTCCAAATGACAACAAAAATTGATTCAACAGAGATTAAGAAAATACTCAAATCTGGAAATCTGCTACTAGGCACGAAAAGAACTATAAAAGGTTTGAAGCTAGGCAAAGTGAAAAGGGTTTTAGTAAGTTCTAATTGTCCTGTAAATGTCGAGAAAGACATAATATACTATTCAAGATTATGTGGAGCAGAATTTCACAAGCTAGCTTTGCCAAATGATGAGCTCGGCATAATATGCAAAAAACCTTTCTCTATCTCTGTCTTAGCTATCCCAAAAGGTGCCAAGTGAATAAAATTATATATGATTCTAACAATATGAAATTAATTATATTTTTTGAGTCAATGACAGGTTCAAAGGTAAAAGATTGCATAACAAACGACCAAATTACATTCATAATCGAAGAAAACGATATGGGCAAAGCAATTGGCAAGAATGGAGCAAATATTAAAAGGTGTGAGAACAACTTGAAGAAAAGGATTAAGCTTATAGAGTTTAGCAGCGATATGCTCCAATTTGTTAAAAACATAATTTATCCAATTAATGCTGACGTTAAACAAGAAGAAGGAATTATAAAAATTTATGGAAAAGACATAGCTACAAAGGCAATGCTAATTGGTAGAGAGCGCAAAAATATCAATCACATAAATGACTTAGTAAAAAGATATTTTGATATTAAAGAGGTAAGAGTTTTTTAATGATAACATTTAAAAATTATTCAATAATACTTAATAAAAAATGTCAAACAAATCTCGTGGATTATATGCAGGAAAGAAATTGAGAGAAAGAAGAAAGCTCGGTAGGTGGCATTACAAGCCTTATATAAAAAGAGTTTTAAGACTAAAAGAACGCTCTGACCCTCTGGCTGGTGCATCGCAAGCTCGCGGTATAGTCTTGGAGAAAGTCCAGCTTGAGGCAAAACAGCCAAACTCTGCAATGCGAAAATGTGTTCGAATTCAGCTCATTAAGAATGGTAGACAAGTAACTGCATTTTGCCCAAGAGATGGTGCAACAAAGATGATAGATGAGCATGATGAAGTTATAATTGAGTGTATTGGTGGTGCAATGGGCAAATCAAAGGGAGACATACCTGGAGTTAGATGGCAAGTTATAAAGGTCAATGACCAGAGTTTAGATGCTTTGTTGAAGGGTAAGATTGAGAAGGCAAGAAAATGAGTGAAATAAAAGCTTTCAATAGATGGACTATAGGAGGAATTATGGTTAATGATCTAGGATTGCAGCCTTACATAAATTTAGAGCCAAAAATTGTTCCTAAGACAGGAGCAAGATATGCTGGTAACAAGTTTTACAAAAGCAAAACATTTGTTGTTGAAAGGCTTATAAACAAGCTTATGGTAGTTGGTCATAAAAGTAGGAAGCATTTTAAGACAAGCTATCACATAACTGGTAAAGCCTCTATGGCTTATCATATTGTCGAAGAGGTATTTAAGCAAATTGAAAAAACAACTAAAGATAATCCTATAAAAATTTTTGTTAAGGCGTTGGAAAATGCTGCACAAAGAGAAGAAATCATAACGATTGAGTATGGAGGGGCTCGCTACCCAAAAGCAGTTGAATGCTCACCTCAAAGGAGGATTGATTTGGCTTTGCGCCATATAACCCAAGGTGCTTATCATCGCACTTTCAACACAAAGAAGTCTATTGTGAACAGTCTTGCTGATGAAATTATTAACGCTTACAGGCTCAGCAATGCATCACACGCAATAGCAAAAAAGCTTGAAATAGAAAGACAAGCTGATAGTTCTAGGTAAATTCACAGCAAAGTTTAAATATATCCTTAATTATGGAATAATTAATGGTACAATTAAAGCCTCAAGTAAAACCTAAGTGGAATGAGGACAAAATCATCTTAATTATTATATTGATAATTATTGTAATAAGCGTCTATATCAAAATCAATGAGCCAGCTGAAGCTCAAGCAGTAAAAATAACAGGCCTTATACTTGATGATCATTCAATCAGTTTTGCATCTGGTGGACTAGTTGATGAGGACAAGCTAAAGATGATTCAAAACATGGATTATTACGAATTTAAAGAGTCTCTAAACATTAAAAATGATTTCTGTATTTATATAGAGGATGAGAAAGGCAATATTCTATTAGCCAAAGGTTCTCAGAAATTAAATGAAGACGGACTGTATTGTAGAGAATAAATCTTTTTTAGGTGATAGGTATTAATGCGAAATCACAAACATGGTCATTAGATATAATTTTAGGCGTTCTTGTATTTGTAGCAGCCTTTTTCATTTTCTACATAATTCTAGGCTCAAGCCAACCATCAAATGTAAAAAACTTGAAGGAAGAGGCATCTATTGTTATTAAGCAAGTTGCTTCAGATGATAACTTACTTAGTGTAATAAACAATAACGAAGTAAATGAGAGCAAGCTGCATGAGCTAAAGAATCTCAGCTATGAAGAACTAAAAAGAAGACTGAGAATTACGAGTGACTTCTGTATTTATTTTGAGGATGATAGAGGATATATTGTCATAATTAACAATAGTTATAAGGGTGTAGGCTCTCCAAATATAAATATAAGCAATACACCATGTAGTCAGAAGTGAAAATGCTTAGCAAAAAAAGAGGATACTTTTTCGTATTAGATGCTGTTCTAGCTTTATTCATACTTGTCATTGGTGTTTTTTTAGTAATGTCTTCTTACATTAATATCCCACAACCACTCCAAGTAGAGTTCTTAGCTGATGATTTGCTTAATTTTTTGTCCAACACGAAGATAAAGGATCTTAATAACCCATACGCTGGAATTGGAGGAGAGCTCTGGCTTAATGGCACAATTAAAGATGCAGATAACTCTTTGTTGCAGCAAATAGGTGAGTTCTATGCATTAAACAATCTTAATATTGCAGAGAAGTTTGTAGAGAATGTATCAAAAGCAGTAATGTTACCGCAGTATGAATATGAAGTCTTGATCGATAACAAAACTATTTACCCTAAAGATCCAACAATCGAGCATAATCAATCAAAAAATACAACAGATATATTACTAACATCAAAAAAGATTACATTTGGTATAGTAAACAAAACAACTAGTGATATTTGGGGCCCTTATCAAGCAGAGGTTTTCGCATGGCAAAGATGAAAAATAAAAAAGGCATTTTTTTCACTTTTATTGCAATATCAATTATGATTCTGTTTACTTTGATATTCACACCTCAAGCTGATATAAGCTTGCGCAAGGACACAAGGGCAATTAAAGCAAGGATAGGTAACATCAACAGTTACGTAGACGACCTTGAGTACAGGTATTTTGAGACAGTGTTAAGGGCTACAACATACAAAACAATTTTGTCCTTAATTTACTACATAAATTCAACACAGCAATTTCTTGATAATCTTGATTCTGCATTTTATGAAGTAGCTTTAAATGGCACAATTAATGGATATAATATTGATTTAATTACAGGCAAAAAAATAATGTACGAAAATAATCTGACTTACTGGAGCGATAAAATAGCTGAAACTGCAAGGCAGACATTGAATGTAAACACTACAATACACATAAGCAATGTGTCTATAAACCAGACAACTCCATGGAGCATTGATGCAAGATTAAGCTTGGACATTACAGTTATTTCTAGTGTAGCAATCTGGAAAAAAACAAATATTACAATCTTAACATCTATTGATATTCATGGGCTTCATGATCCATATTACTTAGTTAATACCAATGGCCAATACTCATATAGAATAAATAAATCAGAGATAGAATTCAACAAATGGAACATTTCAAACGTTAGAGATCACATTAACAATGAGACGTATGTACATTGGCAAAACTCTCAAGCTCCGAGCTTTTTGATGCGGTTTACAAACACAATTGAAAGCTCCCTATGTTGTGGAATTGAGTCGCTTGTCAATCCAAACAGAATTAGCCCTTCTGCCAATAACGTAAACGAGAGCTATGTTGATTATATATTTTGGAGCCCTGAGATTGAGACAAGGTGTGAGGAGCTTTACAACCTAACAAACCCGCAAACAGGAGGTGGCTTGTGGGATGAGTTTATGTATTTCAAATTAGACCTTAATCATACGATACTTTACAACATAACGGATAATGACGCTGTTGGGAATTGTAGATAAATAAGAAAGATAATACGATAAAGCATGCCATTCAATCAAAAAGTTATCACTCTAAGACAATGACTAAAGTTTTTAAAGATTGCTAAAAAATAAAGATTATGCCGAGCAGTAGCGAAGAAGTATTACGAACTGTTGCTGATGAGCTTTTAGAGTTAGTCAAGAAAAGCGGGAGGATATCTATTGACGAAGCTGCCAAAAAGCTAAAAATTTCAATCGATACAGTTCAAGCACTTGCAGATTTTTTGATTGAAGAAAGAATATTCGGCATTGAGTATAAGTTCACTACCCCCTACCTTTATCTTTACAAGGAAGGCATTACTGAAGCTAAAGCAAAAGAAAAGGGAATTACAGAAAAGCTTGTAACAAAAGAGCAGTTTTACAAAAAGGCAAAAGAAAAAAATATCCTACATGAGAATATTGGGGTATTGTGGAGAAAATACATGCAACAAAACATGGAACATATAAGGGAAGAATTTTTGAGAAAGTGCAAAGAAAAAAAAATACCACATGACAAAGTAGATGAGCTTTGGAAAAAATACCTATCGTACTTATAAAACACTGACTAAAATGAACATTGATGAATTTTTGGATCGTGAGTTTTCGGGTATGGAGTCTCGTACAGATAAGGAAAAAATAGATTTTGAGCTCTTAGGCCAAGAAGAGATAGATAAAGGTACATTATTTGATGATATAAGGGCTAATTTAGCCAAAGGGAACCTTGAAGAAGCAGAAGAAGCGTATATTCAATTATGGAATATATTTCTAAAACAAAAGCTCAAATGGGATAAAAGCTTATACGAGCAGTTAGCAAACTTAAGCAAACAATTTTCATTTGTAATAAGCCATTCTCATGAGGATGTTAAGACAAAAGTAAACCAAATATACGAGTTAATGAACAAAGCGAGAACCGCCTTGAAGGAAGGAAAAAAGGATTTGCCCTTCAAGCTTTATTCTGAAATCCAAAAAATAAGCCAATCCATACCAAGCATATTCTTTGACGAGAAACGGATTATCCAAGAGCAGATAACTGATTTTTACAAAGAGCTTAAGAGTACAACAGATAAGGAGTTAATAAATAGAGTTTCTGCCTTAATTCAAGAACTGAACCGGCTAATAGACAAAATAAATAATTTGATAAGCTCAAATGACATGCAAAGCGCAAGTTTAAACTATAATAAATGTATCGAGCTTTACCAGCAAATACCAGAAGGCTTTTTAAGATATAAAAACCCATTAGGTATTAGGATACTTGAAATTTACAAAAGCCTTAGCATCTATGTAGAGATATCAAATTTGCAAAGGCAATTGCAGGGGTATATACCTCAATCTCCTAAACCTATAACAAATATTCAACAGAAAACAAACAATTCCGAAAAATTATCAAAATAAAAAATTTGCAGTAAGAATTTAAAATGAAGCCTTGGAGCAAGGTAATTGATACATATGAATTAAATGTTAATGATGTGATTATTGGCGTTACTATACTAATAAAAGAGGACGAAGCTGTTCCATTATATAATATATCCATAACAAATATTAGTGACACTACAAAACTAGTTCTTGAAAAAATTAGAGATGAATTTGTAGCCCAGGAAACCAAAACCTTGACAGAAGATGAAAGCTTACATAGCATTCAAGAGCAGTTCAAAGAGAAGATATTAGGGCTTCTTGCAAAATATTTTCCAAATGCAGACAACAAAACTAGGGATATGCTCATAAACTACATATTAGAGCAAAATATTGGACTTGGAAATTTGGACATACTCCTTAAGGACACTAGCTTAGAAGAAATTGTAGTCAATAATGCAAATGAGCCTATTTGGGTATATCACAGAAGGCATGGATGGCTGAAAACAAATGTTGTGATTTCAAACGAAGTTAAAATAAGGCATTACTCAACTATTATCGGCAGAGATGTCGGAAAAGAGATTACTTTGCTAAATCCATTAATGGATGCTCATTTAAAAAGTGGTGATAGAGTAAATGCAACCCTATCCCCTATTTCAACTAAAGGAAACACAATAACAATAAGAAAATTCGCAGTAAAGCCTTGGACAATTACAGATTTTTTGAAGGAGAGGGCTATTTCTTATGAAGGCGCAGCGTTATTATGGATGGCTGTCCAAAATGAATTATCAGTTATAGTTTCAGGTGGTACTGCCTCTGGAAAAACTAGCATGCTTAATGTAATTTCAAATTTTTTTCCTCCTAACCAAAGGATAATTTCAATTGAAGATACTCGCGAATTAATGCTGCCAAAAATACTCCATTGGGTGCCAATGGAAACTAGGCTTCCAAATCCAGAAGGCAAAGGTGGTATAGAGATGCTTGATCTAATAGTTAATTCATTGAGGATGAGACCTGACAGAATAATTGTAGGTGAGATGAGAAGAAAAAGAGAAGCTGAAGTGCTTTTTGAGGCAATGCACACTGGTCATTCTGTTTATGGTACATTACATGCAAACAATGTAAAAGAAACAATAAATAGACTTACAAACCCGCCAATTGATATGCCTAAGCAACTCTTGTCAGCACTTTCCTTAATTGTTGTGCAGCACATCAACAGAAGAACAGGCAAAAGAAGAACATTGCAAATTGCTGAGGTTTTGCCAAGTGGCGATGCAAGGATTTTGATGCAATTAAGTGCTATAAAAGATGTATTAGAAATAGTGAATGAACCTGTAACAATTTTAGAAACCTTAAATCTTTACACTGGTTTTTCAAAATCAGAGATTTATGAGGATTTGCAGTCAAAAATCACTATACTGAAATGGATGCTCAGCAGAAACATAAATGAGGTTAATAGGATTGGCTTGATAATGTCAAAGTATTATCGAAATAAAGATATTTTGAAGCTAAAATAAGGGGTGTTTGTTATTACTTTCGCAAACAGAATAGCTACATTTTTTCCTTTACTCAAAACTGAATTAAGAATAGCCCATTTAAGCTACACACCAGTCCAATACATAAGCCAAAATCTAAAGGTAACATCGCTAAATACCTTATTATTCATTGTGCCGCTGTTCTTTGTGTTGAGAAAAGCTGGTTTGTCATTACTGTTGCTATTCCCAATTTCGATAATTTTGTTTTTTTTGTTTTTTAATTATTCATTGCTCAAGGTAAAGGCTAAAATAAAAAAAAGAGAGCGTGAAATTGATAAGGAAGTCTTATTTATAGGAAGGTATCTCCTAGTAAAACTATATGCTGGAAGACCATTATTAAATGCATTAATTGAGACTTCCAAAAGCAGAGGAATAACGCCTAAATACATAAAGGAGATAGTAGATGATATTGAGACAGGCAGTAATATAGAGGAGGCTTTGAATAATGCTATGATTTATTCTCCTTCTGAAAAATTAAAGAAGGTACTATTTCACATAAACAATGCTTTGAAGCTTGGTATTGATGTCACAAAGCCTCTTGAATCTGTTTTGGAAGAGATAACAAGGCAAGAAGAACTCGAAATAAAAAAATATGGTAAAAAGCTTAATACCCTTGTAATTTTTTATATGCTCGCAGCTGTTATTATACCATCTTTAGGAATGGCAATGTTTATTGTGATTTCTAGCTTTATTAATTTTCCAATTGGTCTTCAAGCTCTACTTGTTTTTCTTTTTTTCATAGTAATAATTCAATTCATTTTCATAACAATTTTCAAATCAATAAGGCCAACTATTAACCTGTAAAATGGTATTAAAGATTATTTTCCTTGAAGAATTTGGAAAGGCATTTGTGCCAAAAAGATTTATTCCAAACTTAAGAAAATATATGCTTAAGGCTGGTTATCACGAAGTGCCTTACAAATTGTTTGGTTTGCTGTTTTATGTATCTGCATTGATAACAACATTAGTATTCGTCATATTCATTTATCCATATCTAAGTCTAAGAGAATTTTCGCTTTTTGAAATTTACATCTACTCGTTCTTAAGTTGGTTTGTTGTGCAATTATTTTTTGCAACTTTATCCATCATAATTGTTTATTTCTACCTTGACTTAAAAATTTACAAGAGAACAAAAAGGATGGAAGAGCAATTTCCTGATTTTTTGGAGGTTGTATCATCAAACTTAAAAGGGGGCATGACATTTGAGATGGCATTATGGAGTGCTATCAAGCCACAGTTTGATATACTTGGTGGTGAAATGGCAAAAGCCTCTAAAAAGGTAATGACAGGTTATGAAGTCAACAAAGCCTTAATTGATTTATCTGATATGTATGATTCATTAATGCTAAAGCGAACAGTTGACTTAATGATAAGCGAGCTTGAAAGTGGTGGGAATATAGCTGAGCTGATTGACAGGCTTGTTGACAATCTGAAAGAAACAAAGGCTTTAAAAGATGAAATGTCAGCATCAGCAATTGCCTATGTAATCTTTATTTCAGTTATCGTTATTTTCATAAGTCCCCTGCTTTTTGCACTTTCATTTCATTTACTTGTACTAATTCTCAGCTTTATAGGTAAACTCTCTGTTGCAACACAAAGTACTGGAACTTTGACATCAGTATTCGCAAAAGTTAACATAGACCCCAAAGACTTTCGGATTTTTTCAATAGCAGCCATTGCCATAATATCCTTTTTCTCTTCCTTAATCGTATCTATTGTTGAGAAAGACAACATTAAAGGCGGCATTAAATATATTCCAATTTTCTTATTTGGCTCAATGGCATTTTATTTTATATTTGTCAGGATTTTGAGTGCATTTTTCTCAGGAATAATAAAATAGTAAAGTTTATATAAAAACAAAGTCAACAAAATACAAGTTGGGGGTTCAAGATGGAAGCAAATCATAACTGTGCAATTGCAGCTGTTTACATCAAAGAAAATGGTGATTCTTCAAACCGTGCTTTTTTTTATCTCTACAAGCTTCTTCTTAACCAACAAAATCGTGGTCAATTGAGTGGTGGCGTAACAACCTTTAATCCTTCGAGAATACAAATTATCGATACTTATAAAGAGCTTGGCACAATTAACGAGGTCTTTAGAACAAGCGACAGGCAAAAAAGCTTAGAAATCTTCAAAAGATATGCTGGCAACAAAGGAATAGGCCATGTAAGGTATGCTACATCTGGGAGTGAAGAGAGGAGCTTGGCACAACCATTTGAGCGACATCATGGCAGAAAGTGGAAATGGTTCTCTTTCTGCTGGAATGGAAATATTGCTAACTATTCTGTACTCAAACAACATCTGCTAGAAAAAATAGACTACCATATTATTTATGATACAGATACAGAGATTTTGATGCATTATATCTCAAGAGAACTGAGGGGTCCCTCAAGACCAAACCTAGTAAAAGTCTTTTCAAGATTAGCACAAAAACTTGACGGCTGTTTTAATATAGCATTTATTAATGCTTTTGGCGAAATTGTAGTTTTGCGTGATCCTTATGGCTTTAGGCCAGTTGTGTATGGTTGGCGTGATGATATGTTCTTAGCTGCATCTGAGAGTAACGCATTAATAAATTGTGGAGTTACAGATTATAAATCCTTAGAGCCAGGACATTTGATTCATATAAAAAATGGTCATGTAGATATAAAAAAATATGCTGAAAGCCCAAGAAGAGCACATTGCATGTTTGAATGGGTTTACTTTGCAAATGTTAGCTCTGCCCTAGATGGGCAGTCTGTCTACGTAGCAAGAACAAATTTGGGAAAAGAATTAGCAAAAGAAGAAACTGAAAAAATTAATACAGAATATATTATTGTTCCTGTGCCTGATACTGCAAAAGCTGCAGGAGATGCAATGGCTTATGAATTAAAAGTGCCATCTAGAGAAGGCTTGATAAGAAATAGGTTTGTTGGAAGGACTTTTATAGAAGGCTCTTCAAGAGAAGATAGAGTGCAAAGTAAATATACTGCTTTAAGAGAGATATTGAAGGATAAGAAAGTGATTCTTGTTGATGATAGCATAGTAAGAGGCTCAACCACAAAACAACTTATTAGCTACATCAAAAGAGTTGGTGGCGCAAAAGAGGTTCATGTCAGAGTTTCCTGTCCGCCTATAAGAGGTCCTTGTTTTTATGGCATTGATATGTCAACTGTGAGTGAGCTTTTAGTTCCAAAATACGAGAAAGAGCCCAAAAAAGGGGAAATTTCAAAAAAAATTATTACTCAAATAACAAAAGACCTTGGTGCTGATTCTATACACTATCAGAGTATACAAGGCTTGGTGAGAAGTATAGGCAAACCAGCAAAAGACTTGTGCACGGCATGTATTACAGGAGATTACCCAACACCTTGGGGCAAAAAATTATATTTAAAAGCATGGGACAATTACAAGAAAGGAATTAAAGATAGGACTTATGCTTGTTGAATCTGGGTGAAATTTAATATCAAATATTACTCATACTCTATTGTAGCAGGTGGTTTTTGACTAATATCATACAGAACTCTGTTAACTCCTCTAACCTCATTTATTATCCTATTTGAAATTTTCTCTAATAGCTCATTTGGTAATTTTGCCCAGTCTGCTGTCATCGCATCAATGCTTGTGACTGCTCGCAAAGAAATAATATACTCATAAGTTCTTGCATCACCCATAACACCAACAGACTTAAGCGGTAGTAAGGCTGCAAATGCCTGCCATACTTTATCATAATAGCTAGATTTTTTCAACTCTTCAATAAAAATATAATCAGCATCTCTTAAAATCCTTAATCTTTCTTCTGTTATTTCTCCTAATATTCTTATTGCCAATCCTGGCCCAGGAAATGGATGCCTTCTTAAAATTTCATTAGGAATCTTAAGCTCCTTCCCTAAATCTCTAACTTCATCCTTGTAAAGCTCCTTTAATGGCTCAAGCACTTTGAGTTTCATTTTTTCTGGCAAAGTTACATTATGATGGCTTTTAATCTTAGAAGCATATTTTGTTGGTTGGGCGCTCTCAATTCTATCTGGGTAAATTGTACCCTGACCTAAAAATTTTATTGCTGGGTGTTTTCTCTCTAGCTCCATAACCTTCTCTTCAAAAATTTGAATAAAAGCATACCCAATTATTTTTCTTTTTTCTTCTGGATCTATTACTCCTTTAAGTTTTTGCAAAAAAATATCAGAAGCATCAACAAAGTGAAAATTCTTAAACCTTAGTTTATCCTCAAAAAGATTTCTTACTTCTTTTGTCTCACCTTTTCTTATTAAACCGTGGTCAACAAATACACAATGAAGTTTGTTGCCGATTGCTTTATGTATAAGGGTTGCAGCTACTGTGCTGTCTATACCTCCAGATACACCCATAATAACAGAATCTTCCAAAACCTCGTTCTTAATATGCTTAATTAACTTCTTGGAGAGATTTTTAATATTCCAATCTTTTTTTGTCTTGCATATTCCAAAAACAAAATTTTTTAGAATTTGGCTTCCTTTTGATGTATGAGCAACCTCTGCATGAAATTGTATTCCATAAAGTTTTCTTTTATTACATTCAAAAGCTGCAATTTTACAAGTATCAGTTGAGGCTAGGACATCAAAATCTTTTGGAAGTTTTGTTACTAGGTCACCATGGCTCATCCAAACCTGTTCTTTTTTTGATAAACCTTTTAGCAATTTTCCATTTTTCTTAATTTTTAATATCTTCTTTCCAAATTCCTTAAGTTTTCCACTTAATACTTCTCCGTTAACATATTTTCCAATAAGCTGTAATCCATAGCATATACCGAGTATAGGAATCCCTAAGTCAAGAATTTTTTTATCCATCAAAGGAGCATCTTTTTCATAAACGCTTGCAGGGCCTCCTGATAATATTATGCCGTTTGGTTTGAATTTCTTAATCTCCTCAACTGATGTATCGCAAGGCATTATCTCAGAATAAACGCCAAACTCCCTAATCCTTCTAGCTATAAGATGGCAAGTTTGTCCCCCAAAGTTAAGTACTATTATCATTTTATCCTAATTATTACCAAAATGGTATTTTCTTATATAATGTTTTCTATTTATTCTAAATTTAATTTATCTCTTTCTTCTTTCGTAAGTTTCAATTGCATAATCTATGTCCATTAGGTCGTATCCTTTATCAATTAATTTCTTCCTAATTTCAATGATATCGTAACCTTGTTTGCCAAGTTTTTTAATTTTTTTGTATATTCTTTTATTTGGATATAGGGGCTCTTTTTTCATAACAGCTTCAAGCAGTCCTTTCTCCATAAGCTCGAATTCAAATTTTTTTGCCTTTTTCGGATTGAATATTCTAAGGAATTGAAGCTTTGTATTAATGCCAAGCTTTTTGATTACACTTTCTGTCTTAGCCTGTTTTTCTACAGTGGATTTTATTTTTCCGTACTTACTTGGATTCTTTATTTTTGCACAGAAATTATCAGGCTTGCAAACTCGTATATCTGTATATAGATTTTGTTGGCTAGGCAATAGAACATTATTTTGTCGTTTTGGGCAGTTTGGACAGATATGTACTTTTTCGGTTTGTTTTAAGTGCCTTAATTTTCTTACTAAATACTTTTCTGATAGGGGCTCTTTGTTTTTAGTATTCCATTCTTTTGCTCTGCTTTCTAACTCGTCATAACCAAGTCCAATTGATTTAAAGTAGCTTAGCAAGATTTTTAATGCCCTCTTCCTTCCATCCTCTAAGCCATTTAGTATGAGATTAATGCAAGGTGGAAAAAATTCTTCAGTCAAAACCTTTTCAGGCACTTGTGCTACCTTTACTTCAATCTTGACAGTTTCCTTTTCCTTCGGCTTTCTCTTTGTCCATAATATCTGAGCTAAAACAAGCAACAATGTAACTATGATAAATAATAATATATAATTATATTCAGCTACCTTAACCTCAATAGTTTGGAGAATGTCCACAACCTCAAATATGTCACTGCTTGCTGTAACTTGGTTGTCATATTCAACACGACCATAAACTGTGTATTTTCCTAATTTAAAATCTAGTGGAATTCTAAAATTCCTTCTAACTGAAAGCTCATCTTCTACTGCAAGAGTTTCTGTTTTAAGAAGCAAAACGTTATCATCAAAGTCTTTGATAGAATAAAACAATTCAACATCAACTGGCTTGAGAATGCCTTTATTTGTTAATTCTACATTGAATTTTACTTCTTGGCCTCTAAGAACTTTTTTGTAGTTTTCATCAACATTTATTTTCATATCAAATAATGGCTTTTTTGCTTTCACCTCAATTAATGCAATTATTTCTTTTTCTAATCCGTCAGCTTTTACATTTATTTTACCAGTGTAAACATTTTGAGCATTATTCTCATCTGCCCTGAACACAAGTATGACAATATGTGATTCTTCCGGCTCAAGTTCGAATGAATCGTCATTTATTGCAATGTAATCTTCGAGATTACGCACTTCAACAAAAAATTTCAGCTTTGTGTTGCCAGTGTTTCTTATTTGAAGTGTACTTGATTTTGTTTCACCTTGAACCAATTCTATTTTCATGACCTCTGGATACAATGAGAAATCTTTTATGACCTGCAAAACCGCACCAACTATACCCCCTCCACCAGCACCACCTCCTCCAGCTCCTCCTCCACCAGCACCACCTCCTCCAGCTCCTCCGCCGCCTTGTTGTTGTGTCTCTTCACCGATGGTATATAGGTCTAAACCGTAACGACCCTGCCCATAATTGGCAGCAATAGCAAAAGGAATTAAGAATAAAAATGAGAATAACGATACAATTGTTAAATCAATTATTTTTGTCATTACCATACAGTTATTATGCACTTTCCATCTCCGCCTGCACCACTGTTTCCTGATTCTGAGCCTCCTCCTCCGCCTCCTGGTTGTTTTCCAGATGTTGCTACTGTGGCGTCGACGCTGCCTCCTCCTCCATTTCCGCCAAAAATAGAAGTCCCACCTGCTCCCACTGTTGACGAACCACTACCGCCTCCACCTCCGCCACCACCATAAAGACTGCGGCCTCCCGCTGAAGCAGCGGCTGCGTCATTTCCGTATCCACCACCGGCTCCGCCCCAGTTTGCATAACCTCCAACTGTGGTTCCTCCGCCGCCTCCACATTCATCACCATATACTCCTGCTGCGGTGCCTGCTCCTGCAGAACCGCAACCAATTCCACCTAATCCACCTGCTGTTGCTGAGCCAAGAGAGCCTTTTCCAAAAATTCCTCCGCCTCCTCCGCCACCGCCGTCAGCTGCAGTATTACCAAAACCAGGACCGCCGCCATAAACAGTAGCATTTACATTTTGACCTACACTTATATTTGTGTTTTCTCCGGTATTGCCATCAGTGTTGTCAGCAGTTACTGCTGCACCTCCTGCTCCAACTGTGCAATTTTCAGTATCAGCAAAATCTGATAATGCTCTTGTAAATTCCATATAGCCACCCCCACCTCCTCCGCCACCTGCATCAGCACTACCACCTCTTCCTCCTGAGCCTCCTCCAGCCCATATTTGTACTTTTACCATAGTGCCCTTGTTAGGTTTTGTCCATGTATTTACCCCAGTTGATGTGAATGTTGTCACAGTTATAGAATTATTTAAATCATAAGAAAAGTTGCCTCTGTTGTAAGCTGATGGGTCTGCTCCACCTCCACCTGTCGCATCAGCACAATAATCACCATCAGAGCCGCCATCAATCATTCCACAATCTAATTTTCCTGTAAATCTTGCTGCAGAAACATTTGAAGCATTAATTAATCCTGTTACACTAAAGTTTGCTATCTGGCTTGTGTTTAGTCTTGCTATTGAATTGTTAATTCCTATTGAGCCAAAAAAGCCAGTCAAATTACTTCTTAAAAATTGATCCTTTACAATATTGCTTATGTTACCAACTTTAAGCAATGTTGCATTTACATCACTTCCACCAAGATAATCTGATGTATTTGCTCTTGCCCATTGATCCTTTACAATATTGCTTATGTTACCAACCTTCAATAAAGTAGCATTTACATCTGCTCCACCAAGATAATCACTTACATTCCCTCTCTTAAACGCAGGAGATTCTACTTGAACTAAACTTCCAGTTAAATATATCCCATTTGCATAAAAGTCATTGGCTATTTTCAATGCTCCAGTAGAAGAGGAAAAGTTGAACATTGAGTTAATTGTGACGTTTCCAGTTATGGTTACATTGCCAACTACTATAAGCTTGTCAGTTGGAGCAAATGAATAATACTGTGTATAGTTTCCAACTATCAGGGTTGTTAAGTTAGCATCAGAATTATTCACAATGCCACTTCCACCTCCACCAGTAGCATCAGCACAATAATCACCATCAGAGCCGCCATCAATCATTCCACAATCTAATTTTCCTGTAAATCTTGCTGCAGAAACATTTGAAGCATTAATTAATCCTGTTACACTAAAGTTTGCTATCTGGCTTGTGTTTAGTCTTGCTATTGAATTGTTAATTCCTATTGAGCCAAGAAAATCAGTTAGATTTTTAATTAAGAATTGATCCTTTACAATATTGCTTATGTTACCAACTTTAAGCAATGTTGCATTTA
>CAZGEW010000032.1:7693-16225 GCA_964524225.1 uncultured Methanosarcinales archaeon | reverse complement strand
GTGGAATAGTGTTTATTGTTTAAGAATTAATGTAAACTTAATTCGGTACTATACATTTCATAGATTAACAAACAAAATGATGGCAGATTTTCTTTGTGAACAACAACTTCAATATTTATATTATTCAAAATATATTTTATAACATATATTTTAAATCACCGATATATATATATCCAAGTTTTAAAGATTATTTAAATAAAATGTTAGAAGATAAAAAAGAGAAAAAGGATTATTTATTTTCTATAGCTGTTATAGCGATTGTTGGTATAGTAGCAATAGTTCTTGGTGTTTCAGCAATTAAAAAAACAAGTATTACTTCTTTACCAAGCGAAACTTTAGAAATGGCAGAAACAAGTGAAGAAGTTAACTTAGCTGGAGAGGCTGCAAGTACAACACAACAAACACCGCCAATAACTGTGGTTTATCCTAATTATGGTGGATATTTTGAAAAAGGACAAAACTTGCCAATTCAATTTCTACATACATGTCAGTTAAAAACATTTACTATTGACTTAATCAAAAGTGGTAGTCTTCCGGTGAGAAGGATAGCCAGCAATGTAAAACCAAGGCCATGTATAGGAGTATCTACTTACACATATAATTGGATTATACCAAAAAATTTAGCAGAAGGGTTTGATTATAGAATAAGGGTAAGCAGTGTAGCAAGTACACCAAGAGGTAAAGTGACAGTATTTGATGAAAGTGATTATCCATTCGCAATATTTAATTCAACTGATTGCATTGATAGCGATGGACTAGATTATTTTACAAAAGGCACAGTCACATCAGGAATTTGGGGCACATCTGTAGATACTTGTTATAGCCCTGATTATTTAATAGAGTATTATTGTAATGATATTTATGTTTCATCCCAATGGGTTTATTGTAGAGAATATGAAAATGGTGTATGTAAGGATGGGGCTTGTGTGATACCAATAAGACGAAATACTCCTCCAGTGATTATCGAGGTGGGAAAAGTACCAAAACCTGTTGTGGTCGGTCAAGAGGTTAATTTTTGGTGGCGTGCAACAGATGAAGATAATGACGATTTAGCTTGGAGCGTTGATTTTGGAGACGGGACTGGTGGTGGTGCTGTATGCGAAGGAAAGCCAGTTCCTCGCGTTCTTACTAATCCTACTAGCGTTCCTACTACTCCATGCGGATGGAACTTTAGTGTTAGTCACTCTTGGGAAAATCCAGGAGAATATGTAGTAAACGCAGAGGTTAGTGATGGGAAAGGTGGTAGTGATAATAGTTTAATTACAATTTTTGTTGAATAAAAAATAAATAATCAAAAAAATTCAACTTCTATGTTGAAATTTTTTGATGGTTATAAACAACCTCTTTCAATAACTTTAATAAATCTTAAGCCTTACCTTTTTCTTTATGCAACCATTAATCCACAAGTATGTTCCAAAAACAACAAGAGAAATATTCGGACAAGAAGAAAATGTAAGACTATTGAAGAACTTTATAATCAATTTTAAAAGAGAAAAAAAGAAATCTGCATTAATATATGGTCCTTCTGGAGTTGGAAAAACGTCAGCAGCTTATACTATAGCTAATGATTTAGGTTACGAAATATACGAAACAAATGCAAGCGAATTTCGCAATGCAGAACAAATAAATCAAAAAGTTGGCAACGCCATCAAGCAAAGAAGTCTTTTTGCAAAGGAAAAAATAATTCTAGTTGATGAAATTGACGGCTTAAGTGGTCATGAAGATAGAGGGGGAATACAAGCAATTGTAAAACTTATTGGAGACTCTTCTTATCCCATAATTTTAACAGCTACAAATCCATTTGACAATAAATTCAGTTCTTTAAGAAGCAAATCTAATCTTATTGAATTTAAAGCCCTAGATTATTTATCAATTTTTAAAATACTAAAAAGAATTTGTGAGCTCGAAAAAATAAAACATGAGGAGGAAGTCCTTAAAATGCTTTCAAGAAAAGCAGGGGGAGATGCAAGAGCAGCAATAAATGATTTGCAAACACTAACTCAAGCAAAGAGGGAATTAACAATTGAGGGTTTAGAAGAATTAGCTGATAGAAATAGGACAGTTAACATAATGAGTGCATTGAATAAGATATTTAAAACAACTGATTTAAAAATCGCAATATCTGCGTTTGATGATGTTGAAGAGGATTTAGATGAGCAATTGTTATGGATTGATGAAAATCTACCAAAAGAATATACAAATCCAGAAGAGCTTGCAGAAGCATACGAGATGCTTAGCAAGGCAGATGTTTTCAACAGGAGAATTAAGAGATGGCAGCATTACAGGTTTTTGGTTTACATAAATGCCTTGATTACAGCAGGAATTGCTTCAGCAAAAAAAGAGAAGTACAAGCACTTAGTTCAATACAAACCAACTGGCAGGCTCTTAAAGATTTGGTGGGCTAACCAAAAATTAGCTAAGAAAAAAGATATTGCAGCTAAGATTGCAATAAAAACCCACTCCTCAAAAAAAGAAGTTTTAAAAAGCACAATGCCTTATCTACCTGTAATGTTTAAGGATAAAGAGATGAGGGATAATATAATTAATGAATTGGATTTGAATGAAGAAGAGGTTGAATGGTTAAAAGGGCAGATTAGATAAAAATGTATTAACTATTGTATTATCTAGAATTTCTATTGTGGATATAAATCTTTAATTTTCTCGATTAAATCTGACCATTTATATTTTAAGAATTATTTCACTTTGAGTATTGAGGTATATTAAGGCCTCCTGGATATCTTGCATCTAGTACCCTTAACTCTAATTTTCGAGTGCTAGTAGTTACCACACCCTCTGGATGGGGTTCATCATAAGAGCCATCCCATTCATTCTTCGTTTGTGAGACGCGAGTATATCTATTAGGTCTAACTATAAGGTCCCTTTTTCCTTCTCCTAAGCCTAAGTCGTAAGTCATCTGAGGAACACTTGTCCTAAAATCTCCAATAAAATTTTTAATATTTGCTTGTTCCATACCATCATGTTTTCCTACATAAAGTCGAGGCTGTTTATCTGGTAGTAAAGGGCTTAATAATACATACCACCTTCCAGTTTCTTTTTCTTGCAGAACGTGAGACATTTCATATCCTTGTGGAATATTTTCTAATTGAGGTTTTCCACTTCCTATAACTACTTTTAGAGCTTGTCTTTCATACATAGGTGTAGGGTGTTGAGTAGTTTGAGCATTACTATATACAGGACTTCCTAATAATAGGGCTGCTAACCCAAGTGATGGTAAAGTTCTTCGATTCATAATACAATAATATAAATTACAACTATATAAATCTTTCGTTTTTTACTACCAACAAGTCATAATTTTAAAAAAACAAAAACTTTATATATTACTATTTCAAGGGAATTAAATACTACTAGCTTTTTGTAAAAAATAAGTGAAATGAACGAAGCAAAAGACAAAAGCATTGTAATCATTTCTATTGTAGCAATAGTAGCTATTGTTGGCATTGCTCTTGGTATTTTTCAGATAAATAAGAGTGCTGTTTTAAGTGATTCTATTGGCATAGCTGAAGAAGATTTGGTTGGAGGGGCTGCTAGTGGAAAAGGAAGTCCAATTAGCCGTTGTGTAGATGGAGATGGCGGTTTAAAATCCACAGTAGCGATTTATGCAACTGCACCTAATTACGAACCTGTTAAGGGACAAGACCTTGTTTGTGATGTACACCACGATGGTCAGTGTGTGAGTCTCTCTGAGAATTTTAATAAAGTGTGTGGTACATATGGAGGTTATCCCTTTGGTTGTTGGTGTTATTCCACTCGCTGTTATAGTCGAGGTTATTCTAAAAATCCGACTATGGGTTACTATGATACTTGTGAAGGAGACATTTTAAAGGAAGCCTATTGTAAAGATAAAAAAACCGTTGCTTATAAAGATATAAAATGTCCCTATGGTTGTTATGATGGAGCTTGCTCAAAAACTGTACCTGTTTGCGGTAACCAAATAATAGACGGTGGGGAAGAATGTGATGGTTCTAATTTTGGTAAATATAAAGATTGTGCTGATTACGATGATGATTTCCAAGTAGGTGAGTTAAAGTGTTCTCCAAATTGTAAAAAAATTGACACATCTGATTGTAAAGGAATTCAAGTAAACCCTCATTTATCTGCTCTTGGTTATAAAAGAGGCGAACAGATATGGATACTTTGGGACGTTTATGGTCTGGAAAGCGAAGCAGCAAATATTAAGCTTCTTAAAGGAGGAAGTGCGTTTATGAATATTGGGGATTATGAAAGTGACTTTCCTTTTGTATATTGGACAATACCTTTGGACATACCAACTGGCTCAGATTACTCTATAAGAGCTACTTCCAAAGTATATCCAATTTTTGACGATAGCGATACTTTTAGTATATCTTAAACCAAAATTCCAACACATTAATAAAACCCAGAATTCTACCTTTTTCTATACAATCTTTAATCTTCAAACAAATTTAAAAATGATTTCATAGAAATTCAAAAATAGAAACATTTATATATTTAGTATACATTAAAAGTGTATACATGATGTGATTACTTTGTCTGGCCCAACTTACCAAGGATTACCAATAATAACCGTACAGACTAGAAGAGGGCAGAAAAACGTACTTGACGAATTAATTAAGCATGAAATGGACTTGGATGATGTAACAGAAATATTAGAAGAAGGTTATGATTGTTCAAGAAGCAAGAGAAGAAAGGGTGTTTTAGAAAAGTGCATTGACAAGGGCAATAAAACAATAAAAGTTGTTGTTCAAAGAGGCTTTATAGAATTTGAAGGCAAAGACTGCTGGGAAATAATTCATGTTGGAAAATTTACTAGGAGGTAAAAATGAAAGACATTTACGAAAACGATATTTTATGCAAGGGTTGTAATAAAAAAAGTATAAAAGGCCAAATTATTAAAGATGGTGTTAAGATTAGGACTTGGGAATGTAAAAAATGTGGTAAAATATGGCACCACCCATTAGATGCTAATGAATATTTAAAGTTTAATAAGTTGAAACAGAAGCAATTTAAAGTAAAACTAAGAAAAGTAGGCAATAGTTTTTCTGCCACAATACCTAATGAAATTATCGAATTTGAAGGTATTAAGGATGAAGGCAAGTTAGTGGATATGAAATTAGAATCCGCTAATAAAGTTTCTATTATCTTAAAACCTTAAGTTAATTGAACCCTATATTGTATTAATTTATCAATATTCAAACAAATTTCAACTTTTTCATAATCAATACCTTAATAAAACCCAGAATTCTACCCTTTTTATATAGATATAGTTAAGCAATCAGATTACACTTAAAAATCATAAAACAAATGAATATAGGAAATAAAAATGCAATCGATAACAGCCAAAGAGCTAGCAAAAAATAACGACAAATCCACCTTAGTACTTGATATAAGAGAAAAAGACAGCTTTAATGATTGGCATATAAAAGGAGCTGAAAATATTGATGTTTATAATGATATTTGGGAAGGCAATTTTGAAACACTAAAGCAAAAATTAAGCAAACTACCAAAAGATAAAAAAATAGTGACAGTTTGTAATGCAGGAGTCACATCACAAAACGCTTCTATGCTTCTCGAGTCAATGGGGTACTCCACTTTAGTTCTTGAGAAGGGTATGATAGGTTGGAACTCATTACATCAAGCTGTTGATGTGATAAATGAAAGTGATTTATTGATAAAGCAGATAATAAGAATTGGTAAAGGATGCTTATCATATTTAATCGGCTCAAACTCAGCAAAAGAATGCTTTATTATTGATCCATCCCAATTTGTTGAGGAATATGTTAAGTTTGCAAAAGAGATTGGATTTAAAATCAATGGAGTAATAGAAACTCATGTGCATGCAGACCATTTGTCAGGAGCAAAAACATTAACAGAATTAACCAAAACAAAATATTATGTTTCTGGAATTGATCTAAAGGCGAAAGTTGATTTTATTGATTTAAATAATATTAATGAACTCAAAATTGGAAATAATTTGATTAAAATAATAAAAACTCCAGGCCATACAGATGGAAGTATATGCTTACTTGTTAATGACAAAGCTCTTTTAACAGGTGATACTTTGTTTTTAGATGGCATTGGCAGACCAGACTTAGGAAGAGATAAACAAGAAATAGAAAAAGGTGCAAAAACACTCTTTAAGACTTTAGACAAAGTAAGACAACTAAATCCAAATTTAATTGTGTTACCTGCACATTTTATTAATTATGAGAAATTACCACTTTGCGAAAAACTAAATTATTTATTTGATAACAATAAAATATTAAAAATAAATTCAGAACAAGAATTTGTAAAATATGTATTTAACAATCTTCCAATGACACCGCCAAATTATGAGCAAATAAAAAACATAAATAGAAACTTTATGCAATTGCCAAGGCAAATGGCTGAGCAACTTGAATTTGGGCCTAATAGATGCGCTTCTAAATAAACTCTTTATTATATTCATTAAATAGTAAAAGACACAAATTTTAGGTCAATTTATTGTGTCTTTTAATATTTTAGAAAAGGGCACAAATGCCCAATAACTAATGTCCTTTTCTAAAAATTAAAAAATATTTTTATACTGTAAGTGAAAACTATTAAGGATATGGGGGATTTGCCTTTAGAGGAAATTATTAGAATTCAAAGCAATGTAAGCAAATTTCTAAAACCAGAGCAACTTGCTGAGATATTAAATAGATTAATAGTGTATACTTTTCCTACAAATTTAGATAACAACTTATTAGAATTAGTTGCAAGAGTACCAGTAGAGATAAGAGCAACATTACAGAAAGACCAAATTCCTCCAGAAATTATGCAAGATGCACAAACAATCTTAAAATATGATTGTTATGAAAATGTTGTTGGTCCACATGCTGGTGAAATAAAAGTAAGGTTTCCTCTTTTTAAAAAACCAAAAGTAGAACAAAAACCAAAAATTGATGTTAAAACGTATAAAGAAATTAATGATTATATAGAATCTGCGAATTATAAATTTAGAAAGATAATAAGAAGTGTACAGAATGAGGATGCTGGAAAGATAGTAAGATATTTTAAAAGTCATCTTGGCAGATATAGAAAAAATCAAATTAAAACGGAAGAAGGAAAAGAGAAGTTTTGGGGTTTTGTATGGACAATTCTTGTACATCCCGAAGGATATATAAATCGTTTATTATTAGCACTAAGAGAAGATTCTGATATAGAAGCATCTGCAAAATATATTGCCCAATCTTATGATAGAATAATTTCTCTTGAAAGAAAATTAAAAAAACGAGACAAGCAGTTAGAAAAAACAAGAAAAGAACTAGAAGGTTTAAAGACTCAGACGGGGGTATATTTAAAGCGAATAGAACAAGAAAGGATAAAAAATCAAGGTTTAGAGAAGGCTTATAAAGATATAGAAATGAGAGTAGAACTATATTCACAACAATTACTTGAAGAAAAAAGTGAGAGTGGGAAATTGCTGATGCTCCATCAGGCAACAAATGAAAAATTAGAAGCAACAGTAGTAGAATTAGCAAAAGCAACAGAACAATTAGCCCAATCAAGAAGTAGAGGTAAAGAACTTGAGAAGCTTTATGAATGTATAAAAGAAGAATTAGGTAGAGAGCTAACAACTACTTTAAGTTTAAGTAATACAATTCGTGAGCTCGAAATAAGAAATAGAGCATTGGTTAAGGGATTAAAAAAAGATGCGTCATCTACTGAATACTCCAAAAAACTTTTTGAGAAAAAAGACGAAGAGATATATACATTAAGGAAACAAGTATATGAACTAAGACAAAGACTTAATTTATCATATCAAGATGCAATTGCACTAATTGTTCCAGAAGCCTACAGATTAACACAATATCACGGAAGAAAAGCTATGTTAATTACTCCAGATACACCGAATATCGATTTATTGTTAATATTTTTCAAAAATGTGCTTGACATAGAATTAGAGCACCTTGTCATACCAAACTACTCTGGAGGAATAAACAAAAGGGTAGCTTATTTAACTGCTTATGATTTTGTTTTGGGTTTAAATTTAATTGACCAAAAACTTATAACAAGCCTTCAAGGACAGTTATCTTTTAGGTTTGTATATGGGGACACAGTAGCAGAAATATTTGAAAAACTAGCATTACCTAAGATACAATCTGCCATAACGTATAATTCTATATAACACCAAAACTTTAAAAATATCTTTTTTTCTCTATTAACATATATGGAAATAGAGAACCAAATGATTCTTCAATTATGCTATTGCAAAGAGTGCTAGTTGGTGAATTAGAGCTGATTATTCTACCAGAAGATTATAGAGAAATAAATATAAGATTAAATTCTTTAGAATCATATGATTTTGTTTTAGGTTTAAATTTAATTGACCGAAAACTTATAACAAGCCTTAAAGGACAGTTATCTTTCAGGTTTGTATATGGGAGCACAGTAGCAGAAATATTCGAAAAACTAGCATCGACTAAAATACATATTTTATAGACTACTCAACAACTACTGATTTTGCCAAATGCCTGGGACGATCGCAATCCCTTCCAAGCTTATCCGCAATAT
>CAZGEW010000032.1:5391-7593 GCA_964524225.1 uncultured Methanosarcinales archaeon | reverse complement strand
GATTTTGCCAAATGCCTGGGACGATCGCAATCCCTTCCAAGCTTATCCGCAATATAATAAGCCAACAATTGCAATGGCACTATAGCTAAGATAGAGCTTAAAGTGTATAATGTCTTTGGTATAAAGATAGTATGTTTAACAATTTTTGGTACATCATTATCACCTTCTGTTGCAATTGCTATAATAATACCCCCTCTTGCCTTTACTTCCTCTATATTTCCTAAAACCTTTTTATAGGTATAAACATCATGTGGCACAATAAAAACTATAGGCATATTTTTATCAATTAATGCAATAGGTCCATGCTTCATCTCTGCTGCAGGATAGCCTTCTGCATGAATGTAGCTAACCTCTTTTAATTTTAAAGCTCCTTCTAAAGCAATCGGGAAATTAACACCCCTACCAAGGTAAATAGAATTCTGCTTGTGATAATAAAGCTCAGCACATTTTAGAATTTCATCGTCTTCATCTAAAACAGACTGCAACTGCAATGGAATTTTTCTAATTCCATTTATCATATCCCTTATTTGTTTTTTATTCAATGTTTTTCTCATTTTTGTTAATAAAATGGTCAACAAATACAATACAGCAAGCTGTGCGGTAAATGCTTTTGTTGATGCAACTCCAATCTCAGGACCAGCTCTTGTATAAATAGTTCCATCTGAAATCCTTGTAATTGAGCTACCCATTACATTACATATTGACAATGTTTTTATGCCATATTTTTTTGCTTCTTTCAAAGCAGCAATTGTATCAGCTGTTTCGCCAGATTGAGAAATTGCAATAACTAACGTATCCCTATCCAATAATGGATGCCTATATCTAAATTCAGAGGCATACTCTACTTCTGTTGGTATTTTTGCAAGCTCCTCAAACATAAATTCCCCAACTAATCCAGCATGCCATGAAGTCCCACATGCAACTATGACTATTCTGCTTATATTTTTTAAATAATTACTCGTTAATCCAAATTCTTTTTCGAAAACGATGTCACCATTACTTATCCTTTCATTTAATGTGTTTGCAATAGCCTGTGGCTGATCATAGATTTCTTTGAGCATGAAATGCTTGTAACCGCCTTTTTGTGCTGCTTCAGCACTCCAATTTATTTTGTGTATTCTTTTACTTTTTTTATTGCCGCCGAGGTCAAAAATGCTAAAGCTTTTATTAGTTAAAACTGCTATTTCTTTGTCATCAAGATATATCACTTGGTCTGTATAACCTAAGATAGAAGGAACATCAGAGGCTATAAAATTCTCATTATTACCTATTCCAATTATCAAAGGACTTTCATTTCTTGCAGCAATGAGCTTATTTGGCTCATCAGCATATAGTACACCTAAGGCATAGCTACCTTCTATTTTTTTTAATGATACTCTAACTGCTTGTTCTATACTCATGCTATCTAAATTGTCTTCAATTAGGTGTGCTATCACCTCTGTATCAGTTTGAGAATAAAACCTATGACCTTTCTTCACTAACTCTTCTTTTAGCTTAGAATAATTTTCAATAATACCATTGTGTACAACGCTAATTTTATTTTTGCAATCTACATGCGGATGAGCATTTTTTTCAGTCACGCCCCCATGTGTGCTCCATCTACAATGCCCAATCCCTATACTGCCGCGCAATTTCAAGAAATCAACCTTCTTATGAACTTCTTCTAATTTGCCAACCCCTTTTTTAAGGTTTAGTTTATTATTTACAATAAGACACATACCAACAGAATCATAGCCTCTGTACTCAAGATTAGATAATCCATTAAAGAGTTTTTCACTAACATTATTGTTTGATACAACACCGATTATACCGCACATTTTAAAAAATAAAAAATTTCATCCTAAAAGGATGAAATTTTTTCCAATGAAGTGTTCATAAGATGAGATATCATAGTAAAACATAGCTTATTTATATATCTTATTAAAAAATTTGTAATAGTATTACAAAAAAATTTATAATACACAGTGAACTCACTTATGGTCTCTTAGCCCTTTCGAACACTTACCTAGTTATGAGTGATTATCTGTATTGGATATAGTATTTTATATTTGTTATCATCAAAAATAATCTAAATTTGGTTCTATGTAACTTCCAGTTGCAGCTACATAAGTTATAACAAAAAATATAAATAGTAAATTTATAATACTATTAAAAAAATTTTTAATATCTGAAAAATCTCAACTGCAAAGCAGTTGAGATTTT
>CAZGEW010000032.1:0-5381 GCA_964524225.1 uncultured Methanosarcinales archaeon | reverse complement strand
ATAGACAAGCAAAAGAATGAAGTTTATTCATTGCCTGCTCAGGAAATAAGCATGCGACATGCAAAATGTGTTAGCTCTGCATTAGCCCAAAAAATAATTAGCTTATTGGCAAGAGAGGTAATGTATCCAATGGACATTGCAAAAGCTTTGAAAGTGCATGAGCAGAAAGTTTACTACCACATAAGAAATCTTGAAAAAGCAGGCATCGTTAAAGTAGTGAAAAAGGAAACGAAACAAGGCGCAATAGCAAACTTTTATGCTTTAACAGAGCCAGCAATTGTAATTAAATTTAAAGATTTTGAGACAACAAGCAAAATAGCACAAATAAGAAATGAGTCAGAATTTCTTGAGCCTTTTATTAAGGATGGACAGCTAGATGCTTTAATAATTGTTGGCTCACCTGATCCTCATGGAGCAGACAAGGCAAGAAGCAGAGATGGCTATTATGGAATGGATTTGGCTTTATTTTTAGGTACATTTTTGAACTATGTACCAAAGTTTAATGTCAAGCTTGATACAGAGGTAAGAGATGAGGACTTAAACAATAACTTAATACTTATAGGGGGCCCGGTTGTGAATAAGGTTATGGGGAGGGTTAATCCTAAACTTCCAATTAGATTTGAGAATGGAAATATAAAATCAGAAATATCAAATGAAACCTATCCACAAGATGAATGTGGTTTAATTGTAAAATCAAAAAATCCTTTTAATAGCAACAAGTATATTTTGGTTGTTGCAGGCAAAAGGTTTAGCGGCACTAGAGCAGCTATTATTGCATTCTTAAAGGATTTTAAGAAAATAACAAATGGCAATATTCATAACCCAACTATAAAAGCCAAAGTAGTCGAAGGTGTAGATATAGACTCTGATGGAATAATTGATGATATTGAGTTTAGAGAATAAGTAGCAAAAAGATTTATATTAAGAAAAAAAACTATAAATTATATGTTGTTGCTGTTAATCCCTTCTCTAACTATTATTATGATAGTTCTATTTTTGCTAAACTTCTATAGGGACCCTCAAAGAAAAATTCCAAAGGGTAACCATATTGTAGCGCCTGCAGATGGCAGAATAATAAATATACAAAAAGTTGACAAAAAAATTATAACTATTAACAAAGGTATTATTGGCAAAGTAAAATTATTGACTAAAGATATAAACGACGAATGTTATGTTGTATCTATTTTTATGTCACCTTTTGATGTGCATATCAACAGAGCGCCAGTTAGTGGCATTATAAAATCCATAAAATATACAAATGGTAAGTTCTTCCGAGCTTACAATTTTGAGAAAAGCCTTCAAAATGAGAAAAATGAGATTGTGCTGCAGAATGAAAAGATAAAGGTCAAGCTCATCCAGATTGCTGGATTTTTAGCGAGAAAGATAAGGTGCTATGTTAGAGAGAAGCAAAAAGTTAATAAAGGAGAAAAAATAGGCATGATAGCCTTAGGTAGCCAAACAACACTTATTATACCATTAGGGGTGGACTTATGTGTTAAGCTCAATGATAAAGTGAAGGCTGGTGAAACCATCATAGCTAAAATGAAGTGACTCGTATGGATAATAGCTTATTATTTTTTTCCACTTTTGTAAAATACCCAAAAGAAATTGGTTCTGTAGTGCCGAGCTCAAGATTTCTTATAAACAAGATAATAAAGAATATTAATTTTGAAAGTGCTAAATGCATAGTTGAGTATGGACCTGGCACAGGCTGTATAACTTCTGCTCTGCTAAAAGAAGCAAGGCAAGACACAAAGATATTTTGCTTTGAAATAAATGAAAGGTTTTGCAGATATCTTAGTAAAAAAATCAATGATAGAAGATTAGTAATAATTAACGATAGCGCAGAAAACATAAAAAACTATCTTAAGAAATATAAAATAACAAAGGTTGATTATGTGATATCTGGTCTGCCTTTCTCAACTTTAAATGTGCCTAAGAGACATCTCATCCTTCAAGAAACTAAAGATACATTAAATGACAAAGGCAAATTCGTAATATATCAATTTTTATACACTTTTCATAAATATATTAATAACTACTTCTCTAAAATAACAACTAGATTTGTGCCTTTAAACATACCACCGTGCTTTGTTTGCACTTGCGAGAAATAGCAAATGAGATTAAAAATTAAGAAAGAAAAGATAATTACAGCATTCACTTTGTTGAGAGTAATTCTCGCATTCATTGTAAGCATCTTAATTATAAGCGGAAAAGAAAACATTGCAACTGTCTTTTTTATTATAACAGCATTGATTACATTTCTTGAGGGGTTAACTAACAAGCATATAGAAAAATCATTGTTAAAGTCAATTCTTAACTTTTTTGCTGACAGATTTTTAATTAATATTGTTGCTATAGCACTTGTATTAAAAAATCTGCTTCCTCCTTGGGTTGTGCTTGTATTTATTTTAAGAGACTTATTAACAATTATAATTGGGTTTATAATGTTTTATCGCGATTCAAGAAGAGAATTCAAGCCAACTGCTTTAGGTAAGCTAAGCCTATTCTTTCAAATAATCGCATTAATCCCTGCAATGATAGGTACTCTAGATCAGGTTTTAATATGGTTAGCGATAGTTATGACATCTGCATCTGGAATAGAAGCTTTATTCAAGTCAGAGTTTAGACTTGTTAAAAGGAGAACTGCCTTAGACGAGTTTAAAATTTTTAGGCTAATAAAATTTGCAGACGTTTTTACGTTAACAAATGTAATCTTTGGAATTATAAGCATACTTTTTGCTATAAAAGGATGGTATAACACAGCAAGCTTCGTGCTAATATTAGCTGTAATCTCTGACTACTTTGATGGAAAAATAGCAAAGATCATGGCTCAACAAAATGAATTTGGCAAAGAGCTTGACTCATTAGCTGATACTATATCTTTTGGAGTAGCACCTGCTATATTTGGCTTCTCACTGATACAAACACCATTGGCAATTATATGCTTTACTATTTTCTTATTTTGTGGTATACTAAGGCTTGCCAGATATAACATAATGAACTTAAAGGGCGCTTTTCAAGGAATGCCAATAACCCTAAATGGTATTGTAATACCATTTGCTTATCTTTTAAGAAATGTAGTTAACATAGAAATCAAGTTTTTCCCCTACCTCTATCTTATCTTAGGCGTACTAATGATTTCTTCATTTAGGATAAAAAGGTTGCATTAACTCTTTCTTGCATATAGTAATCCTTTTGATAGAAATAGATATCTAAACATAGACAAGTACATTAATATAAGTGCTACAATTAAAAGTTGTTCTTTATAAACAAAATTTACCAATACAGCAATAATTGCCACATATGTTATGCCTACTTGAACTTTTGCTATTGGTGTTACTGAAATCTCTCTTTGTTTTTTAAAGATAATAATTTTTAATATAGGTATAATGATTGCAGGTAAAATTAATAAAAAGATCCAAATTAAACTTAGATAATCCTTTATAACAAATAAAGAGAAGCTTACCACTATTACTACACCGTCCGTAAAAGAGTCAAGGGTACCGCCAAGCTCTGTTTTTTGATTCATTAACCTCGCTGAAACTCCATCAAGCTTGTCGCTTAATGCTATTATAGCAAAAATCAATAGCGTAATATTTATTCTTAAACTCAAAAAATAATATACAAATGGAATTACTAACAAAAACCTAACCAATGTTAACATATTTGGCAGATTCACTATTTTGTTACCTGTCAATCCTTTTATTTTAATAACATAATCAATTCCTGAAACAACGGTGAGCACGACAGCTGTAAGCATCACATACCAGTTTAAAGGTAACTTTAATAAAACAAATACAATTGCGAGGCTCTGGACAATAGTTTTTGCCTTGCCAAAATTGCTTGCAGGCACAATAATCTTTTTTGGGATAAGATAAATTCTCATAGCAGTTATTACAACTTCCCTACTAATTATTACAATAGCCATCCACAAATCAATGCCTTTACCTATCAAAAAAATCAATGCTGTAGCAATAAGCAGCTTATCTGCAATAGGGTCTATCAGCTTGCCAAACTCTGTCACTTGCTTTTTCTTTCTTGCGAAATAACCATCCAAAAAGTCAGATATTGAAAGCATTACAAAAATGAAAGCAGAAAAGAGATTTTTATAAGGGATATTTACTAAAAGAATTATTGCAAATAGTGGAATTAAGCTCACCCTAATAATAGTTATTTTGTTAGGAATATTAAATTTGAATTTCATAAGACATAAGATTTATAACTGTTTAAATAATTTTTCTAAAAAAATGAAAATAATAAGAATTAGTTTTATTATTATATTAATCGTAATTAATGGATGTAGCGACTCCAAATCTAAAAATGAAGATTTTGTAAATGAACTTGTTTTTAAACACGCGAAAGCTTGGGAAACTGGTGACTTAAAACTTTTAAATTCTGTATTGCATGAAGAGGTGATTTTTTCGTATCCAGGAAGAAGAATGAATAAACAAGAAACCCTCAAAGACTTTATTGAGTACAATAAATCTTTCAACAACACGAAAATATACATTAACAAAATAATTGTCAATGGAGAATATTTGGCAGTTGAGTGGCAATTTGCTTCAACAAATATCAAAACTGGAAACAGAACTGCAGTAAGCGATGCCATAATAGGCAAAGTAAGAAATAACAAAATTATAGTTTGGAAAGAATATTTAGATGGAAGAGTCAGTAGATTACAGATAGCAGGCAATCTTTCACTTGAAGAAGGAGAGGAGCCATTTCCTTGGCCTAGGAAAAAATAAAATGAGATACGACCTACATATGCATACACATTATTCAAAATGCAGCAATCTAAAGCCTGAAACAATACTAAAGTTAGCGAAGAAGCGTAACCTTAATGGTATTGCTATTACCGATCATCACGAAATCAAAGGGGCTTTAGAAGTCAAAAAATTAAACAAAGACAAAAATTTTGAAGTGATAGTTGGTGAGGAAATAAGCACAAATTATGGTGATGTTTTAGTTTATTATTTAAACAAAAAAATCAACTTCGTTGATTTTTTTGTAGTGGTAGATGAGGTAAGAAAACAAAATGCATTAATTACAATAGCACATCCATTTAGAACAACGCTGATACACAATCACAAATTTCAAGTACCTATTGAAAACGTAAAGGATAAGATAGATGCAGTTGAATGCTTTAATGCAAGAACTTTGCCAGGAGACAATGCAAAAGCGAATAAGATTGCTGACAAATTAGGAATAGCAAAAACAGCTGGTTCTGACTCTCATTTCTTTTTTGAGATTGGAACTGCATATACAATTTTTGATGGGAATTTAAGAGAAGCTTTAAAAAGAAAAGAAACTAAAGTGAATGGCACAATAAGGTATGGGGTTTTTGGAGGGATTTTGAGTTATTTGAGGAAAAGGTTGCT
>CAZGEW010000031.1:10448-16250 GCA_964524225.1 uncultured Methanosarcinales archaeon | reverse complement strand
TCCTCGAGAATTTCTCGTTGTTTCAATATTACCTAGTATATTTCTTGCGAGTTGTGATCTTTGCCCTAATAGGTCATCAAGCGTCATTTGTTTCCTAGCTCCTTGGGTACAAAAGTTTAGATGTACATAAAAGAACTATTCTTCGTATTCAGCAACTTCCATAGCTTGCTTCTTGCTTTCTTCCTTAGCTTTCTGTCCTCTGTAAATATAGGCAAAATTTGGCACTGCTGCAATCCAATTCTCGCCAAATCCAGCAATGTCTCCCTCAACTGCATCGCAAGTCTTCTTCAGCTTGTTTATAGCCCGTTTCAACTCAACTAGGTCCTTGTCCTTCAGAGGTTTAATATTAATTAGTGCAATAGTATGGCCCTCTCTAAGAGAATCAAGAATAGGTTTTATATTCTCAAATTCCTCAATCACGAATGGCCTAACCATCAACTTAGACTTTGTATCGATCTTTGGCTCACTACCCAGCTCAACATAGCCTTGCTCAGATTCCTCAAACATGTCAGAACTAGCGCTTGTTCCCAACTTTTCTTTTAATTTGCTTAAAAACCCCATAAAATCACCCTTGTTATATTTTTAGGAAGTTTTTCCTAATAAATTAGCACATATATAAATCTTTCTATTCTTTAGTTAGCGACATAAGTAATTGGACAAATTGAGCATAAAAAAATGATTGTTTAGGAAGTTCCAATATCGAAAGTTTTAAAAATATGAGATGGTAAAAGTTTTATAGATGACATACATTGGGGGAAGTATGAGGAGTTTGCAGGCTATTAAGAAGGAAGATCTTTATAGAGTATGCTCTGACTGCGGCAGCAAGGACATAGGGTATGCAAATGAAGAATTCTATTGTAAGAGATGCGGATTAGTTTTGGATTAACCATATTAATTGTTTAGGCTATTTAACATATCTCAAAAGTTCTTTATGGATTCTGCCATTAGAAACAACAAATTTGTTCTCTTTAAATGTCCATTTGTTTCCTTTTAAGTTTGTTATTCTTCCTCCAGCTTCTTTAACTATTAGAAATCCTGCTATAACATCCCACTCATGTGTTGACAAAATCACAAAACCATCAGACTTGCCACAAGCTACAAGGGCTAAATCATAAATTGCTGAGCCAAAATTCCTAACATCAATTGTCTTATGTATGAGTTTCTTAAGGAATTCTACCTTTTCTTTTCTATTCGCATAAGCATATTCAAACAAAATGTATGAATGGTTGAGATTAGTTTTATTTGAAACACTGATTCTTTTTCCATTTAAAAAAGCACCTTTTCCCTTTTCTGCAATTAATGTAGTCTTTAAAATTGGAAAATGTAATAAGCCTATTAGTATATCATTTTTATATTTTAAGGCAATCGACGTTCCAAAAATTGGTATTCCATGAATAAAATTATGGGTGCCATCAAGTGGGTCTATCACCCACGTATAATCTGATTTATTTTGTTGCATAGCAGTCTCTTCTGAGACAATGTTGTGGTTGGGAAAATTCCTTTTTATAGTTCTAATAATTATGTTGTTAGCCCTAATATCAGCATTTGTTACCAAACTTTTATCCGACTTAATTTTATAAGCATTATTTCTGTCAAAATAATTGAGAAGAACTTTAGCTGCTTGCTTAGATGCAGATAATATTACAGATTTGAAGTTACTCATTGAATTTATGATAATGTAGCTATTATTAAAATATTTCCGTAGTTCAATAACCTTTCCCAAACAATGCCCAGTACTTAGCCTCTGTATTGCATTGAATGCAGTTGCCTTTTGCTGGTTTTTGCTCGAATGGGATACATATACATGCTGCACCTTCTGTTTTTTCTTTTATTATATCTTCACATTCTATCTCACCGCAGAACATGGCTTTAGAAAGTTTCTTGTTTTTAATAGCCTCAACAAAATCATTAAAATTATGGACTTCTACTACATTATTCATTAAATATTCCTTTGCCTTATTAAATAAGTTATCCTGTATTTCATCAAGTATCTGCTCGACCTTCTTCTCCAAGTCTTTTGTCTTTATTGTTTGCTTTTCACCTGTGTCTCTTCTTACTAAAACAATTTGCTCAGCTTCTACATCTCTTGGACCAATCTCTATTCTTAATGGAATTCCTTTAAGCTCCAATTCATTGAATTTCCAGCCTGGAGTATAAGTTTCCCTATCATCTAGTTCCACTGTATAATTTTTGGCTTTCAATTTTTTAACTATCTCCTTTGCTTTTGTGATAACCACTTCTTTCTTTTCTTTAAATACTATTGGAACAACTACAATTTGTGTTGGGGCAATTCTCGGAGGCAATACTAATCCTTTGTCATCACCATGCATCATTATTATTGCTCCAATTGTCCTTGTGCTTAAGCCCCAAGAAGTCTGCCATACATATTTTTCTTGCTCATCTTTATCAAGGAATTTTATGTTAAATACTTTTGCAAAATTCTGTCCAAGTAAATGAGATGTTGCCATCTGCAATGTTTTTCCATCAGCCAATAGTGTTTCTACTGTTGTTGTGTAATCTGCACCTGCAAATTTCTCTTTATCAGTTTTCTTTCCTGGAATTACTGGAATTGCCATGAAATTTTCAATCAAATCAACATATTCAAAGAGCTGTTGCATTAACTCTTTCTCTGCCTCCTCTTTTGTTGCATGAGCTGTATGGCCTTCCTGCCACAAAAATTCTCTAGTACGCAAAAATGGCTTTGGATGTTTAAATTCCCACCTAACTACAGAGTTCCATTGGTTTAGAAGCAAAGGCAGCTCTCTCCAAGACCTAATCCATTTTGCAAAACCCTCATACATTATAGTTTCTGAAGTCGGTCTTATTGCTAACCTTTCATTTAACTCTGTGTCTCCTGCTTTTGTAACCCAAGCCACTTCTGGAGAAAATCCTTCAATATGCTCTGCCTCTTTCTTTAGAAGGCTTTCTGGTATAAACATAGGAAAATAACAATTCTTATGCCCAGATTTCTTTATTTTCTCGTTAAAAATATTCTGTATTTTTTCCCAAATTGCATAAGAGTTTGGTTTTAGTATGATACATCCAGAAACAGGGCTATAGTCTATTAGGTCAGCTTTTAAAATAACTTGGTTGTACCACTCGTTAAAGTCTTCAGATTTTTTTACATTTATACCGAGCTGTTCCTGTCTTTCTTCCATCATTTACGCTAATTTTAATTGTATTTAAAAACTTTATCTGTATTAATTAGCGAAAAACTTTGACAATTATTGATAATTAAATTTATATACTAATTTGAAGTTACTGCTTATTAGGGTGGTTCAACTTTGATATCTCACAAGAAATACATGGCATTGGCTATAAAGATTGCTGAAAAAGGCAGAGCTCAAACAAGCCCCAATCCAATGGTTGGATGTGTTATTGTTAAAAGGGGTAGAATTGTAGGAGATGGTTATCATAAAAAAGCTGGTGATGAGCATGCTGAGGTAATTGCGTTAAATAAAGCAGGAAAGAAGGCAGTTAATTCTACCTTATATGTCAACTTGGAACCTTGCTCTCATTGGGGCAGAACACCACCATGTACAGAGAGGATAATAGAATCTGGAGTCAGAGAAGTTATTATAGGAGTAAAGGATCCAAATCCACTGATTGATAGTTATAGAGAGCTTAAGTTTAGAGGCATAAAAACAAAAATTGGCATTCTCGAGGATGAATCCAAGAAATTGAACGAAGTTTATTTCAAGTACATCAAAACAAAAAGACCTTTCGTCATAATTAAGGTAGCAATGAGTTTAGACGGAAGGATTGCAACAGCAACAGGTGACTCAAAATACATTACTAGCAAAGAAGCAAGGACTTATGTTCATAAACTAAGAACAGAAGTGGATGCTGTTATGGTTGGGTTGAATACTGTAGTTAGAGATAATCCTGAGTTAACTCCGAGATTGTATAAAGGAAAAGAGCCAATGAAAATTGTAGTTGATAGTAAGCTTAAAATTCCGAAAGATTGTAAATTAATGAGGGAACCATCTAATCTTATAATAGCAACAACTAATAAAGTATCAAAGGAGGAAATAAAAAAATTTCAGCAGAAGGGAATTGGTATGATAATAACAAAAACAAAAGATAATATGGTAGATTTAAGAGATTTGGTTAAGCAGCTTGGAGAACATGAAATAACAAGCGTAATGATTGAAGGCGGTTCTGAATTAAATAGTTCTGCTATAAAAGCCGATATAGTAGATAAAATTTTGATATTTGCTGCTCCTAAAATAATAGGCAATGGCCTTGGAGCAATTGGCAATTTGGGTATAAAAAAGATTGATAAAGCAATAAATTTAAAAAATTCAGTCAGTAGGAAAATAGGAAGGGACATGCTTATAGAAGCTTATCTTTAAAACATATACTCACAATGTATTTCTTCAATTTAAAAAATGCTATAGAAGACTTTAAGAGAGGTAAGTTTGTAATTCTTATTGATGAAAAAACTAGAGAAAATGAGGCAGACCTAGTTTTATCTGCCGAAAAGGTTACTCCACAAAAAATAAATTTTATGATTAAGAATGCTCGTGGCTTAATTTGTGTGCCAATGCTTTCAAAAAGGCTTGATAAGTTGAAATTGCCGCTCATGACAAAAACAAATACAGAGTTTACTAAATGTGCTTTTACAATTTCTGTTGATGCAAAAAATGGAACAACAACAGGGGTTTCTGCTTATGATAGAGCAAAAACAATTAAAGCATTAATAGATGAGAGCACTAAGCCGTATGATTTTGCACGACCTGGTCATGTATTTCCATTAAGATGTGATGAAAATGGATTAAATAAAAGAACAGGACATACTGAGGCAGCGATTGAACTAGCAAAACTTGCTAAACTTTATCCTGCTGCTGTCATTTGTGAAATTATAGGCGAGAATGGAAAAATGGCTAAAATGCCTGAATTAAGGAGATTTGCTAAGAGATATAATTTGAAGATAATAAAAATTAATGAATTAGTCTCTTACCTTAAATTAATAGAAAAAATCAAAACATTTATATCATAATATTTTAATATAATAAATTCTATGGATAAATTCAAAAATGCAATAATAAAATTTCTTAAAAAAGAGATAAATCTTGAGGATATTCGGCTAGATACACCTCCTAACCCAGAAATGGGTGATTATGCCTTTCCATGCTTCACTTTAGCAAAAGAGTTGAAAAAATCACCAAGTGATATAGCTCAGGAATTAAGCAAAAAATTCAAGCCCAATGATTTTATTGAAAAAGTACAAGTCATAGGCCCTTACCTTAATTTTTTTGTAAACAAAGATAAAATAGCAGATATAATAATAAAAAAAATTTTGAAAGAAAAAGATAAATATGGCTCTTCTGGAATTGGAAAAGGCAAGAAGGTATTAGTGGAGCATACTAGCATAAATCCAAATGCATCGCCACATGTTGGCAGGGCAAGAAATGCATTGATTGGCGATGCAATTGTAAGAATTCTCAGATTTCAAGGGTATAGAGTAGAGACACACTATTTTGTTAATGATGTAGGTAAGCAGATAGCAATGCTTGTATTAGGAGCAGATAGACTAAAAAAGGTAACATTTGATGAGTTGTTAAACATTTATATTGAAATAAATAAAAAAATTGAAGAAAACCCAGAGTTGGAAAAAAATGTTATAGAATTATTAAATTTGCTGGAAAAGGGTGACAAAAAGGTTAAAGAAAAATTCCAGAATATAGTAAAGACATGTATAGATGGACAATCAAAAATATTTTCAGAGTTAGGTATAAAATATGATTTTTTTGATTACGAGTCAAAGTATTTATGGAACAAAAAAACTGATGAAGTGCT
>CAZGEW010000031.1:0-10348 GCA_964524225.1 uncultured Methanosarcinales archaeon | reverse complement strand
TAAATAAAATGAGTATATCTACACAAATATTGCTGTTAATTATCATGATAATACTGTCAGCTTTCTTTGCTATTTCTGAAGCTGCTTTGATATCGTTAAGTAATTTTAGAGTAATGCATTGGGTTGAGAAAAAGAAATTTGGTTCAACCTATGTAAAGAAATTAAAAGACAATCCTGAGATATTATTATCAACTGTACTTATCGGTAATAACCTTGTAAATACTGCCGCAGCAGCTATCACAACATCTATAGCAATTGAATTATTCGGAAGTAATGCCATAGGCATAGCAACAGGTATAGCAACTTTCTTAATTTTAATTTTTGGTGACATAACTCCTAAATCCATAGGCACAAATAACAATCATATACTAGCACCAATTGTAGCGCCAATAATATGGTACATAAACCTAGCTATATACCCACTTATTAAGCTCTTGGATTACTTCCTTAAAGGTATAAACAGTTTAATTGGAACTAAAAGGATACCTATAATACCAAGGGAAGAGCTTAAAAGCATAGTTAAAGCAAGTGAAGAAGAAGGCTCTATAAAAGAAATAGAGAAAAAAATGATTCATCGCATATTCGATTTTGAGAACACTAGAGTAGCAGATGTTATGACAAGAAAAAAAAGTATGGTGCTAGTTAGTTCTGATATGCAAATCAAGAGTGTACTTCAATTACCAACTGTTAAAAGATATTCGAGGTTTCCTGTCTATGAGAAAAATAGAGACAACATTGTTGGTATATTGCATCTAAAAGATACCATCAAATTCTTGAGTGAGGGGAAATTTGATGTTTTGGTAAAAGATGTGATGAAAAAGCCTTTTTTTGTGTTCGAGAACAAAAAAATGGATTCTATGCTCAAATTATTCCAGTCAAGGAAAGAGCATATGGCTATTGTAATAGATGAGAAAGCACGAGTTGTTGGCTTAGTAACAATTGAGAACATTCTAGAGGAAATAGTGGGCGAAATTATTGACGAAAGCGATAAAATAAATCCTTATATGATACATATATCAAAAAACGAATGGATTGTAAAAGGCTCTATAGAGATTGAGGAGTTGAATGCAAAGACTGGCTTGTCAATAAGAGTATCTGATTATGTAGATTTGGACAGCTTTATATTTACCACACTCGGTAGAGCACCAAAGAATGGCGAAGACATAAACTATCAAAATTATAAGATTATCATGGAAGATGTCCAAGGAAAAAAGGTTCTGAGGGCTAGAATTATGAAACTTTAGCCAAAACATTTAAATATAATAATAAAAAATTATTGCTTTAGCAATGATTTTTTCATAGAGGGGGTAAGACAAAATGATGGATAACAGTGTTTTTATAGGAGGGAAGCCTTTTATGAACTATGTGACTGGGGTAATAATGCAGTTCACAACCAAAAATGCAGATGATGTTGTGATAAAAGCCCGTGGTAAGTTTATTAGCAGGGCTGTTGATGTTGCAGAAGTTGCAGCAAAAAGATTTTTAGAGAATACAGTGGCTGTAAGGAACATAAAAATCGACTCTGAAGGCTTCAAGAACAATGAAGGAAGAGACGTAAGGGTGTCTATAATAGAAATAACATTGTCAAGAAATCGGTAAAGTTAGTTCTTTTTTATAAGGAAGACTTCACAGTATAATACAATCTTCTATTATTCTTCCCTTTGTTCTCTAGATTCAAAAGTTGAATTTCTCCTATCTCAGAAGTATTCTTTACTTGCGTCCCTCCATCAGCTTGTATGTCAATGCCTGGAATCTCAACTATTCTTAATTCCTTAACCTCAGGCGGCATTACAGCAGCGAGCTTCACAACCCCAGCTATCTTTAAGGCTTCCTCTCGGGGAAGAAAATATATTTTGACATTAACAGACTTTTTAACCCATTCATTTGTCATATCTATATATTGCTGTATCTTGTCTCTGTCTAGAGCATCAAGAGAAAAATCAATTCTCGATTTATCAGTCCCAAGCTGATTGCCTGTACATAATGCCCCTGCTTCATTATAAAGAATTGCATCAATTATATGTGCAGCTGTATGCATTCTCATTAACTTATATCTTCTATCCCAATTAATCCTACCAATTACTTTGTCGCCAACTTTTAACCCAGGTTTTGAAACCTCGTGGCTTATCTGCCCTGAAAACTTGCCAACATAAACAACATTATATTCTTCATCGTTACAAACCATAATTCCTATGTCATTTGGTTGACCACCGCCAGAGGGGTAAAAAGCGCTCTTATCTAATACCACATACTTGTCATCCTTTACACCCTCAACATAAGCTTCAAACTCTTTAATGTAAGAGTCATTCATATATAGTGCATTTTCCATTTTTAGATTTTTTCAGAAATAAAATAATAAAAAATTCAAAGCCGAGCTTTGAATTTTTTTAATTTACTCTCTAGCTAAAGAATGCACAGCCTTTAGTGCAACTACCACAGCTGCAGGTGCAATCAATACTGCAAAATTTCCAACAATGTTTTGCAGCCAAGTGCCAACATTTGGCACAAGGTCATTAATAACCATTAAATTTGCAGCGCTTGTTGCCATAAGAGCTATTGCCGCTACCAAAAATGGAGTTGTCTCCCTTTCAGTAACATTCAAAAATCCAACTATAAGTCCTGCTATTACCAATACTAGTGTAACAACACCTGCCCAGTTTCCTGCTTTAAAGAATCCAAACAATATGGCAAGTACTACACCGACTATAAATGCCCATTGTCCCATCTTTTGTGCCATTTTAGTAATCCACCTCCAAAATCATTATTATTAAAACCTAATAGTACAGATTTCTTGAACTTATATTTAAAATTTTTGTTTTATGAGTTCCGCCGAAGCATATCTCGCCAAATTCGAAGCCAAAGGCTTCAAACTCTTTGAATGCATCTGTACACGTGTTGATTACAGACTGCTTTCTGAAGCAGTTATATCTTTTTTTGGTAACAAACATCATAGTTACCCAGTTGTTGCGTGTGTCTTCCAAATGTTTTTTAAAATTATGTAAAAAACACCTCTAATTTTGTCTGTTCTTTTGTTTCAAGCAAATCCTCCTTTGTGTAACCCAATACATTGAATATCCTCTCAACAGATGGTATAACTTGATTGTTTATGTAATAATCAGCATCGTAGTCACTTTCTTTGACTTCCTCTGGTAATTTTGAGCGATTTCTGATAATATCACTGCCTTGTGTCACAACATACTTTATAATTGAGCCAGCACCAATAGGTATTCCTCTATTTTTTAGTCTTTGGGCAACAGCGACATGAGGGCCTTTTGCTGCATAACTTAATATATCCTTTTGCAATTGGGTCTGTATTATGACTTTTTCAAGAGCTACTTTTTTGTTACGCAAGTCATTTATTACACTCTTTACATATTCAAGTGCTTTTTTTGTGTCATGCTCTCTTAATATTATATTCAAAACCTTTTCCTGAACACTTTTAGCAATTAAAGACCAATTGCGCCTTACTGTTTCAAACCCTCTTATTTTCAATACACCCTCGTCAGAGAGTAAGGCATATTTCTTCTTTGCACCGAAAGCGCCAAGCTTTGCAGACACAAATATCCCAGCTGGATAAAATCCTTCAAACTCAAGCTCCATTAGACCTGGCAATTCTTTGTTTATTGCATCGGCAAAATTCTTGGCATCTTCTCTCAATTTATTATCAAGTGTCATAAAAACACTGTCGGTGTCACCATAAACCACAAAAAAACCGTCTTTTTGGGCATTTTCAATTACTTTTTGAATGTAATGCCTTCCTAGTGCTGTTGTACATTTTGCACAATCTAATGAATACCATCTAGCCCCAAAAAAACCTAGAAAACCATAAAATGAGTTTGCAAGCAGTTTTAAGCTATTTTGCCTTGCATCCAGAAATACATATTTTTCATCATGTTCCTCTCTTATAATCTCCTTAATTCTTATTCTTCTAGTTATCAAATCTTCTATTAAAACAGAAATAAACCCCTTTCTTTTGCTACAAAACCAATATTTTTTGTCAGCCTCTACCGAGATTTCTTGAGCTGTATCTTTACAACATATAGAATTTATCGTATCAGGACCTATATTATGTGAGCTCAGAATTGTAGGGTACAGGCTTCTAAAATCAAAAACTACTATATCTTTATACAAGCCTGGTTTTGGCTCAAAAACAAAGCCTCCTTCATATGTATCTGCCTTTCTGCGTTGTATATCATCATAATTTGGCTTATTTGGAATAATTTCATTAAAGGAAGGTGTTTGCTTTATTATATACCATTCAACTAATTGTGAGAATCCCATTCTGTTTACATCATATATCGGTAGGTTTACAATCTTTACCATTTCAATAAGTGTAGGAAGCATTTTTATTGTTAAGTTGTAGGTTAATATAGAGTCATTAAGGTTATACTCGCAAAATCTCTCCAAAGCATTAAGATTGTTGTCCCAAATATACGGTAAATCAGCTAAATGAACGTCATGCTTTTTTTCACCGAGAAGCTCTGATGCAACTGCATTCAAATCATAAGACGAGGTTTCTAAAGTAGTACCTATTATTTTCTTTACAAACTTGAATATGTCCAGATGGCTAATGCCAGTTATTGATGCTGTCGAGACCTTACCACTTTTAATCTTTAACTCAGAGTAATCAAGACCTATGTCAAGCTTAATTTTGTACTTATCTGCTCTTGTTTTTAGATACGGTAAATCGAATCCATCTGAAAAATATCCCGTTAAAATGTCTGGCTTGTAGTCTTCAATGACCTCCTTGAATTTTTTAATCAACTCCTCTTCACTATCAACAAAATTTATGTAATCAATCTTTGTTTCAAATGACTTCCATACGAAAACCGTTTTGAAATCCTTGGCATAAAAAGATAGCATTATTATGGGATTTTTTTCAGCATCTATCATCAAATCGAATGGGCTATAAGTTTCAATATCAAATGCTAAAACCCTTGGCTCACGTAAAGTCTCTGTACTGATTTGTTCTATGTTATCAGCATCAAAAATTGCAACCCTTGATTTCGGATTTGAAAAATTGCCAATAGCTTGATGCAAAGTTAATGGTGTTATGTTGTTGTCAATCAAGTACCTTCTCACAAAAGGTATATCATATTCGTAAATCGATTCTACTATCTCCCATTCCTTAATTGCATCTTTAATTATAGGTATTGAGCTGGGCAAATTAGTGAACACCTTTATTACAAACACCTCTTTACCAAAAAACCTTTTCACTAAAGTCTCTGTTCTAGTCACGTAAGATATATTGCCATTGTCTTCTATTCTAATTTTTTGCAATTTTTCGCTGATGTTTAGCCCATCTTTTGGTATAACATAAAAATAAGGCTCAAATCTATCATAAGTTACACATATCTGGTTTTCGTCAATTGTTCTGCCGTAAAGGTATATTACAGGTTTGCCTTCTACAACTTTATATGCAGCATCCAATGGAAAAAAGCTTACTTTATCAACCATACCCTTTAAGAAGGTTATGAAGTATATAAAATTGTCGCTAAAATTTTAAGTTAAAACAAAAATATTTTAAATAATGGATAATTTACTTGATAAATGGCAATTGAAAGACCTGCATGGGTAAAAGACAAGAAGGTTGCAGACGATTTTGAAGTCATACAAGTCAAGAAATGGGACGATTATAAGGATTTCAAAACTGATGATGGATGCTATGTTTTAATTAAGATTTATTGGGATACTCATGACATTGGAGTTGCTATATGCGACTACCAGCATACGATATTGAAAGAATTCAGAGGAAGGAGAACGCAAGATTTATACACAGCAATATTTGATTACAGCGAGAAAAACAACAAGAATTGGTTTAAAAGGCTTGATCATGCAGCATATCTTGGCAAAGAGCTGAAGAAAGCAGAGATTTGCTTGGCTTTAGGAGTGGAGTATGTTCAGGAATAGATTTATTTTTTATCTCTATGATTATGCCTTATGAAATATATGAAACAGAAACTTTTTCTAAATTGTATTCGGCAATGAAAAAAGAAGAGAGGGAATGGGTAGATAAAATAAAAGTGCAACTTAAAAATAATCCAAATGTTGGAAAAGAGACATAGAAATTATGGCTGATGAATATTCTATAAAACATTTGCAAAGCAAGAGTAGTTTGCTTTCTGCTCTAAATAAAATAAATAAATTTTATCTAAGCAATAACCCAATTAGTATATTTCCCTCCATTTATGCAGTCCAGAATGAACAAGCATATTTTAATGAGCGTATAAAGCGTATTAATTCTTTATAGGTTTTTGGAGGGGGTTCAACAAATAAAAATCAAAGAGGCATAAATTTATATATAAATTAAAATAAATTAAATAAATTAACTATAAAATGCAAGTAAAAGATTTAAAACCAAAGCAAGGCAATGTTGACATTGTTGTTGACGTTATTGACGTAGGTGCTCCTCGAGAATTCCAGAAATTTGGTAGACCCGGAAAAGTTGCGACTGCTATCGCAAAAGACGAGACTGGCGATATAAAACTAACATTATGGAATGAGGATATTGAAAAAGTCAAGGCTGGTGACAAAGTTCATCTAGAAAATGGGTATGTAAGCGAGTGGCAAGGTGAGATGCAACTTACAACAGGCAGAATGGGAAAGCTTGAAGTTGTAGGAAAAGCCGATGTTACCTCAAATAAAGAAGATGAATCAAAAATAAGAACTAATATTCCGATGGAAGAAAGCAAGGAAAATTTTGGCGAAGAGCTAAATGTTGAAGAAGAGGACATTGAAGATGTAGATGAAGATATTTAAATCGAAAGTCTTTTAAATTTGTTACTTGTTCTGAATTTTAGGTTGAGCATTTATGGGGATTCTATAAGCGGTGTTTGTAGAACCAGAGCAGTAGCTCAGCCTGGGAGAGCACACAACTTTTCCAGTTGGCTTAAACGGCTGAAGACGGTATTTTGAGAGCAATCGATGAAATGTTCGATACCGTGGAGTCAGGGATTCAAACCAAAAAAAAAATTTTTGTGGAAGTTCCCTCTGCCCCACTTTTAGTTTAATTTCTTTTAATCTAATTTTTAACCACTCAAGCTAGTATCAATAATCTTCCAGCAACTATATTGAATAGTAACATTACACCTGCTGAAATTAAAACATAAAGAATTGTGCTTTTAATTAGGTTGTTGCCAAGCTGGAATCTTTCATTCAGCTTGTCAGAGCCATTCTCGACTCCATTTGCTATGACAGTTAATATGAAGGTTATTTGAACAACATAAACGCCAACAATAAGCTGGAAATAGTATGTTGGCACACCATCTCCAAATATATCAAGAATTTGAGTTGGGGCTCCTCCTACTGTGCTTGTTGTATCAACTGTGCTTTGTAATCTATTACTTAATTTACCTAATATAGCAGTTATCATTGATGTTATTCCAATAACTACCCCTGCAATCGCTGGAGTTAAAAATTTTATTTGTGAGCGCATAGAAGAGATAATATCAGCCATCAAATCCTTCAGTCTTTCATTTACCTTGTGTATTTCTTTTACGTACCTAGCTACATTGGTCAAGGCTTGTGCAGCTATCAATGGCCCTTTCTTTATAGCTTGCGTTAAGACCTTCATTGAGCTTTCAATTAAGTTGCTTGGGAAATATACCAATGCACCATGCACAGGATCAAAAATTGCCTTTTCCACACTCATACCCATACTCCTTATGTTTAAGCTAACAACCTCAAAAAAATTGCCAGATATAGTCCCTTTCATAATATTAGATACTTTTTCTACAGCGATTTCCACAGGAACATTATCGCCTAGCCTATTGCCAAGCTGATATAAAGCACTTGCAAACTCTAACTCAAGTTGTTTTGCCCTTTCTCTAATCTTTATTATATTTTTTGATTTAAGTTTATAGTACAAGCCAATTGCAACACCAAAGCTTAAGGGTATGAACAAGCTTAGGAGTGAAGCTCCCAAACCATAAGGCCCAATTTCCTCATTTGTTTTTGTGCTTGTTCTATATTCTAAAAAACAATATTGTCGCTTACAGGAACTTGTCAAATCTTCTTGTCCAAATCCGAAATCAGGAATATTTAGTGCATAAAACATTAACGGAGTTAAACCAATCAAGAATAACATAACACCTACAAAAACGCTTATTATTAATGGACTTATCTGAAATTCTTTACCTGCTACCTTAATTAGAATATTCCTGTATTTTTTTAATTTAGGATTCTCTTCTGAAACATCAGTGTCTCCATATCCTGTCGGTCTCCGAGATAGAATAGTTTTGCCAAGATAATAAACGACCACTGTCAAAACAATATTATATATCATTGCTAGATGATACCATTTTACATTCTCCATAAAACTAACAACCAATGGTAGAATTACAAGTCCTAGAATAGGGAGAATTATACCAAGCATATGTAACATTGTTATAGGATTTTGAAGATTGTGGGCGTAATGAAGCATCTTTTCGTAAGTTTCATCAAGTATAACATCTAGCGATTTCTCTAATATATTCAGCCTTCTTGCTTCATCTCCTTCATACAAAGAGCTTTCTATTAAATGAAATGCCTCAATAAACTCAATGTTCCATTTTCTCCATGTTTCTAAGTACATGTCAAGTGACTCTTTAACAGAAGAATATTTTTCAGTTTCAACATCCCAAAGAATCTTTTTCAAGTCTAATGACAATGGAGGGGCTAGATGTTGTGATGCAAACTCAATTGCTTTCTCAAGGTTTGATGTATGCCTCATGTATGTAACAGTGTAGAAAATGCAAAGCACCATTTGGTTGCTGGCTTTAAGACGCCAGTTATTAGCCAGAAATTCTGGTATTTTGCCGAGAGGTTTAATAAGCGAAAGAGCACCTATCAAAAATAATAAAACAAAAAATGTAGAGCCGAATATCAAAAAAGAAATCAATGAGCCAAATACAGCCATTAATAATGGCATCAAAAAAGAAAATGAGATTGCGCCAGCAGGTGTAATACCCAAATGGGTTATATCTATGGCTTCTTGAATGATAACTGCCTTTTTTTGGTCTGGCTTTATTTTTAATAATTTCTCGCTTAAGTTACAAAGTTTCTCGTACAGAGTCAAGGGTTTTGGCAGAAATTCTGCTTTGAATTGTTGATACTCCTTTGAAGTTGGCTTAGATGTCCACTCTTCTAGCTTTGTGCCTAATTCCTTCTCTAAATGTCTCTTATAAATTTCTTTTAAAGATAATAATTCTTGTTTATCAATCTCTTTTTGTGGCATAATTTAGAATGATTTCACCTCTTTATTTTAATTCATATTTTGATAAATTTTTAATTTTTATACTTAAAAATATAAATGTTTTTATATTAGTCCATTTTTAATCAATTAAGTTTGTTAAAAAAGAGCTGAATTAGAAAATTTGAAAAAAATTAAAATAAATCTAATACCCCATATCTTCTCCGCCCATGCCACCCATTCCAGCTCCAGGTGGCATTCTTGGCCCTTTGTCTTTAGAGCCAGAGGCTGCAATTACATCGTCTATTCTTAATATCATTACTGCAACTTCAGATGCAGAACTTACTGCTTGCGTCTTTATCTTTAATGGCTCAATAACCCCTTTCTTCCATGAGTCTGTTATTTTTCCTGTGAAGACATCAACACCAGCCCATTTTTGCTTTTTGGAATGAGCAGATTTAAGCTCCGTCATTATATCTATTGGATCAAGCCCTGCATTCTCAATCAATGTTCTTGGGATTATTTCCATTGAATCTGCAAATGCATGCACAGCAAGCTGCTCTCTCCCACTTAATGACTCTGCATATTTTCTTAGCTCTATCGCCAACTCGACTTCTGGAGCGCCAGCTCCACCAACAACTTTACCATCTTTCAAGGCAGCTGCTACATCTCCAACAGCGTCTGTTATCGCTCTTTCTATTTCATTTGTGACATGCTCTGTTCCTCCTCGTATAAGTATAGTGACAGCCTTTGGATTCTTGCATTCCATTATATAAGTAAATTCCTCGTCTCCAATTTTTCTTTCTTCCACAACTCCAGCATAACCCAAATCTTCTTTGCTTAAGTCATGCAAATTGCTTACTACGTTACCACCTGTAGCTTTTGCAATCTTTTTCATGTCTGAGTCAGAAACTCTACGAACTGCATAAATGCCTTTTTTGGCAAGGAAGTGCTGTGCAACATCGTCTATTCCTTTTTGACATATAAGTGTATTTGCCCCGCTTGACGCAATTTGCTCGACCATATCTTTCAGCATTTTCTCTTCTTGGTCAAGGAATGCCTGTAATTGGTCTGGAGAAGTTATCTCGATGTTTGCGTCTAACTCTGTCTTCTTTATCTCAATTTCTTTGTCTACTAACGAAATATTAGCATTACTAACTAACCTAGGCATAATTGCAT
>CAZGEW010000030.1:2288-16587 GCA_964524225.1 uncultured Methanosarcinales archaeon | reverse complement strand
AAATAATTTTCTATAAGCTTGTTATTCACGATTAAGCGCGGATACCTTACAATATCACCATTTCCAAAATTGCCATTCCACAGTTCATTAAATTCCTCTTCGTAATTTTTCGCTAGTGTATTTGAATAAATAATTATAACATTATTATTGTTGTTATAATTGTCATTGTATGTTGGGTTAAAAGAACCGGTTATAACAAAATAGCTGTCAATAACACAAAATTTATTGTGCATTAAGCCGTTACTTTTATCTAATCGTACTCCCTCCCCTTTAGTCTGTTCATTATAATTTGATTCATCAATAACAACTTTGACATTTGTATCTTTACTTTTTTCGGCTAATGCATTGATTACTTTTTCCAGCTCGATATCAAAAAATGCACAATGGACAGAAATATTAGCAGATTTTATTTTTTTCTCAAATACAAAGCCACAATCATCTTGAGGGCAAAAATAAAGCTCTGTCTTTTCTGCATTCTCACTTGGAATCTCGTAAATTAGTGCGCCAGTTTTTCTATTACACCCACTTAAAATAAAAATTGTAATTAAGATTAGTAAAAATATCCTCAAATAGAAAAATTTAAATATAAGTTTATTCATTCTTCAGTGATAATCAATATAAACTATTTTACGGTGATAATCTATCACCTCTTTTTTCCCAGCAGAGCAATCAAAGTATTGTTCTGTTGGGTTTATACTTATCTTTTCTTTTTATTTGTTTTAATATTGCCCTTTTTTATCTTCACATAGTTTCCTTTTTTCCTTACAAGAAGAGTTGCTATAATTCCAACTAAAACCCCAACCAGAAAAATTGCCATTTTGTTAAGCTCAATCTTAAATTTCTTTTCAATTTCAACAGTTTCTTTCTCTTCGCTGTTCTTGAAGTAGATATCCAAATTTCCAAGCTCCAAAGCATATTCTGAGTATAGTAAGGCAGAGAATACATCTGAGTCTTTCAATGAACTAGCATACTCGTAATAACTGTAACCCAAAATTGGAAAAATACCTTTTGCAGACTGTCTTGCGATATTATTCTTTACTACATCAATCTTCCTCTCAACTATATTTTTGTACTGACCTTCATCAACACCAAACACACTCAATATTATGTCTACATCTGCCTTGGCTTTGCTTGCTTGTGATAAGCATAGCTCATAATTTCCTTTTTCAAGCTCTTCATGTGCTTTATCTATTTCCTTTTTTATACTTCCTAGTGTATCAGGAAAATACAGCTCAACATATTGCTTTCTTTCATCAGCTTCGCTTATCTTATTTTGACACGATTTCTTTATTACCTCCTTGTTTAGATTGAATTCCTTACCTTCTTCACCAAAAAAGGTTGCCCATGAATAAGCTGAATTGATTCTCTCTGCTGAATATGCAAGAGTCCTTGCGACCCTTTCTGTTCTATTTGTTCTGTTCAATATCTCTAGTGTTTGCTCTGCTGAATCCTCTGCTTCTGCTAATCTTTCTCTAACTACAATATAGGCTTCTAAATCTGTGATTGTTTTTTTCTCTATATTCTCTAATCTACGCCTAAATCTATTTATTTCTTGCTTTAACCTTTCCACTTCTTCTATAACCTTATCTCTTGTAAGATTTTTTGATAATATCAGCAAAGTTGAATATTCTACATTAGCACCAAAGCAATAACTTGCAGAAGAATAAAATGTTTGCTTCTCAAACGCCTCTTTTCCTTTTATTGTTAGATTAAATGCATTTTCTTTTAGTACGCTTATATTAAGAGACAGACTTAAACCCTTTACTTCTGCCTTTAGCTTATTGCTTCTGTCACACAAGTCTTTAGCTAATGATTTCATTGTATTTTTATATTGCTCATTTATGTCTATGCTTTTGAACTGCGTAATTATTTCTCTACCTGTAAATTCTTTAATTGCTTCGCTTAAAGTTGAGACTTCAACAATTTCAATGTCTAATTCTTTTGAAAGGTTTTTCAAGTCAGTTGTTGTGTTATCAACCTTGACTATTAATTCTCCAGCTGGTATGAGCACCTTTTTTAAGCCACTTTTTTTTGCTGCCTCTACCTTAGCTTTCAGACCTCCTACAGGTCCAATTAAACCACCTGAATTTATTGTTCCGGTTATTGCATAGTCATCATTTAATTCAAGATTTTCAAGTAATGCAACAGTGAGTACAGCAATTGATGCACCTGCGCTAGGTCCAGCTATAATAGCAGAGTCTGCAGTTATTGTATAGAAGAAATCTAAATCATCACACTCCTTCTCAATAATATTACATGCAATCGCCTTTGCAAACCTCGTAGACATTTGTGTATCTGTTCTTGTTAAAGGGAATGTTTCAAGGAAAACTCTTCCTGAACCATCCTTTATCTCCAAATATAAATCAGCGATTCCGCCTTCATAGCCGTTCTCAGTTTCTCTTACTGCCAAAAGCTTCATATGCCCCTGTTTAGCAAAAACAAGAGGTAATGCTATAACAAAAATCATTAAAAACAAGATTATTTTTTTCATATTAGTTTTCATATTAGTAAAAACATATCTAACTTGTATGTTTCTTCTGTGCCTCATAAAGTTTTTTAATATAATCTAAAGTGCTGGCTTGCTCAGCTCCTTTGTCAAGAGTTCGTAAGGATACTACGCGAGGAAAGCGCAGAGCATAACCACTTGCATAAGTTGGACTTTTTTGTATTTCCTCATAACCAACTTCAATAACAACACTCGGTTTAATCTTTACTTCTTTACCCTTCTCTGCAATTATTAATGGTTTCAATATTTTAGTCATCTCCTCAAAGCTCAGCCCCTCTTCCTTTTTCTCTTTTAATCCTGTACTTACTTTTCCTAGTTCTACAAAAGTTACATTTTCATCTAAACAAGCGATTGTATAGCTGCTTAGCCATTTTGCTCTTTTACCTTCCCCCCATCCTGCTCCAACTATTACCAAATCAAGGGTTTCCATCATATGTTTAAATTTTATCATATAGCCGACTCTTGCACCTGGCTTATAAGGTGAGCTTAGAGACTTAAACATTAAGCCTTCATTTCCTGCTTCAACAGCTTCCTTAAAGAATTTCTCAACGTCCTTTTTGTCAGATGCTATTTTATTTTTTGCAAGGACAATTTTTTTAGGTTCCTGCTTAATTATTCTCTCTAATAATTTTCTTCTATTTTCAAATGGCTCATTAATCAAATTCTTGCCTTCATAATAAATAATGTCAAAAACATTAAGCTCAACTGGCAAATCTGTTGCCGTCTTACCAATATCATATTTCCTCTTAATTCTTTGCGATATATTTTGGAATGGCAAATACTTACCAGTTTTTTTATCATAACCCACTGCTTCTGAATCTATGACAAAGCTTTTTCCTTTTACATTTTTTTTAACAAATTCGACAATATCTGGGAATTGCTTAGTAACATCTTCCAATCTTCTTGTAAATAGTTTTATATTTCCTTTTTCATCTTTATGTGCTTGTATCCTGAACCCATCGTATTTAAACTCTATAGCAGCTGGTTTGCCAACAGTCTCAAATGCTTCTTCTATTGTGTCCACTTTCAATGCAAGCATAACCTGTATTGGGGTACCTACTTTCATACCTATATTTTCTAAACCCCTTAATCCTTTTAATTTTGCAGCTTTTGCTACTTCTGCAAATTCATTTGTGACATCATATGCATGTTGTACAGCATCTATGTATTTATTATACACTTTTCTATCTTCTACTCCAATATCATTCATTTCTTCTGTATATTTCAATCCAATTTTATTGCTGAAGAATGACCATACAATTGCATCTCTCATTGCGCCTCCGCCAACTCCTATGCGCATCTCTCCTAAAATAGTTTTTACAATGTATTTTGATTCAATAGGTTTTGCAGACGTAAGAAGTTCTGCTATAAGCTGCGTTTTTTTCCCAACAGTACCTTCTCCTTCAAGCTCTGCTAATTTCCTCAAATTTTCAAATACTTTCTTTACAATTAATTTAGAAGATTGCAATGTAGTTTGTTTTTTTGTCTTAATTAAAGATTCAGCTACTAAACCAAGATCGCCTCTCTTTTTCCATTCATTTTCTATTTTATCGATTCCTATGCCAGTAGCTATGTTTAGTGATTTTAACATTAATCTTGATGCAACTCCAATTTCTCTTGCATCATAATTTGGAAATACTCTACCTTCTAAGATAAGCATTACATACTCCATTTCATCCACATTAACCTCTTTCAAGAATTCTGAAATTATATAAGTCTTCTTAAGTCGTTTTGTTGTTTTGTTTAATTGCTCATAAACTTCTACTAGCTTTGAGTAATCCATGTGGTTAGACATATGTGTGTTATTTATTAATTTTATTGATTTGCCAAAAACATAAAATAATTTATATATGTTATCAACATCTTAACATATAATGTCAACTAAAAAACTTTTAAATAATAAACCATTGTTCATAAGAAGCTTTTCTCTTGCAAAATCTAATATAAACAAAGTATTGTTGATGATTTTGTTTGATGTATTATTTGTTGTCTCTGTTTATGCATTGTATAAATTAGCGTCATTTTTTACAAAAACATTAGTTGTGAATTCAAGTATAATTCCTAGTACGTTATCCCTTTCAATTTTTATACTCTACTCATTAGTATATTACTTAATAGTAATTCTTATTTATTCCTTCATGAAGTACTGTTTGTTAAACTTTATAAAATCAATATTTCAAACTATAGACTTGTCATTTAAAAGACTTGGAGAATTTTATTTATTGAATATCATAATTGTAGGAATTTTTTTTGTTATAATGTTAGTTTTTAATCTTGTATTAGCAGGCATTAAATATTATTACAGACCATATGTTTTTATTCTTATTGCTATTCCATATGCATTATTCTTATACGTGATAATCAATACAGCACATCCGTTATTTTATGAAGAAAACTCCATTAAAAACTCAATTAATAAAAGCTTTAAAATTACATTTACAAAAGTAAAAAGCTATAGAGGTATTATACTTGTCATAATTTTTTTTGCCTTATTATTATGGCTTTTGTTTAGTGGAAGCGGCTATTTGATTAGGCTTTTATTTTATAAGAATTATAACCTATACCTAAATGCTTATGTTTATTTTGTAAAGGCATCAAAATTGATAGCAACTTTAGTACTATATTTCATCGTATTAATAAATAGAATATCCTTTTATCAACTAGTAAAAAACTTCAATGCTTCGCATTAAGTTTTTTAAAGTTAAAAAATGTTTTTCCATAATATAAATCCGGTATTACTAGAAATTGGTCCTTTTGAGATAAGGTATTATGGCTTATTTTATGCGCTTGGATTTGTGATTGCATATTTTTTAATTTCATACTTATCAAAGAAAAAGAAATTGAGCTTAACTAAAGATGACGTTTCTGATTTTTTAGTTTATGAGATAATTGGGGTTATCGCTGGAGCTAGATTAATATATGTTATTTTCTACAATTTGCCTTTTTACACTCAGAATCCTTTTGAGATATTTGCAGTTTGGCATGGTGGCTTAAGCTTTCATGGCGGTTTATTAGGCGCATTAGTAGCTGGTTATCTATTTTGCAAAAAAAAGAACATAGATTATTATGAGCTAGGTGATGTAGTAGTTGTTCCTATTGCCTTGGGTTTAGCCCTTGGAAGACTCGGTAATTTCATGAATGGCGAACTTTATGGTAGGATTACAGATGCAAAATGGTGTATTGATTATTCCAAAAGCCAGTATGTAGAAGGTATAAAAGGGTGCAGACATCCTTCCCAAATTTATGCTTCAATAAAAAATATAATAATTTTTTATCTTTTATGGAGCATAAAGGATAAAAAATTACCTAAAGGATTTATGTTCTGGAGCTTTATAGCTTTATACGGGTTATTTAGAACAATTGTTGAGTTTTTCAGACAGCCAGATGAGCAGATTGGATTTATTTTTAATTATTTTACAATGGGGCAATTATTGAGCTTTCCATTATTTCTGGTTGGATTATTTATGCTATTTAGAATAAATAAGAAAAAATTATAATTTTGATTTATGCTAAGTATTTTTGTAATACTTTACAATCCTAAAGGGAAAAACTTTAAGTATTTAATCATATACACATAATCATAATAAAGGATGACAAAAGAAAAATGGACCAAAAAACTGAGCTGATAAAATTTTGGAAGGAGACATTTAATTTTAGGGACATTGAATTAATGGCCTTCAAGAAGATTAACAGAGAAGATTTTATCCCAGAAAATTTAAGAAATGCTGCATACCAAGATGTACCTTTGCCTTTGATGAGGGGCAAGACTATCTCTCAACCGACTACTGTGATGATTATGACTCATGCCTTGGAGTTAGAGCATGGTGAAAAGGTATTTGAGCTAGGTACTGGTTCTGGCTATCAATCTGCTATAATTGGGATGATACTTGGTTCAACAGGAAAGGTAATAACTACTGAAGTTGTACCAGAGTTAGTTCAATTTGCAAAACAAAATCTTAAGAAAACCAAGATTGATAATGTATTTGTCTATGAAGAAGACGGCTCAAATGGTATGCTTAGTGAAGCACCTTTTGACAAAATTATAATCACTGCTGCATGCAAGGAATTCCCAAAGCCATTGCTTAACCAACTAAAGCCAAATGGCATAATTGTAGGTCCTGTTGGTAATCAATATGAGCAAGAGATGGTAAGAGGGGTTAAAGACAAAACAGACCATTTGGAGCTAGAATTCCTAGGACCCTTCTTATTCACACCAATGTATGGAAAATATGGATTCGAGGTTTAAACTGTATTATAATTTCAAAATATAACATTAATTTTATATATCAGTTTATCAAAAGAAAAATAAAAAAGGGTGATAAAGATAAGGAGAACATTAACTTTACTAATTGTCCTATTTATAATACTAAGTAATCTTTCTATTGCAGATACTAGAGAGTATGATGATTCTATACACGAATCAAATAGGGAAAGGTTCGGAAGAGATTCTAGAGAAATTTATTATGAAGATAAGGTAATTGTATATCCACGTAATGAATTCGAAGGCGATATTCAAAAAAATATGACAGAGCTTGAAGAAATGATGAAAAGAAAAGAGACATTTTCTTATGAGCAAAGCGCCTACAAGAACTTATACAAGCATATGTACTACTCTGCTCCCTCTTATGAAGGTTATTCCAAAGAGCACATGATTTATGCTATGCTCTTCAATCGTATAAGTCATGATTTAGACCCTAGGGAAATTAAAGACTATTGCGATGATACAACCAAATTTGCTGATTTGATGATAGCTAAACTTAAGGAAGGTGGCGATTTGCAAAATGTGTGCAAACAAATTGAAGAGAATGAAGCAAAATGTGCTGAGTTTTCTGCTAAAGACTGTCAGCAAATTGGTATGCCTATTGTAAGAGAAGACGCAAGTGAAGTAGAAAAGATAAACTCCAGAGCTTATTCATGTCCAGTTGATAAAGGTGTAATAGTGCTTGCTTGCAAGAGAAGAAACGAGTTCAATATTAAATCCAGATTAGCAAATGCTGTTGACACATGTACAAAAAGGTTTGATTTTGAAGGAGAAAGACTACAAAAAGAGTGTGATGAATTTAAGAGAAACCAGATTTGTTCAAAGGACGCATATATAAATCAATGCCTGGAAAATTTTGGTGTTAAGAAAGAGGACTTTGGTAAATCATGTACAAAAGAAGAATGTGATCCTGCACCAGGAATGCCCAACTATATATGTCCCGATGGCAAAACTTATGCTGGCCCTACATGTCAGCGTGACGCTTCTGGAAAGTGCGGATGGCAGATTATAAGCTGCCCTTCAACACAAACTTGTAAAGAAACAGATAATGGGTATGATATTTTTGTAAGAGGAATGACTTATCCACCAGATACCGATTATGGAAAAAATGATGTTTGCGTAAATGAAAAAACCCTTGTAGAATATGGATGTAATTCAGACGGTTCTTATGGCGGCGATAGACAATACAATTGTGACTATGGATGTAAGGAGGGTGTATGTTTAAGCACAGCAAATGTTGCATGCCCACAAGATGTACACCAATGCCCTGATGGAAGCTTTGTCAAGAGGATTTCTCCAAGCTGTGATTTTGAGCAGTGTCCAACAATTAAATGCCCTGAACCAGTAATACCAAGTTGTGCTACTGATACTACACTTCAAAAAAGGGTTGATGATAAAGGTTGCACTTATTATTATTGTGAAACAACTGAAACAACTTCGAATACAACATCAATCACTGGGTATACTGTTTTTAATACATATGATGATTATACAAAGCGTTGTGAAACCTTATGGCTTGAACAGCAAAGGATATGCCTTCAAATGTCACCCTCTTGTGACAAAGAAACATTTATTGAGAACTGTCAAAAGCAAGAAAGAAAAAATTATGATGACTTTGTACTAAAAATGCAGCCACATTGTGAATCGGAGACAATTGCTGAAGTAAGATATGCTGAACAAAGGTGTAATAGAATTGAAGAAGATAGAAAGCATTGCATAGAAGTAAGCATGAAGAGATGCGAGCATATGAAAGGTTTGACCCAGCAATGTAGAGAACTAGTAACAGAAGAAAGAATAAGAAGTTTTATAGTAGACGAAACTAAAAAGAGATGTAAGTTTACTGATATAATAGATGATGAAGATGACGTTTTAAAGGCAGAAAAGGTTGAAATTGTTTTAGCAGTTCTAAACACAGCAACCCAAGACGATATTGGCAAATTGGAATTATTCATAGATGAGCTTCATGAAGACTTGAAGTTGGAAGACACTACTGTTTATAAGGGAGTTATCGAGCCACACAATTTTGGAGATGTAAAACTACTGCCCTTTGTTGTGAATGCAAAGATAAGCACTACAGTAAGTTCTGAAAGAGCAAAAGAAGTTAAGACCAAGATTGTGTCTGGAGAAAAGTTTAAGGAGGCAGCAAGCAAATTAATATCGTTAAGGGATTCTGATGTTCCAAGCGAGTACCTTTATATAATTGAAGATAAGGCTAGTGAGGTTCTTAATGTATCAGAAGATTTACATGAGATTGGACAAAAAGAGTTAGAAAAAGGATTCTTTTATAAAATAAGTCTATTCTTAGGGATTGCAAAAAAAGCTGAGCAAGAAGAGATTAAAAAACTTGGGGAAAACAAGGAAAGATTAGAAACATCAATTACAACCCTAACAAAGCTTATTGATGAAATTCCAAGCGATGTTGCAAAGGCTATATTGAAAGAGCAAGTTGAGAATTTACAACAACAGTCTGAAGATATAGGGGTCCTAATTGAGGCAAAACAAAAGAAGGCAAAGGGATTGCTGGGCTTGTTTGGGTAATTATGTGATTTAAGATTTATGAGTTAATCTCAATTCAACAATAGACTGAGATGTTTCTGAATGAAAATATTTTTTCCTTTCATAATCCATTGCTGCCAATATTAAATCATATCTCTTTTCACTTCTTATTCGTCTTGCTTTATTTTGCATTGTCCTATTTACAACACCAATTGTGGCATCACTCTTATCTTCAGCATCAATGTAGGCTTTTAGCCCTCCCATACCATCATGTGGATTTTCTTCGACCTCACATGTAGGAAGTTTACTTATAGGACCTGTTGGATAAGAATCTGACATAAGTAAATACTGCAATATATATTCTTCAATTTTTCCACTTCTTTGTCCTCCTTTGCATAGATTTACTACTTCAGTGGTTGGCAGAATTAAATTCCTAATATACATACCCAAATCATGTTCGTACAGGATTTTTGCGGAATCTAGAATGTCCTCTCGTTCAGTTTGTACTGCTAGTCTTAAAGTCTGATAAGCAAGAGCCGCTTTAAATTCTAATGCTTTCCTATCTTCGTCAGTTACTTTTATTTCAAACATATGAACAAAGACTAGTTATAATTATATAAACTTTTCGGTAGTAACGTTTCTGGACATCCCTGCCTAAAGTATATAAAGAAATAATTCTTTCGTTTTTTAATGGTTCACATCCCTCCAAAGCCGAAAAATGATGCAGAATTTCTTGAAGTAATGGCTAAAATAATCTTTATTTCTGGCTTCAGATGGGATTTGGTTCATTCAAGATGGCCTAAAATAAGAAAAGCTTTCCATAATTTTAATGTTAAAAAAGTTGCCAGTGAAAAGGCTGAGAATTTATTGAATAGAGAAGGGGTTATTAAAAACAAAGCGAAAATCAGTGCAATAATTGAAAATGCGAAAATCTGTCAAGATACCATTAAAAAATATGGAAGCATTGATAAATGGGTTAAATCAATCCAACAAAACAACAAAAAAGAACCATTATTTAATCCAACTTTAAGAGAAGAATTTAGAAAATTTATAAAAATTGGCCATACCACAAGCAGATGGCTTGCTTATGTTGTGACAAGGGATAAAAAATTGTTAAATAGCGATTGATTTTTTACCTGAATCTTCTCCTATGCTGATAACTATACCCTCTTTTATCTACTCCAGAATGATACTTTCTTTCACTCCTAACATCATCTGATTTTCTCTCAACTTTAGAGTGGTATGCTCTTTGTCCTGGGTGATAAGGCCTTCCCTCATGCTGTCTTTGACGATGTGGTTTTTCCCTCCACCCACTATAGCTTCCCCTTCCAAAATCTCTTCTATGAACTGTGATGAAAGGCACTCTTTCAAATTTGGGAAGTTCAAGCTTTTTAACAATTAAAGACCTGTCCTCAAGCACGTTCCTGAAATTATCGTGGTCTTGAGGCGCTAAAAGGGAAATTACTTTTCCTTCTTTTCCAGCTCTTGCTGTTCTACCTATTCTGTGGATATATTCCTTTGATGTTTTTGGAATGTCGTAGTTGATTATGTGTCCGACATTTTTTATGTCGAGCCCTCTTGCAGCAACATCGCTTGCAACCAAAATGTCCACCTTGTTGCCATGGAACATGTCAATTGCCTGCTTTCTTCTGTTTTGAGTTAAGCCGCCATGCAAACTTCGTGAATTTATTTCCTGCTTATAGAGATTTTTGCTTAAGGCATCAACCCTGTTCCTTGTTGCGCAGAATATTATTGTTAAGCCAGGTTGTTCATGCCTCAGCAGGTGCACTAACAAGGAAAATTTGTCGCCGGCTGGAACAGAATAGAAATACTGCGCTAATTTTTCCTCGCCAACATATGACTGCACCTTTATTTTCTCAGGATTTTTCATATAATTTTTTACAACTTCCTGCACCTGATGGGAGATTGTGGCGCTGAACAGCAAAGTCTGCCTCTCTCTTGGCAATTGTGAGATTATTTTCTTGACATCCTCTATAAAGCCCATCTCAAACATCTTGTCAGCCTCGTCCAAAACAAGTATCTTTGCATTGGTTAAGTTGGTAGTGCCTCTTTCCAGATGGTCAAGCATTCTTCCAGGCGTTGCCACAACGATATCTGCATGGCCCAAGCTGTGAATTTGCGGATTGATTGAAACACCCCCATAAACTGCACTGATAGACATTTTCTTATGCTTTGCAAATTTCCTCATTTCTGTCGTGACTTGCTCGCATAATTCGCGAGTTGGAACAAGAATTAATGCCTGCAGTCCATGTTTATGGGTTATCTTCTCAAGAATAGGAAAGCCGAATGCGACTGTCTTTCCAGAGCCTGTGAATGATTGCCCTATAACATCCTTGCCCTGCTGTATCAAAGGGATTGTTTTTTTCTGTATGTCTGTGTATTCCACAAATCCCATCTCTTCAAATACCTTTGCCAGCTCAGGCTGCAAATTTATGTATGATGCCATATTCTTTATCGAGCACTTAAAACTTGCAATTGCTTTATATATGTTTGTGTCTAAAGTACCTTTTTGCTCGGCACTGGACATAAGTGCGCACAATATTTAAAGTAAATACAAAGAATAGTCAATGAATATATTTTATTTATTGAACTACATTTATGTGACACTTAACTGGATTAAAGTTTTACATCAAAAAACATAAATTTTAAATACAATCTATTCTATTTTTAACTGAAAAAGAGGCTTAGAATGCTCAAATCTAAATCAAAATCACAATCTGCACTTGAATTTCTAACAACATATGCTTGGGCTTTTGTTGTTATAATGATTACAATTGGAGCTTTGTATTATTTCGGAGTTCTTGATTTTAGAAAATATACTCCACAAAAATGCATCTTTCCTTCACAAATGAAGTGCTTGGATTTTAGTTTACAAATTGCTGAAGCAAAGGTAAAATTACTCAATGACCTTGGAGAGAAGATTGAAGTTAGCTCTGTATCCATGAGTAATGATGTAGGAAGCATTGCATGCACCCCTACACTATCTAATCTGCCATTTGAGTGGGAATATGCTACTGAAAAGGATATAACCTTTTCTTGCAGCCTTGGTGGCTATATTTCAGGAGAAAGGGTTGAGCTAATTATGACATTGAGATATTTCGCTGTTGATACTCCAACTAAGCCTGAACATGAAGTAAAAGGTAAGATAAATGGTATCGTCACTTAAGTCTCAATCCTCGCTTGAATATTTGCTTGTAGTAGCCTTAACTTTCGCGATAATAGTACCAACTACTTATCTATTCTATAATTATTCAAAGCAATCAAGAGAGGAATTATCTGATGCGCATATAAGAAAGATTGGCATTGATATAATTGATACAGCAGAGTCAATCTTTTATTCAGGTTTGAACTCAAAGGCAATGCTAGAATTAAACATTCCAGATAATGTCGTTAGCGCTGTAATCATAGATGGAAGAGAGCTTGTATTTAATATGACGACCAATTTTGGAATTATTGAGGTGGTTTTTTTCTCTTCAGTCAATATAACAACTATAAGCTCAAATTGTGACGCTAATATATGCAAGATACCAGAGCTTGGCACACCTGGCTTTAAGAAAGTAAGAATAGAAGCGATAAGTCTAGAGTCTGTAAAAATTGAAGTCGTGTAAAATGCTGAAGAAATCCCAGTCAGCGGTGGAATTCATTTTTTTGTCATCATTCTTATTTTTGCTTATAGTAGTTTTTTTTGCATTAACCAGCTCCAAGATATTGGATGCTAGAGAGGAAGCAAATAGAAAGATTGCAGAAGATATAGCCAATTTTGCATATCGTGAAGTAGAGATTGCAGCATCTGCCAATAATGGCTATACCAGGTTATTTTCCATGCCATATACTGTTAATGGAGTCAACTATGATATTGAAATAATTGACAATAGAGAGCTTGTTGTGAGATATTTGGATTTTGAGTATGTTAAGTTTTTACCTTCAAATTTAACCGGCAATTTAAGTCCCGGAACAAATGAAATAAAGAAAATTGATGGTTTATTATTCATAAAAAATCTTACTGAATGTAAAGACACACTTGACAATGATAAGGACAATGCTGTTGATTTAAGTGATGCTGGCTGTGTTGATGCAAACGACAATGACGAATCAAATTGTGGTGATAACTCATGTGAAGGGACAGAGACATGCTTATCTTGTGTTGCAGATTGTGGAAGTTGTAGTTTAATATCCTTATTAATGAAAAGCATAACCTCTAATGCAATTAGGTTTGATAAAGATGGCAATGTACTATTGAAAGGCATTGTACAAGAACAAGTATCTGATCCTATTCCAACTGCTGAAGATGAATTTATAATTAAAGATACTAATGGCAATGAGGTTGTGATAATAAATCTAGAAAATGGAAATATGTTCTTGACAGGAAGAGTTTTCCAAAATCAGCCTCAATTAAACCCAAGTCCATCACAAGATAATTTTGTTATAAAGGATATAGATGGAAATGTTATTAGCTATTTTGACGATAATGGGAATTTTTACTTAAAAGGAATATTAATACCAAATGGAAATCCTTAGCGATATAACAAAAATTTTCATCTTTGATGAAAATTTTTCATAAGTAAAACATTAGAAAAATTTCAATTGCAAAATAATTGAAATTTTTTATTAAAAGGTGAACAAAATGAAGGAAGAAAATAAAAAGTACATAAAAAGAAAAATAGAAAAAGTTGATACAAATAAACAATCTGTTCTAAAATTTTTCCTCAACTCAATTTTAAAAATAAATATAGCGATAGCTCTATTCATAATTATTTCTTTTAGTGTAAATGCAGGTGATGTGGTTGTAGAGAGTGGGAAGATAACAACTACAGGAGAACTCAAATTTAATGATTTCCTGGGTACACATATAAATCTTGGTTGGGGGAATGGGTATGGGATTGGTGTGGATGGTAGCACAACTGTAATATATGCTAATCCTGGATTTGGAGGGGTGAATATTGATTTTCGTGATGGACCTACAGGCAACACACGAATGAGAATTAAAACAGATAGTGGAAATGTTGGGATTGGGA
>CAZGEW010000030.1:0-2188 GCA_964524225.1 uncultured Methanosarcinales archaeon | reverse complement strand
CGGCAACGTCGGCATCGGTACATCAGGACCGAATAATAAGTTAGAAGTTGTGGGCTCTGTATTACTAGGAAATGCCGATACCTTGCTTTCTGGAGATATAGTCGGTCTTTCAGGACAAACTAGAGTACAAGCCGGACCGTTTATTGTGGATAACGGAAATGGAGGAATCAATCTGCAGATTGCGGTAAGTAGTTCTGGTTACGAAACAATCAATAGTGGAAATCCTGCACATCCGATTGGGATTCAAACAACAGGGGGCAACGTCGGCATCGGCACACCAAGTCCTGCATCACCAGCAAAACTTGATGTTGCTGGTGAGATTCATAGTAGTGATACATCGTCAGGGTTCTATTTAGGTGGTGGCTCTTGGGTGGATAATTGGGCAAGATTGACAACTGATGCTGCTAGTACATACCATGATCTTGCCATAGATAATCTCTGGGCAGCAGGAGCCCTAAGATATGATTTAGCAGAGGTTACACCAGTAAAAGCTGAAGATAAATTAGAGCAAGGAGATGCCGTTGTAATTGATAAAGAGGATGGCTTAAGAGTAACAAGAAGCACAAAGCCTTATGATACATCTGTTTATGGTATCGTATCTAGCTATGATCAAGCCTCAATGATAATCGGTGGGATTGGTGGACCCGAAGTAGCGATGAATACTAGCAAACATCTTCCTATTGCTCTTATAGGAAGAGTTAAAGCAAAGGTTTCGGCTGAGAACGGCGCTATTCAAGTTGGTGATCTTTTGACAACCTCTTCTACACCAGGGCATCTTATGAAATGTGATGATATATCAAAATGTGCAGGTGCAATAGCTGGTAAGGCATTGGAGTCACTAACAAACAGAAAGGGGACAATAGTTGTATTAGTAACATTACAATAAGGAATAGTAACAGTAGATTGGATTTTGGTTCGTTAGATTACTCCAATCAGTTCAGCTTGAAATCTCTTCAGAATTTTCCAACTCTTGCTGAGAACTTAGCTTATTCAACTCATCAAGCTGTCTTAAAGATTCACATGATTGTCTAATCTGCTTATTTATTATTTTCTCACATATAGAATAATCCTTGTTATCTAGCACAAATGTCATATAACATGAATCCTTTCTGCCATCTGTTGATATCTCCTCACAAAGCGTGTTATCATTTAAAGATTTTGCAATATTTGAATAGCATGAATCCCTGATTATTACATTTATAATTTGGCTACAATAAATTTTGTTTCTTTGTACTTCGCCAATGTTTGCAATGCAAGTATCCTTTAGATTTGGTACCTCGATTGTGTTGCATTGCTGTAATGCTTTGCTCGGCTCTATTCTTGCAAGCTCTTTTATCTCCTCCAAGGTTTCTGTACTAATTAAAGCAGGAAGTGAAGTTTTTTTGCAATCTGCACAGCTTTCTTCATTTTCCTCGCAAACATTATTGCCACAGCATGGTGTTATAGGTTTATTTACGCATATGTTATTCTCTACTACATCAATTGTGCAGTGATTATTGTCATCACACTCAATAGGTTGTGTTTCTTCTGCTTTTGATGATTCCACAATTTTTATTGGCAAGGTTGCTACAGCTCTTTTGTTATCATAATCAACAGTAGCCCTTAATATATAGTTTCCTGGCTTTGTGTCTTGTGGTACTAAAATTCTGGTTTGAGTTGAGCCGAAAGTTTCAATTGCTCTTGTTTCTATCTTTTGTGTTATTGCCTTATTTGTGTTTTGCTCAATGATCTCTTGCTTGATTACAACATCGTACCTTTTAGCTGAGCCCAGGTTTGAAAGCTCTTTAAGAAATACTACATAATCACCAGCTGCAACACTAGTTACTATTGGCTCAAGATTTAAGTCAAGCAATTTTGTCGACTGTTTAGACGGATAGTAAAAAAATAGAGCAAGCCCAACTAAAGATGCAAAAATGAACAAAATAAAAATAATTGTTGTTTTTGACAAATGAATTTCATGCCTTATTGTTGGATGATAAATTGAGTTAATGGCATCATCAATATCATTTGGAGCATAGCCGTATCTAAGCAAGAAATTTTTTACAGTATACATATCATAACCTTTTTGGAGCAAGCTTTTGATATAGCCTACAAGACTCTTATTTACCATTACAAATTTTTATTTTTAATGCTATTTAAATATTATTATTTGAAAAAATGCCAAGTAACTTGGCATTTTTTTCATTTT
>CAZGEW010000029.1:0-16846 GCA_964524225.1 uncultured Methanosarcinales archaeon | reverse complement strand
AGGCGCTTGGGTAAACAGCACTCCTGTAAGTTTGAGAATTAACTTAACAGGAAATCTAACAATAGAAAGTGGTGGATTGATTAATTTGAGCGGTTATAGTTGTACATCTGACACCTGCGTAAGTGGCGGTAATTTAACAATCTCTGCACAAGTTGTTAATGTAAGCGGAAAGATATTGGTAGACGGCGGCAGTGCTCTTGGTGATGTTAGTAGCCATTATTCTGGAAAAGGCGGCATTATAACAATTAATGCCTCAAAAATTTATGTTAGTGATAACGCTGAGATAAGCGCAAGCAGCGATTATGTTATAGCTAGCACAAATAATTTTATAGGTGGCAATGGGGGAACTATCAACTTTAATGCCACCCTTGTTAATATAACTGGAACTGTGAGAGCTGTTGGAGGGAATGGCAGAAAGGATACTTGTGCTTTTAACGGTCTAAGAGGAGATGGGGGTACAATCAATATAACAGCAATTACTATCGCAAATACCGGATTAATCAATGTTGAAAAAGGGAAAATTAGTGCATGCGGAGGAAGTTATTCAAGGACAAGCGGCAGAGATGGTCAAATATTTATTAACAATACTTTTAGTCCATGCAATAATGGAACAATATTTGATGCTGATTTCAGCAAAAGCTGTAAGATTACAAAAGGCATTAGAGTTCCACCAAATTATGTTCTGAATTTAAGCGGCAAGAATTTTACAATAGGAGATGGCGCAAGGCTTAATGGCGATGGGAAAGATTGCTTTACTAAAAGGTGCCAATCAGGAGACAACTTCACAATAATTGTTAATGTTCTCAATTTAAGCAATGGCAATATCTCAAGTGATGGTGGCAGCGTTCTTGACACAAATACCCTGTCTAAGTCAGGAGACGGAGGCACTATAACAATAAATGCTTCACAAATATATGTTGGAGCTAATTCTGAGATAAGTTCAAGCAGTGAGTTTATTAATACAAATATGCACGGATTTGGGGACGGAGGCATAATTAAGCTTAATGCATCTCTTATCAACATAAGCGGCATAATTAGAGTCTTAGGAAGTAATGGATGGATAAATGGCTGTAGTGACACTTTAAGAGGAAATGGAGGCATAATTCAGATATCAGGCTCAACAGTTAGCGTAGCAAAATTAAATGCTAACAGAGGCCCTCTTGGAGTCTGTAATAACGGCAATGGCGGCTCAATAACAATAAATGTGACAAATGACTTAACCGTAACAAATTCAATAACAGCTACAGGCAATTTATCAGGAAATATAACATTAAGCGCATATCAACTATTTTTAAATACTTCCGCTGTATTAAATGCTACTAATGGAACAGGGACAAGTTCTGGATTAAATGGAACAATAAAATTATTCTATAATGTCACCATTAATGTTTCTCAAGCAAACATAACTCCAGCTCCATTCTTAGTAAAAGAAAATGAATTTGGCAGAGTTGAATTTATCAATAGGGTTAGTGGCTATGCAAGTGTTGATATTAACAAAAGTATTAACATAACAAATAATTTAATTTCTGTTAATTCAGAAGGTGGCTATTTAAATTTAAGTGCTAATTTGACTTTGAAAGGCATATTCTTAGCTGGTATAGGAATCCTGAGAAATGCTTTAGCATGCCCATCCACTATTTGCACTAATTTAAGCTATTCCTCATCAACAGGCATTCTCATCTTTAATGTAAGTCAATTCACTAATTATACTGCAACAGAAGATGTGGCTCCAGTTGTAAGATTAGATAGTCCAGCTAACAATAGTTGGAGTGGAGCATCATTTATTACAACTGTCACACCATTTGGTTCATATTTATCCAATTGCACTTTATACCATAACTTTAGTGGCACATGGCAAGAAAATGTATCAATAGAAAGTAGTTTAGCTAATGCCACATCAGTTTCATTCCCAGCAATAACTGTAAATGACAGCTTATTCAGATGGGATGTTAGATGCAATAACAGTTTTGGAAGCTTTGCATTTAATGGCTCTAATTTCACAGCCAGAATTGACACAGCTGTTCCAACACCATTTAACTTATCTCTTCCATTAAATAATACAATAAGCAATAATCTAAGTATAAATTTTACTTGGAACAGAACAGTTGAAGGCAACTTTATTAATTACACATTACAAATCTCTAATGGAACTAATTTTGAGATAATAAACTATTCTGCATATTCTTTTACTATAACAGAAACAAATGCAACTATAAATGTGACAGCTGAGAGAATATGGTTTTGGCGAGTTGTTGCTTATGACCAAGCTGGAAACAGCGTAAATAGCTCATGGTTTAATTATACGGTTGACTTAACAAACCCTGTTGTTAGATTAGACAGCCCTGCTAACAATACATTTACAGGAGGCAACTACAAAGCTACCTTTACATTTACAGCATTTGACGCAAATTTAAAGAATTGCTCTTTATACCACAATTACAATGCCTCAAGCTTTTACGAAAACTTAACAAATATAAGTGTTGTAAGCAATGTTGCAACATCATTTGAGTTTAACGTTAATGAGTCAGTTAATAATACATTTGTATGGAACGTTAGATGCTATGATAATGCATCTAATAATGCATTCAACAATACAAACTTTACTGTTAAAGTTGACACAAGTTCGCCTGCTGCATTTAGCTTGTTAAATCCATTAAATAATACAGTAAGCTCTAATCTAACTCCGACATTTAACTGGAGTGAAACAGTTGAAGGCAACTTTATTAATTACACATTACAAATTAGCAATAGCAGTAACTTTGAAATAATTAATTATACCAATTCTTCTACTGTGTTAACATTACCAAATGCAACTGCAAGATTAGCAACCAACAAGAGTTGGTATTGGCGCGTTATAGCATTTGATAGCCCTGGAAATAACTTTACAACTGGTTACTTTATATACACAACCGACACATTAAGTCCTAATGTAACAATACTGAATGTTACACCAAATCCAGCAGAGCTGTCATTTGAAAATGTAACTGTTAATTGGACTTCAAGTGATATACATCTAAACATATCAATAGTTAATGTGACATATCCAAATGGAAGCTTACTTGCAAATTTCACTGCAAATTTCACATTAACAACAACTAACTTAAGCGTAAGAGGCAATTATACAATTACCTTATTCGCTAATGATAGCGCTGGTAATGCCAATACAACATCTTTACAGTTGAAAGTTCAAGATACAACATCGCCAACAGCATTTACCTTATTGACGCCCTCAGATGGAACAAGAAGTGCAAATCTGACTCCAAAATTAGCTTGGCAAAATACTACAGAAGCTGATTTTAATAACTATACAATTGAATTAAGCACAAGCTCTGCTTTCTCATTCATAAATAGAAGTCTAAGGGCAGCAGGAAATGTAACAAATTCCTCTATTGAGATAACAACAGCTCTTGACGCACCTCTCAACTGGAGTTGGAGAGTTATTGCATACGATAGCTCAAACAATTCAAGGATTTCAACAAACGCATTTAGGTATGAGACTTATATAAATACAGAGCCAACCATACCAAATAATACAGCCCCTTCAAATAATACTATAATACTATTTAATAATTTCAACTTTACATGGAATGTCTCAACTGATGTTGATAACGATAATGTAACCTATGAGTTATTAATATCTAGAGATACCGCATTTACAGACATTGATTTGAATAGTACTATAGGGAGTAGCCATTATGATTTAAGCAGTAATCTAGCAAATTTAAGCCACGGAAGAAGATATTGGAAAGTAAGAGCTTATGACGGACTTAACTATAGTAATTATTCTACATATTTTGATGTGACATCAGTTGTGGCTGTATTAAATATAACAACTCCGATAGAAAACCTAAAAATTTATTCTGGCAATACTACACAAATAAATGTCACAGAAATTAATGGCACAGACTGGATACAAAATGTAACTGTTGAGTTTAATGGGACAAACTATAGTACAACTAACACAAGCAATAATTGGACTGTTAATATATCATTCTCCAGTTTAAGATCAAAGTATATGAATATAACAGCATACAGTTATAACCAAACTAATAACTTAACAGCTCAAGCAAAAAGAACAGTAATATTTTCAAGGGTAAACCCAAATCCAACGATAAACTATATATGCTCTAATGAGACTTATGCCTTGAATAACACAAATGTCACCATTAAGCTGAAATCAAGCCTAGATGTAGTTATTAACTATAGCAATGTCACTCTAACAGACCCTTCAAATGTAGTTAGTGTTTTAAATATAACACTAACTAAAGACGAGTTAGTAGACTCTGACTTAATAGTCTATCACTATAATGCTACCTATCTATTAAACCAAACAGGTAATTATACACTAAATGCAACTGTATTGGATACTGAAGGAAAGTACGCTAATAAGAGTTACACATTTTATGCTGTAACAGCTGTAAAGACAATCAATGTATCTAGTTTAAACATAAGCAAAAAAATCTTTAAGGATATATGTACCAATGAGCCTATAGCAAATGGAACATCTTTGACAATAACAATTCCGGAGGATGCATTCTTCAATATAGAGATATCAACAACTAAGCCAACAATTGTATTTAATAGAGTTAACGTGACTAATACAACTACTTTACTTAATTATACAGATTTGGAAAGGAATATATCAGCTCCTTCTGGGCAAAGAATTGTTACAGAATTTGAGATAAAAACAAATTTAACTCAATTTGACAATATTACAGTAAGTTATAACTACTCTTCTATTGAGTCTGCTTTGGACAACGAAAATAATTTAAGAATGTATAAATGTAATAGCCAAGCAAGCTGTACATGGACTCAATTGACCACTACTTTAAATACTACAACTAATGTGATCTCAACAGTAGTAAACTCTTTGTCAGTTTTCTTGGTATCTGAAACTGCTACAACAGTACAAACTCAGACAGTTACAAATACAGTTACAAATACTGTTACATCAAGCAGTGGAGGAGGCGGTTCTCTCATCGATGTTCCAAAGATTGTAAGATTAGAAGTTACAATTCCCCAACCATTGAGCATGTACCTCAATGATACACTGACTCTGCCAATAGTTGTTAGAAATACAGGAGAGATGGAAATAAAAAATATTTCTTTGGATATAATAAACCATTCTAATTATCTTGAGACAAAAATCCTCGAGACGAAATTCGACAAGCTTGGGATAAATGAAAGCATTACTACCAATATTCTGTTTACAACATTCAATCAAACAGGAAGAACAGAAGCCACATTTATCGCCTCAGGCAAGGATCCTTCTATAAAGACAACAAGTAAAATATATATAGACATAATCGAGAGATTCAAGGAGAACAAGACTATAGTGATTGAGAAAGTGAAATTCCTGGCTGACCTGTTTAAAGAGAATCCGGAGTGCTTGGAATTAAATGAACTTCTGAAGCAAGCTGAGGAAGCTTCAAAGAAAGGAGAATTTGAAAAGGCTCAAGCATTGACAGAGGCAGCAATTAACTCATGCAGGCAGATAATCTCATACAAAACAAAAACTCCAGAAATAAAACAGGAAAAAAAGCAGTTTAGATTTAAAATAATAGTTCCCATAACAATAGCATTGATCTTAATAGCTTTAGCCATACTGCTGTATTTTAGAAAAAATATTCATTTCAAAAAACCGACCTTCAAACTCCATAGCAAGCATAAAAAAATGAGAAATGCGCAACAATCCAGAGCTGAGGAGCATAGCATTAAAAAAATATTCAAGTCAAGAAGAATGTGATATAAAAAATGGAAGATGAAAATACAAGCATAAAAGAAATGGAAGATTTGAGAAAAATTCTGATCAGGAAGCTTACGCCTCTAAAAAAGAAAAGATTCAGCGCGAAAGCCATAGACCAATTGAACCTCATATTTAGGGTGTTTCTAATGAAGTATTTCTCACTCTCATACGAATTTACGTATGATGAACTCTCAGTCGAACTTGAAAAAAGACGCATTAGGAAGGAGCTAAAGGAGCAAATTATGCAATTTGCAAGCCTGATTTCCCAAATTGAATATGAAGGCAGAAAAATAACAGGCGCTGAATTCAGGTCTAATGTGGAAAGTATGATTTCTTTGATCAATAATGCAATACAATCAAAAGAGGAGAAAATAAAAAATAATGTTCTATCTGATAAAAAACCAAGTTTGATCAACATCTTAATAGAAAAATTTTCAAGAAAAATTAAGAAAAATTATAAAGATTAGAAAAGAGGTGCTGTATGGGAATTATAAGTCATCAAGAGGTTAACAGATGCAAGGAAGATCTGAAAAAAGTAAAGGAAGAGATTTCAAAAATAATAGTAGGCCAGGATAAAACCGTTGATGGATTGTTAAGGGCATTGCTGGCGAATGCCCATGTCCTTGTTGAAGGAATCCCAGGAATTGCAAAGACATTGCTAATAAGGGCGCTTGCGCTTTCCACAGGATGCAAATTCAGTAGGATTCAATTCACTCCTGATTTGCTGCCGACTGACATAGTTGGAATCACTTCTTATGAGAAGCACAAAGGTTTCTACACGATAAAAGGTCCGGTATTCAGCAATTTCGTGCTTGCTGATGAAATCAATAGGGCTCCGCCCAAAGTTCAATCTGCCCTGCTTGAGGCAATGCAGGAAAGGCAGGCTACTATCGGAAAAACGACATACAAGCTTGACGAGCCTTTTTTTGTCCTTGCAACCCAAAATCCAATTGAGACATTGGGAGTTTACACTTTACCAGAGGCGCAGATCGACAGGTTTCTTTTCAAGTTATTGATGGACTATCCCACCAAAGACGAGGAAAGAAAGATTATCGAGCAAAATATAACTATTAGGGCTTTTGAAGAATATAAAATAAAGCCTGTACTGTCAGCTAAAAAAATAATCGATTTCCAAAAATTGACAAAAACAATAGGCCATACCGAGAAAATTAAGGAGTATATTATCGAATTGGTTAATTCAACCAGAGAGCCGGAAAAATACGGAGTTAAGCTTGGCAAATACATAGAACTAGGTGCTTCACCAAGGGCGTCCATAGGATTATTTATTGCTGCTAAAGCTGATGCGTTGCTAAGAGGAGATACGCATATAAAGCCACAGCATGTAAAGAATGTTGCACATGATGTTTTGAGGCATAGGATTATTCTTGACTATTCAGGTCAGGCTGAAGGTGCAAAGGTTGAAGACATAATATCTGAAATGCTCTCCAAGGTGCCGATACCATGAAAAAAGAACTCAAAATAGACTTATCAGAGGGAATAAAACGATTGAACATTATGACCAATAAGCTTGTAAACTCAAAATTTGTCGGTGGTTATCAAAGTGTCTTTAAGGGAAGAGGCCTCGAGTTCCTTGATTATCGAACATACTCTTCAGGAGATGATGCATCACTGATAGACTGGAAGGCTTCACTTAGATCCAATAATTTATTAATCAAAGAATTTGCTGAAGAAAGAAATCTGAGCGTCTTTTTTCTGATAGATGCAAGCTCAAGCATGATTTATGGCTCAATTGACAAACTAAAGATGGAATATGCTGCAGAACTTGTTGCCACATTGAGTTATGCGATTTTACATGCAGGAGACAGTATTGGATTCGCTTTTTTCAATGATAAAATCATAAAATCCGAGCCGCCTTCAATTGGATTTAAACAATATTACAAGTTCATGAAATGCCTTGTTGACCCAAATCAATATGGCGGCAATTGCGACCTGAGTCAGGCTTTAAAATTCTTAATATCGTACCTTAAAGAATATTCAATCGTGATTATTGTATCTGATTTTATAGGTTTGAAGGAGAATTGGCAGAGTTATGTAAGGATAATATCAAAAAAATATGATCTAATCGGAATCATGATAAGAGACCCAAGAGACGAGAATTTGCCAGAATACAATGGCCAAGTTGTCTTCAGTGATATATTTTCTGCCAGACAGTTGATAGTTAATGTTAATTTAGTAAGGGAGAATTACGCAAAATATGTAGCATTACAAGAACAAGAGATTGAAAAAGCTTTCATTGACTCAAAATCAGATTTCATCAAATTAACCACAGATAGACCTTTTATTAAGCCAATAAGTGATTTATTTTTAAGGAGGGCAAACAGGCACAGGTAAGAATGGTCGAGATAAGCTTTACAAATCCAAGTTATCTGTGGGTGTTAGTTTTAGTCCCATTTTTGATAGTCTTGCATTTTTTAACATTGAAGCAGAGTAGAGCTGCTGCAATACAGTTTTCTAACTTCGAAGCTTTGGAGAGGGTTGCACGTGGTGAGGTTTTAGGCACTCCTTACAGAGGATTATTGAAAAATAAAAATTTGGGTTTGCTTATTTTTAGGGCTTTTGTTTATTGTCTTCTAATATTCTCGGTTGCAGGAACTGTTATCTCATACAAGGGAAAATCAAGCGTTTACGAGTATATTATCGCTATAGACACATCCTCTTCTATGTTAGCTGATGATTTTAAGCCAACAAGACTTGAGGCTGCAAAGCAGTCTGCTATGAGGTTTATAGATTTTGTGCCATCTGGCTCTCAAATTGGGGTTGTTACATTTGCTAGCACTGCAATTGTAGAATTAAGGCCAACATCAAACCTAGAAGATGTGAAGGATTCTATTTCTAATATAGTGTTACAAAAAAGCGGCGGTACTGCAATAGGAGATGCTATAATTACAGCTGCAAATTTATTTAACTCAGACAAATCCAAAATAATCATATTACTGACTGATGGCCAGAGCAATGTTGGGATTGACCAATATACTGCCACCCAATATGCAAAACAGAATAATATAGCAATTTATACCATAGGAGTTGCAACTAATGAAGGGGGTAATGTAACCATCTTAAATCTGCTTTCCAAACTTGATGATGTTCTTTTAAGGAAAATCTCACAAGAGACAAATGGAAGGTTCTTCATGGCGGAGCATCTTGAAAATATGACTGAAGCATTCAAACAAATAGGCACCTCAAGCGAGAGATTAATATCTACAAATATCTCATGGTTTTTGCTCGTAATTGGAATTGTATTGCTTGGGTTTGAGTGGATACTTATAAATACGGTTTATAGAGCAATTCCTTAAAATGTTTCACAATAAAGAAAAAAATAAATCCTTAAGAATGTTACTAACTTTGTCTTTGGGCTCATAGTCTAGTGGCTAGGACGCAACCTTCACAGGGTTGAGGTGGGAGTTCAATTCTCCTTGGGCCCATATTCCTTATACTTAACTTTAAGATAAAGTTGAAACAAAACAATCAAACCAAAAATGCTATTCATGATTATAATTGGTTTTATATTCATTAAAAATCTTTAATCATAATTGCTCAAAATATCGCCTAAATATAAACTTATCCAGAAATCCCCAGCGCAATTTTTGCCTCTTCTGTCATTTTATCAGGCCCCCAAACTGGATTGAAGGTTAACTCAATTACAACTTCTCCAACTCCATCAATGGCAGAAACTTGCCTCCTGACATCTTCCATCAAAGCTGGTCCGTAAGGACACATTGGTGAAGTAAAAGTCATTAGAATCTTTACCTTATTTCCAATAATGTCAATACTATAAATTAAGCCAAGGCCCCATATGTCATATTGTATTTCCGGATCATAAACTTTCTTCAAAACCCCTATAACTTGTTCTTTTTCAACCATCAAATATAAGAAAATTTTTATGAAATAAAAATTTTTCCTTGATGTAAAGTAGAGTTTTCATTTTGTTGTTAATACAAAAAAGCACTGACACTTATAAATATTTTGTTGTTGTCAAGCTAAATATTTTTCAACATCTTCTACATAAGATAAAGATTTTATTATTTATTTAATTGTTTCGAATTCTCCTCTTTCCTTGTTTTTTCTTACATTATCATGATTAAAAATCCTACCATTCATAGTGATATAAGTTCCATAAGGTAACATTTGTACATATGCTAATGCGCATCCTAAATTGAAAAATGCGTCTGATATGACAAAACTATAAGGAATCATCGCACCTGTAAGTACAACTGTCTTGTTGTGTATTTCTGTTCCAAGCAGTTTAGCGGTCTCAACCATAGTATCTGTTCCATGCGTAATTACAATCCTGTCCTCAAGGCATGATTTGCATTTTTCTGTAATCTGCTGTCTATGGTAAAGTTTCATGTCTAGACTATCCATCAGCACTATTGACTCAATGCTAATGTCCAATCTACATCTAGCTTGGTATAACATAGAAGGGAGGTGGGTTTCCATAAACATCAAATTTCCACTTATCTCATCATAGACTTTATCAAAAGTACCACCTGTAGCGAATATTTTGATTTTCATATATTGTGGAAACCTGAATTGATTTAAGAATTATTTCCCACAAAATTTGAAAAATTTACAAAAAATAGCAAAATTTATATAGTTAAATAAAAAAATATTCCATTTATGGATGAAAAAGATGAAAAGATAATTAAATTGTTGAAAGAAAACTGTAAATCAACTACTCAGCAAATCTCTAAAAAAATTTTGATGCCTGTGACCACAGTGCACAATAGAATTAAAAAATTAGAGAAGGAAGGAATAATAAAGAAATATACTATAGAGTTGGATAATAAAAAGATAGGGAAAAATATCGCTGCTTATGTTAATATTGTTGTTGATTATAAATTATTGAAAGAGATTAAGATGCCACAGCACGATTTGGCAAAAAAACTTAAACAAAATGAAATGGTTGAAGAATCAGCAATGGTTACAGGCGGGACAGATATAATAATCAAAGTGAGAGTTAGAGATATTGGTGAATTAGATAATTTTGTAACAAAGTATTTAAGGAATATCAACGGCATAGAAAAAACACAAACAATGGTTGTATTGAATGAGATTTAATATTTTAAACTTTTTGCTTCTTTTATTTTTAAGTTCAATTTTTGTGAAACTTCTTCTCTTCTTGAATCTAACGCCAAATAAACAATAACCACAAGTGTTAACGAAGAGAATAAATCTTTTGTTATGTTATATGCAAAGGCTAGTAAACCAATTGTAACTGAAGTCATTGCGATTAGATACGCGTTATATTCATGCAATAATTTTTTATATTCCAAGTCAATTACGTTCTTAGCAATTTCCCAATTTTTATTTTTTTGTTGCATACCACAATCCACCTACTACTAATATTAAGCCTATTACTGCATAGGTATTACGTGTGGCAGGTATTTGTTGTGCAAAAGATTGCAGAAAAACAAAAATACCAACTAAAAAAATAACTATTCCTGCAGTACTTTTTTCCATTTTTTTCACCTCCTAATACAAAAAAGCACTTTCATCAGTCCTTTCGCTTATCTCACCAGCATAATTAGTAAGCATCATTTTTTTTGCTTCTTCTATTTTGTGTGTATGACTTAATACCCATCCAAGCTTTACATAAGCTGTTTCTGGCAACATATCTTCAACAAAAATGCAGTTTAATTGTACAGATAGTTTTCTCAAATTTGTATAAACATAAGGGTGAACTCTGCCATAGATTGTTTGGGTAGATATTATGATAGGGATATTGCTGTCGATTAATTTTTTTAATTTATTCAATAATGAGTACTTTGGGTTCGTTGTTGCTACATGACCTAAAGCAGTTGCAGCAAGCACAATTCCTTTATACTTTTTTTCTAAGTAATAATCAAAAATATCTGGATTCATTCCAGGATAAACATAAATCAAAGCAGTTTTGTGCTCAAATTTGTCGTCAACAATAACCTTGCTATCATTTCTTTTTTCATAAATATTATTTAAGCTCTCTATTTTACCATTTTCATAAACTTTTGCAAGGGGTAATTCATTTATTGGTCTGAAAGCATCTCTTCTGCTAGTGTGTATTTTTTTTACCTTTGTACCTCGATTGAGTATGCAATAATTATCGTCACTAGTTCCATGCAAACATGTAACAACGGCAGCACCATCAAATTTTGCAGCTGCATGAACTGCGCAAAGCAAATTGCTAAAAGCGTCAGAACTTCCTCTATCAATGCTTCTCTGCGCAGCTGTAAAAACAACTGGCTTGTTTAAATTGCGAAGAAAAAATGACATTGCTGCAGTTGAAAAATGCAAAGTGTCTGTGCCTTGAGTTACAACGACTCCAACAACTTTATCATCATTAAGCTCCTTTGCAATTCTCCTAGCCATTAACTGCCAATCTTCAGGAGCAATATCCTCGCTCATTATACTCATCACCTTCTCTGCCTTTAGATTAGCTATATGCTTAAGCTCAGGCAGCATTACAACAAAATCTTCTGCTGTGTAATCCGCATAAACCCCGCCAGTTTTATAATCAACTCTTGAAGAAATAGTGCCACCAAAAGAAAGTATTGAAACATTAGGCAGTCCTTCTTTTTTGCTTAATTTTATTTTTCCTTCTTTTTTCTTTTCATATCTCTTAACAAGTTCAATTTTCTTTATTCTTTTTTCATCAATTCCAATATTGTAGCCATTATCTAATTTCACAATAACAAAACCTTTTTCAAAAATCTCCGGCCGAGGCATCAGAATTCCTTCATAAGCTTGTTCTTCAGTATCTACTTTAACAACATCACCATATTCTGGCTTCATAAATTGAATTTAGAATAAGTTTATTTAAAGGTTTTTATTTAGTGTCATCGAAGATGGTACAATTTTTGATGAAACTTTTTTCTAAAAAGTTTCTCGGTGTTAACGGACGAAACCGTTACCCCATATAACCCGGTTTCTCTTCTAACATCTGCTTTGCTCTTGAAGCTGTAAAGTGCTCTTGCAGTTCCTCATACGCTTTTTCAACTTCTATTGTTATGCTGGGCCTTACTTTCTGTAATGCTTGTTCAAAATGTTTTTTATTTATTTCTCTTGAATTAATGTCTTCTCTTAATGCGAGAATTGCAGCTTCCCTACAAACTGCTTCGATGTCAGCCCCAGCATAACCTTCTGTTCTCTTAGCTAAATACTTCAAAAAGTCTTCTTTGCTTTTTATGTATTCTCTATCTGATGTATTCTCCCCGTTCTCGTATTCAATACTTGTTGCCCCATTCTTACCTACTATTTTTGCTGCTACTATCTTTTTCTTTATTGCTTGTTCCTCAATTGCAATAGGCATGCCTTTTGTATGCACCTTAAATATCTCAAGCCTTGTGTTCTCATCTGGAACACGTGTCAATATAATTCTGTCAAATCTGCCAGGCCTCAATAAAGCTGTATCAACAATGTCTGGTCTATTTGTAGCTGCTATCACAACAACATCATGTAAATCCTCTAAGCCATCAATTTCTGTCAATAATTGATTGACAACCCTTTCGCTAACATGACTGTCTGAGCTAGCACCTCTTCTTGGTGCTAATGCATCAACCTCATCAAAAAAAATAATACAGGGGCTTACTTGACGGGCTTTTTTAAATACCTCACGGACTGCCTTTTCGCTTTCCCCAACCCATTTCGATAAAAGCTCGGGTCCTTTCACCAAAATGAAATTTGCTTCGCTTTCATTTGCAACAGCTTTTGCCAGCAAAGTTTTTCCTGTACCTGGAGCTCCAAAAAGCAAAATGCCTCTAGGTGGTCTTACCCCCAATCTTTTGAACGACTCTGGATGCTTTAAAGGCCATTCGACTGCTTCAATCAACTCCTGCTTTACATTACTCAAACCACCTATATCAAACCATTTAACATTAGGAATTTCAACTAGCACTTCTCTTAATGCACTTGGCCTTACTACCTTTAAAGCCTCTTTAAAGTCTTGTTGCGTTATTACAAGTCTTTCAAGCAATTCTTTAGGCAAAGGCTCATCTTCCTTTAATTTTATGTCAGGCAATACCTTACGCAATACAATCATTGCAGCTTCTTTAGCCAATGACGCAAGATCAGCCCCGACAAAGCCATGGGTAATTTCAGCTAATTCTCTAAGAGAAACAATTTTAGAATCATAGCTTATCTTTTCTATGTATTTCCTAAGTTTTGATAACTCAATTTTCTTAAATAAGTCATTTTTCTCTGGGTTCTCAACAAGATATTTATTTATCGTTCTTTCCAAGCTTCTAGAATTTGTATCTTTATACCTTAATATATTAAGAATTGCTTCTTTGTACTCTGGCTCAAAGCCACTCTCCTTTACGATATTTTCTTTTGTGTATAAAGGCATGTTTCTTGTATGTATTTTTAAAATATTTAATCTTCCGTCTTTACTAGGAACGCCAATCTCAATTTCTCTATCAAACCTGCCAGGCCTTCTTAATGCAGGATCAAGTATGTTTGGAACATTAGTTGCAGCTATTACAACAACTTTGCCTCTTGACTGCAAGCCGTCCATTAAAGCTAGCAACTGTGCCACAACTCTCCTTTCAACCTCTCCTCTTGTTTCTTCTCTTTTCGATGCAATAGCATCAATCTCGTCAATAAAAATTATAGAAGGTGCATTTTTTTCAGCTTCCTCAAATTTTTTCCTTAAGTTTTCTTCGCTGTTGTGAGCAAAAATGCCGCCAAAACCAGCTATAAAATTTTGGCATGGTTCTACAGAAATATCATATACATATTCAAAGTTTCCTTCTACTTCTTCAATGCTTTTTACCTTATCCCAGTAAATATCATTATTCAAAATTTGCTCTATTATCGGATTTTTAAGTCTCAATAAAATGTTTTTTCCTATTGATTGCTGGTTTTGCCATCCTCTTAAACCATAATTTACTCCTACAATGTTCTTAATTTCTCCAGCGATAGGTATTCTGTCCCTTCTTGAAACTTCAATTTTTGACAGATAATTATAAATCACTAAGTTTCTTTCGGAATCAAAGAAACCAATATCTCTAAAATTATTCAAATTTTCATAGTCTGCAAAACAAATCCTTTTTTGAGGCCTATTTTTTCTATCATAAATTTTTGCAACTATTCCAAAGTATAGCAATAGATAAGGGATATCATCAGCAAGTTGTGGGCTTTCTGTGCATACTTCAACCATTGGAGCTGGTGTTTTTGTATTCAAGCTCCCATCTCCAGAAAAGTAGCCTCTTAAAAATGCAGCCATATTACTTCTGTTGAAATTGTAGACAATATCTGGTATTCTCTTCTGCCTTGCATTGCTGTTAAATCCGAGCACTTTTTTCATAAGGATGCCTAATATAGTGGAGCAGATATAGATGTCAGTTGAATTAAAATTCGGCTTATGGTAAATTGTTACTGAACCGAATAGTTTATTGCATAACTCTTTAACAGCTTTTTCTTCTTTCCTATGGACGCTTAACCTTACTTCATTTTTGTTTGTATAAGAACCCTCTGCAACCCATAAGCCAAGGAATGTACATAAATCTTCGTTGAATTCCAAAATTGAGGGGAAACTTTTGCCTTTAGTGCAAATTTTTATATCTTCTTTATCTATATTAATATTTGCTTTTAACATTAATCCTACAAATTTGCTTACACTAACTCCAACATTTTTGCTCAAAACATCATAAAGGTATTTTGGCTTTAATCCAAGGGTTTGCGCAACATTATTATGCCCAATTTTATCTAAAGCTTCTCTTATGTAATGTTGCACTCCTTTTACTTTTAACCCAAAATCATTGTCTTTCAAAGTTTCAAGTAAATCTAATTTCTCAATAGGATTTTCAGCAAAGGGTATTTTCTTGGGAGTCGCTATAAAAGATTTATTTGGGATTAAATCAGATGTTTTTATGCTTTCTACCCCCTTTTTGCCAAGGGTGAATACAGAATGATAGTCAGTAACCCTGATTTCCCTACCGCTCCTTGTTTTTATTTTTAAAATTTTGGAGTTGTTTTTGTGCTTTATTAGCGCTGTGATTTTTGAAATTGTTACTTTTCCACCTTTATCAAAGCAAACAACTCCGAGATTTTTATTATTATTTTCAACTACTTCACCAATTGGGACACGCTTTAATAAATTGTTTTCAACCACAAGTATTTTTTCGTTATACGGAAGTGACTGTCCATAATACTTGCTCATTATCTCGGGCCCATTAATCAAAATAAAGTGTGAGTTGGTTTCATTTGCCACTGCTTTTGCAAGTAAGGTTTTTCCAGTTCCAGGAGGGCCATGCAATAAAACCCCTTTTGGAGCTTCTATGCCAAGCCTTTCAAATATTTCAGGGTGCTTCAATGGCAATTCTACCATCTCCCTAACCTTTTTTATTTCATCATCTAAGCCACCTACATCCTCATAAGTCACTTCTGGGACTCTTTCCTCTTCAATCTCTACAGCTTCTAACCTGAACTCAATCTCTGTTGAGTCAAGAATTATTACAGCTTGCTTTGGGTTTGTATCAACAACAACAAACTTTATGTCACCAAAGCCAATTCCCATCATGCTTTCATCCAAAATACTGAAAATATCTTCGTCGAAGAAGGGATTATTCATCATAGTCGTTTTTCTTCTTCTTGCTCCTCCAAGAGAAACTACGTCACCTCTTACAACAGCTCTGCCAAGTAATCCTTGCTTGAAAATTTCAGGAGAAGCCCTTATGACAATACCTTTTCTTGCTGGTGCTATTATAACCTTCTTTGCCTCTTTTACATATGCTTTTCTAATCTTTACAATCTCTCCAATCCCTGTTTTTGCATTTTTTCTTATAATTCCATCCATCCTTATAATGCTTAATCCAATATCGCCAGGATAAGAACGATCAGCAATGGCAACAGTCTTTCTTTCACTTTCAATCTCAACTATGTCGCCTGGCTTTATATCAACTTCAGCCAAGTAGCCAGAATCGATTCTAACAATACCTTTGTTGACATCATCTTGTATTGCTTCTGCAACTTTGAGTTTTAGTTCTTTTTCTGACATTTTAGTTGATTACAAGATAAGAATAGTGTTTTATAAATGTTTTGTTTATTAGGGCGTTGCGTGGATATTCACTAATTCAATGATTTTTATCCCAGAAATCAAATTTC
>CAZGEW010000028.1:15019-17111 GCA_964524225.1 uncultured Methanosarcinales archaeon | reverse complement strand
GAACTGCGGATCCCGCTTGCGTTTCTAGGTTCTGGGACTCCGTTTTTTCTTTTTTCTTTTTTATTGAATTTTGATTTATTGAATCTTCATTATTATTGTTATGCGGCGGGAGCGGGAGTATCACATCTTCCGTAGAAGAGGATTTGAACCCGCGTGACTCTTGGGGAGTCAACTGGTTTTGAGCCAGTCGCGTTTTCCAGGCTCCGCCATCCCGCCTATGCACAATATCACTTGCAGAATAGAAAGGTTTAAATATATTATCGTTATCTAAATCTATTAACTCTTGGGGAGAATCTTTAGATTCGTTTTCCGGGTTCTGGAACCCGTTTTTATTTATAAAATAATTTTTATTAATCTCTTTTGCAACATTCCCACTTATCGTTTCTAAACCCTCCAGCGATAAATTACCCAAATCAACAATGTACAATGGCTCTAAAACATTATTGGCGCATCTTAGCTCTAAAGCATCCAAATCATTTATAGTACCAGAATCGTCAATCTCTTTCTCAGCATAATCTGTCCCATTACTAGCCATTATTGTTAAATTTCCTGTTCCAGTTGTATTAAACATTACTGTCCAATTTCCAAATAATGTTGGGAAGCTCTGTACATTTAATATTATTATACTAACTTCAAAGGTTTGATTAGAGAGATGAGGAATTATCCATTCAATTCTGTCAACTAATCCATTATTATTAGCATCAAAGTATTCAATCTTGTCAAACAATATCTTTGTATTATTCTGTATCCAATAAAGCTTAATAGCTTGCTGTGAAACATCATTTAAGTCAACATAAGCCACAACATTATTATAAGGAGTTTCAGAAATAACTTTGATTTGTTTTGTATAAGAATTGATTTCTGTTTCAATTGCAATTGGCGCTTCTGTATAGTACTCAACTTCAATTTCGATGTTTGCTAAGCTTTCGTTTATAAATAATATTGGTTGATTTGTTATTGTTTCATTAAATACAATAATGTTTGATGTCAATAAATTATTAACGCTCAATAATTGATTTAATTCTTGCTCTAGCTCTAATTTTTCATTGTATAATTCATTCAACTTTAAACCAAACTCATTTTTCTCAAACTTGTTTTCATCAACTATAACTTTTAGAACATTTGATTTTAGCTCTTCAAAAATATTTATTTTTTTATTGATATTACTGATTCTTTTCTCTAACTCAAAAATGTCTTTATCTTTTACTTGATTATTTTCAATTATTTTTAATTTTTCTTTTGTTAATTCATTTGTAATTGTGTAGTTTAAAATTCTAACAGAGATATTGAATGCATTCTGTGGCAAGGTTAAATTAAACGAATTACTTATACTAATAAAGAATCTATTTATCCATCTTACAGGTTTACCAATTTCAACTCTTGGCGTAATTTCTTCAATTGCTTCGCTTACATTAATCATAAAAATATTAGAAATAGCAATATTTTCACTGTCATTTGCAGTAATGTAAATATACCTTATCCCTTCAAAATTTTTATCTGGCAAAACAGTCGCAATATTGTTTTCAAACAATATTGTTATGTTGTCAGCTTTATAATGCTCATAAGTTAAAGTATCTCCGTCTTGCTCATTGAAATATTGTGCTAAGTCAATACTAATATTTTTATTTTTCGAGATATTTACATTTGTGAAGTTCTGTACCAAAATAGGAGGATTATTTCTGATATCAACAATCATGTCATATTTTATTTTATCTATCCTTAGAATTGCATTATCTTCTATTTCAAAAATCAATGTGTAACTGCTTTTATTCAATCCGCTTAAGGTGCAAGTATCTAAGCATATATTAAAGAATTTGGTTTCTTCCTCAAAAAAGCTGACGCTCTTATTGCCAAATTCAGAATAATAAATCTCAAATTTTGGAGCCTCAAGGCTTAGGTTAACATCATAATAAACAACTCGAGCAGAGACAATATTGCTATAGCCTGCATTATCTTTCCCAAAGTTTGAGTAATATATGTCACTCCAATTGCTTCTGCTTGGTATTAAGTCTAGAAATGAGCAACATTCCTCATTTCCATAACAGAGCATTGTTGAAGATTCTTGCAGTAAGTTATACCTTGGCAGAATTTG
>CAZGEW010000028.1:0-15009 GCA_964524225.1 uncultured Methanosarcinales archaeon | reverse complement strand
TATATACCTCCCATCTAGTGCATAGCTTATTTTTATCCACATCCCAGTTAAAGTAAGTATTCTCAATGCTTAAATCAATAACACCATTTATACTTTCCTTTCCATCATCGTCTTCATCATATGCTGTGCCAGACTTGTAATCAAGAGCTATTGTTATAAATCTAGTCTTATTTGTTATAGGTGTTAAATTTATAGTTTCATTTTGCCCTATGCTGACTATTATTATCAATCCAATCTCCTTAGTTTTATTGTCTATGCCATCTGAAGCAGTAAGATTAATTGTAGTATTGAGATTTTCGGTTGCTGTTGGCGTTATTATAAGAATTTCATGCTCCAAGAATGTAGAAAGTCCTTCTGCTTGAGAAACACTATAGCTTAATGAATCATTGTCATCATCTGTAAAATGCTCAGATAAATTAATTTTTGTAGTGTCATTTACTACAAACTCATTAACTCCAGAGCTCCATTTTGGTTTTTCATTTTTATCAATTGTTTTATTTTTGTTATCTTTAACAACAAAAGCAGTTATAAGATTTGTTTGATTGGTTAATGATATACTGCTGAAATTTGTATTATTCAATTTTGTAGTATCTAGTATTAGATACTTAACATCATTACTTTCAAGATAAACCCTTGCTTTACCATAATGCGTAATGCTGCCATCAATCTTAAGTGATTTCAAATCACCAACATTGTCAATATACCATGTATAGTTTCCATTTGAGGTAATAACAAGATTTAGTTTTTGCTCATAGCCCAATTCCTTTATTATAAATGCAGTTATTGAAGCTCCTAGGTAATAGATTGAAGTTAAAGCTATAAAAAGTACTAATAGAAATAAAAATAATTCAATTTTTCTAGGCTTACTTTGCATCAATTTTTATACCTCTTTTCTTTTTTACTCTGTCATAAACTGTCCAGATAGTTCTGTCATCAAGATGGAGCATCAAGGCTACTTCATGATTAGAATAATCAAGATCCTTTAGGAATGCAACAACGCTTTCCAAGGTTGAGAATGAGCGGTTAGAAAAAACAGAAACTGGAATAATGATATCTGTTGAAACTGTTTCAAAAGAAGAAGGCATTTTCTTAATGCTATTATGGTAAGTTGTCCATACAGTCTTATTGCTTCTATTGAGCAATTTCCCAATCTTAGAGAACTTAAGCTTTAAATTTTCTTTCATATATTTAACAATAGCCTCAAGCGAGCTTAAGGCATCATTGCTAAATATCCCAATTGGAATGTTAATTTCCTTTTTTGCTAAAACCTCATGCCATATTGCTTGTGAACCTCTTAGTTCTTTAATAAGAAAATAGATTAACTCAATTTTATCTTCTTTAGATAAATCCCTAAACTTAGGGATAAGCATATTAATATCAGTATTAAAGTCACCCTTTTTATTGAATTCATTAAACATGTTTACATTCTTATATACTAATATCTTATTATGTAAGTAGGATATATAAATAACTTTCTATTTTTGATATAATAATTTATATTTAACATTATATAAGAATTTTTTACTATTAATTAAGAATTTATTTACTTATTATATAAGATAAATTCCTATTAAATAAGAAAAAAGAAGATAGTTTCGTATTATATAAGTTAAAATCCCTATCATTAAAGTGGTATTACCTATTTTATAAGAATTTAAGGTAATACAAACTTATTTAAACAAATAAATAATTTTAATAATATTAAAAACCACGAGGTTTAACATAGATGAAGCTTTTAGTTGAAGTAGAAGACCAGATTGCAGGTATCGCAGCTGGCATCATGGTAATTGCTTTCACTGAAAGATTTTTCACAATACCATACGGCAGAACTCTGCTTCTAATATCTTTAGTCATTTTCTTTATATTTCTTATTTTGGACGTTATATACAACTTTAAAGACATAGGTGGACAGCATATCGGATGGATGGTACTTGGACAAGTACATTCATTAGTTGATATTGGATTAGTTGCTGGTTTGTTTTCATGGCTTACAAAAAGAAATTTGCCTTTTGTAACAGAGAGGATTGTACCTTATTTTGACGATCCTACAATTATTCTTGCAGTTGGATTCTTTTTTGCAATAGGAAGTATATTCTGGCTTATTATTTACTTTACAGAGTTTTGATTAAACAAGAAAGCCCATTCAAAACTTAAAACCTCAGTTTATAACCTAACTTCGCCACATTATAATTAAAAAGTTGCCGTTTTCATAAAAAGTTACTCAAAAAATTCCTTAACAATTTGACACAAAAGGATTTTTTGTATGAAGCCTACATTAGCATAACATTTAAAAATGTACGAATATATACATTAAAGTGATGGTTGATCTAAAGTTTAATTCGACAGCTGACATAAAAGTGCCTAAAAGGATTATAGACCAAGTTGTTGGACAAGATGAAGCAGTAGAAGTCATAAAGAAAGCTGCACGGCAAAGAAGGCACGTCTTATTAATTGGAGAACCTGGCACAGGCAAGTCTATGCTTGGCTTAGCGTTAGCAGAACTTTTACCAATGGAGAAGCTGGTTGATATTGTGACATTTCCAAACCCAAATGATGAAAATATGCCATTGATAAGGACGGTGTCTATTGGTCAAGGACGGGAGCTGGTTGCAAAAGCAAAGCTTCAAAGCATGACAATGTTCAAAAATCAAAATGTAATAATGTTTATACTAGTCCTGCTGGCAATGTTTGCTCCGTGGTGGGTTCGCTCTTATTATAAGTCTGACATTATGTTTGCTGCCTTTTTTTTAGGAGGAATGCTCTTTTTGGCGGCATTTGTCATTTTCCTCAATCTTGGGAAAAGGATTGATAACAAGCTAAAGATTCCAAAAGTTGTTGTTGACAATTATAAGAGAAAGCAAGCTCCTTTCAACGACGCAACTGGAGCTCATGCAGGAGCTTTACTTGGCGATGTTTTGCATGACCCATTCCAGTGTTTTTTACCGACGACAAAATTTAGTTATATAGAAAATAATATTCATAAAAATATAGAATTTCATAAAGAAATTGATAGTTTGTTTAATAAACATAAAAATAAAGTTATCTATAAAAAAGGCTATGAGGCAATTTTCCTTAACAAAAAAGAGCTACTAATTTTAGGTGAAACCAATGGTTCTGTTGCTCCAGTAGAAGTTTTATCATGCAATAGGCAAGATTATAATGGCAAAATGATAAAACTTACAACTTCCGCAAATAAAGAACTCATAGTTACACCAGAGCACAAAATAGCTGTAAATAAAAATGGAAAAATTGCTTATGCAGAGGCTAAAAATGTAAAAAGAGGGGATGAAATTATATCTAAAGCAGAAGATGTAATTATTGATGAGCAAGATATTATTAATATATTATGGAAGAAACAATTAATCAACTTGTAGATGCTTTGGACAGAAATGTAAAATATTGCAATTGGATTAATGAACAGACCATCTCCTCTTATTTTAAAGAACTAGAAAGTGAAATTAAGGAATTGAAAATGGCAATAGAAAAAAATAATATAAAAAATATAAAAGAAGAATTAGGAGATATAATTTGGGATGCCTTAATGCTAATGAAAATTGCAGAACAAAGAAACAATACAAATACAGAAGAAATAATCCAAGATGTAATAGCAAAAATAAAGAGAAGAAAACCATATATTTTTGAAGGAAAAAAGGTTTCAATAGAAGAAGCTAATAGGATATGGAAAGAATCTAAAAATAAAGAAAAATTAATAGCATGAAAAGAAAGTCATTACAAGAAATTGAAGATTATGAAATACTTAAAAAAGTTAAACAGCTCGAAAAATTTAAACTAAATAAAAAAACATAATGCAAGATGACCCTCACCAAACAAACCATAACAAAAATAGAAAAAATTCATTACAAAGGAAAACTCTATAATTTAACAACTTCTTCAGGTAATCTTATAGCTAATGATATTTTATGCAAAAATTCAGGCGGCTTAGGAACACCGGCACATGAAAGGGTTGTTGCAGGCATGATACATAAGTCACATATGGGGGTTTTATTTATTGATGAGATTGCAACTTTACAGCCAGCAACTCAGCAAGAACTTTTGTCTGCATTACAAGAGAGAAAATTTGCAATTACAGGGCAGAGCGAGAGAAGCGCAGGCGCGATGGTCAGGACAGAGCCTGTGCCATGCGATTTTGTCCTTATTGCAGCAGGCAATTTTGAGACAATAAAGCATATGCACCCTGCATTAAGAAGCAGAATAAGCGGTTATGGGTATGAAATCTATATGAAAGAGACAATTCCAGATACCGAAGAGAACAGAAACAAGATTGCTGTTTTTGTTGCACAGGAGGTTGTTAAAGACAAGAGGATTCCGCATTTCAGCAAAGAGGCTGTGGAGGCAATCATAGAAGAAGCAAGGAGAAGAGCGAACAGAAAAGGACATTTAACCTTAAGGCTAAGGGAGCTTGGTGGCTTAATAAGGGCTGCTGGTGACATGGCTTCGGAAGAAAAATCAAAGCTTGTAATGAAAACGCATATTATTGGAGCTAAAAGGATTGCAAGAACTTTGGAACAGCAAATTGCTGATAAATTTATTGAGCAGAAGAAGGAGTATGAAGTTATAGTAACCTCTGGGAAACGAGTTGGCAGAGTAAATGGCTTAGCAGTTATTGGAGTTGTTCCACCTTATTCTGGGATTATTTTGCCTATTGAAGCAGAAGTTACTCCTGGTGGAAAAGAAAGTGAAATAATAGCTACAGGCAAGCTAGGCGACATAGCAAAAGAAGCAATAAAAAATGTTACTGCTATTATCAAAAAATATTTTGGTGAAGACATTAAGGAAACATATGATATTTATGTCCAGTTTTTGCAAACCCATGAAGGTGTGGAAGGTGATTCAGCTAGCATTGCGGTTGCAACCTCTGTCATTTCTGCATTCAAGAAAGTGCCTGTAAAGCAGGACACAGCAATGACAGGCTCGCTTTCTGTTCGAGGAGAGGTGTTACCTGTTGGGGGTGTTACTGCAAAAGTAGAAGCCGCAATTGAAGCTGGTGTTAAAAATGTGATTGTGCCTAAGACAAATTTAAAAGATATTATAATTGATAAAGAGAAGATGAGTAAAATAAACATAATTCCAGTAGAGACTATCCAAGATGTTCTCACGGTTGTATTGGATTGGAGAGGAAAGCAAAAGATTTTAAGGCAAATAGTATCTACTGATTAAAACTATAAAACAAATAGTAAAAATATAATAAAAACCTCAAATAAACCTTTATGAACTATAATAAACCATTTTAAGCCTTTTTTAGCATAGATAAGCTTTTTAAATTATATTGTTTTCTAAGTAAAATATATATAAAAGACTATTACTATTTATTAAAATGGCTCAAACAAGAGAAGATACCTTTTTAGAAAAGGTTATTTTATTTTTGGTTGTATTAGTTGGTAGTATACTCACCTTTAACCAATTTCAGTATGCAAAGCTATCGTCAAATCTTCTCCTTAATTCAATCTCTTTCTTGCTAATTTTAGTACTTATTGTCTTGGTTGTTTTTATGTTTTTGAATTATCAAAGTAAAGAGAAATACGAGCATGCTGAGCATCAAGCTTTGGAACATAAAGCAGAGAAAAAACCATTAAGTTTTAATGAAAAATTAAGTTATAGCCTTGTTGGAGTTGTTGCATTATTGATATTCTTCAATCAATTTCAGATTTCACAAGTGAATGCATTAATAAGCAGAGCTAAGTCACCAGTCAATAGCTTTGTAAAAACAATATCATCTCCTTTAAAGTTAGGCTCTGGCGAAAGCGGCGTTGTGATAGGACCCCAGCTTAACCCTGACGGTAGAACAACAAAACTTGTTGAATGGTCAACTATAAGCGAAACCCTTGCTCCAAAAAGTACTGGAAATGCACAGCAAGATGCTATATCAACAGTTGTGCCAACCGGCACACCATTTTATGTTTTAGAAGGACAGGGTTCTAAAAAAATAACAGGAGTAAGTTTTGACGATCCCTTGACTAGCCAAAAGGTATGGGCTTCTTTGCTTGGCTCAAGAAGGTTTGGGACATCAAATGCAATTCAACTCACTCCAGAAGAAGAGCAAAGATGGAAAAAAATTGTGAGCGTATTTACATGTGATTACTGCTGTGGCGGCCCAAATAGCGTAACAACCATCAACAGATGCGGTTGTGCGCATAGTTATGCATGGCAGGGTATGGCAAAGTTCTTCATTAAACACTATCCTCAATATACTGATGAACAGATAATGGGAGAAATGACAAAATGGAAAGGGCTATGGTACCCAAAAGGAATGATACAAGATTATTTAGTCTATACAGGCCAACAATCAGCTGATACTTTAACTCATGGAGGTTCAGTTGGCATAAGACAACAGTTTTTACAACAAGCTCCTAACACACAACAACAAACTCATGCACAAGCAACTCCTTTAGATGAGTTGCCTTCAATGGTAGGCGGATGTTAATGGTTAAGAAAAACTCACAGCTGTGTGAGTTTTTCCAGAAGTACAACGTTAGAAAAAATTTCAATGCTTTGCGTTGAATTTTTTTTAATAAATTCATTATATAACTATGGAAATAACAAAATTATTAGCAATTCTAATCAGCGTGATACTAGCATTAACTTTGATAAACCTTATAGGCACTCTTAGATTATATGGTAAAATTAATGCGGTTACTGGAAACGCTGTTTTGAAACAATTAGAGAGCAAACCTCAAGTTGATGAGTCACAACCATCAAGAAGTGATGTAAGCGCTGATGATGATCCCTTCAAAGGTTCAAAGAATGCACCTGTAACAATAATTGAATTTAGTGATTTTCAATGCCCCTTTTGCGCTCGATTCGTTGCTCAAACACTCCCCCTAATAGAAGAGAACTATATAAAAACTGGAAAGGTAAAACTTGTTTATAGAGATTTTCCCTTAAGTTTTCACCCAAATGCACAAAAGGCAGCTGAAGCAGCAGAATGCGCTGATGAGCAAGACAAGTTTTGGCAATATCATGATAAAATATTTCAAAACCAAAATGCATTAGACACTTCAAGCCTTAAACAATATGCAAAAGATTTAGGATTAAACACAAAAGAGTTTGATAATTGCTTAGACACAAGCAAAATGGCTTCAGAAATACAACAAGATTTTAGCGACGGTTTAAAATATAGTGTTAGTGGCACACCCACTTTTTTTATTAATGGTATCAGTTTAGTTGGCACACAGCCATATAGCATATTTCAACAAATCATTGAGCAAGAGTTGAATAAGTAAAATTCAAAACAAATCCAAATCTTTATAAATAATCAAATAAAACAATAGGAGGGATAAAATGAACAGAAATGTAATTATTGTGATTGTGCTTGTAGTTTTAGTACTGTTAACAGCAGTGCAAGCTATACAATTAAGCAGTTTAAAGACAAGCATAAGCACAGGCAAAGTAAGTGTAGGAGCAGCATCAACTCAAAACTCTGGCGCTAGTGTTCCTTCAAGCATACAAGATTTGCCTTCAATGGTAGGCGGCTGTTAAAAATAAAATAAACTGGTGGTTAAGATGAATAAAAATATAGTATTAGTATTATTGGCAGTATTACTATTAGGTGTTTTCTTGGTTGGCTGCACATCAAGCCAAACAGATTATGCAACATACAACCAGCCTCAGCAACAACAATATGTAGGAGGCGGCTGTGGAGTTGCACCAGCATCAGCTTATGAAAATACTCCAATAGAGACCCTTGATAACGTAAATTCTGTGCTATAATTGTGGGCTAGTAAGCTCAATGGATTTGTTAAAATGGAACTTACAAAAAGAGAAAAGCGCAAGCTTAGATTTAAGCTTACTCAAACAGAAGCTGAAAGTGAAAAGCAAACTCTACAACAAAGCCAAACACAACCAAAAAATCTAAAGCCCAAATCTAAATTTTTTCTCATTGCAATTATAGTCGGCTTAATACTATTGACTACAATCGTTTATTCGATATACAGTTACACCAAGCCTGGAAAATATGATAAATTTGCGAAATGCTTGACAGACAAAGGAGCTGTGATGTATGGCGCTATGGATTGGTGCAAGTTTACACAAGCGCAAAAAGCTATGTTTGGGAAATCTTTTGAGTACATTGATTATCGTGACTACAACGAATTGTCAGGAATTAAAAAAACACCAACATGGGTAATAAATGGAGCTTGGCATGAAAATGTCCAATCATTTGAGAAATTGACATCTTTAACAGGATGTGAAGTGTAAGGGGTTTTGATGGAAAAATTTTCTAAAAAATTTAATCTTTATAACATTTTTGTAGGCGTAGCAATTTTGCTAGGCGTTGTGTTAATTATTAATATCTCTTTAACATACAGCCTGAATAAGGAATTAAAAAAGGTTACGCAAGCAACTGAAGAAAAATTAAAGCCAGCTGAAATAGAGCTGATTGTTATAAGGAACTCAAAATGTGGTGATTGCTCAGACATTTCAGCAGTTGTTCAAAATATCAAAAATTCAAATTTTAACATAACAAGAGAATCAACTCTTGAGTTCAATTCAAAAGAGGCAAGAGAGCTTATTAGCAAATACATGATAGAGAAAGTACCAACTATTGCTTTGACTGGAGAAATTGAAAAAATTAACATTCCAGGCTTTGAAAAGAGAAGTGATTCTTTAATTATGACAAGTATAAACCCACCATATACAAATGCCGCCAATGGCAGAGTAGAAGGTAGAGTCACTCTTTATTATCTAAGTGATACGGAATGTGAAAAATGTAGCAATTTGAATTTGCTCGTAAGACAGATTAAGCAGGCCGGAGTCAAGATTTATGAAGAAATAAATTTAAATGTGAGCAGTGAGCAAGGAAGAGAGTTGGCAAAAAAGTATAACATTGATTTTGCACCAGCTATAATATTGTCAAATGACGCTTCTGTATACAGCGTCATACAGCAAGCATGGCCGCAAGTCGGAACAAAAGAGAATGACGGCTATTACGTTTTGAGATTATTGTATCCTCCATATATCAACTTGACAACAGGCAAATTAATGGGCCTCGTAACAATGACCTATCTAATTGACAAAAGCTGTGTTGAATGTTATAATGTTACATTGCACAAGGACATTCTTGTAAACCCACAAAGCTTTGCAATAATGTTAGATGCTGAAAATATAATAGATATAAGTGATACTAAAGGAAAAGAGCTAATCGCAAAATACAACATAACCTTAGTACCAACAGCGATATTATCTTCTGAGGCATCAGTTTATCCTTCCAGCAGGGCTTTAACACAATTCTTTAGTGTTGAAAAAGATGGCTCATTTGTTTTTAGGAAAGCTGAACTTCTAGGCACATATAAGGATTTAACTACAAATCAAGTTGTAAAGCCGCAGCAAAACAATGAACAATAATATACTTCTATCCGAAGACTTTAGAGATTTCCAAAAATACCAATAAAAATCTCTTTTGGTACTTTTATACCAGCTTCTATAAAACACTTCGCAAACCTGTATGCATCTGTTTCATCACCTTTAAGCTTAAATTCTAAGAGGTTCTTCAAAGTTACATTACATAGAAAACCTTCATTAATTAGTAGAGCTACATTCTTTGTATCTTTCTTTACGTGCATATTTTCAATTTCTATCAAAAATTCCTTTCTGTTTATATCAAACCTGTAAAGTTCCCATTTGATTAAATCATTGATTATTTTGGCTTTACTGTTTTGAGAAAAATAATCGTCAATATTAGGTATTCTCTCAAATTCTAGAAAGTCTACATCATTTTTTAAATTGAACCTATAAACCCTTCCTATGTATGATATAACCTTTTGTCTACTCCTTTTCCTTGTCCATTCATTTTTGACTTCATAAGCATATTCCTTGCCTTTTATCTTCTTGATACGGATGAACATGAAAATAGTTAGGCACTATGATATTTAAGCTTATTGGTTGTTAAATTTAAATTATTTTCATATATAAAATTAAAGATTAGACGAACTTTATTAGATTTTATCTAGATCTTATCTAACTTCTCTTGAGAATTCCTTTCTAAATTTGGCATTAGTTTTTTGTAATCTTTCAACAGCGTTTATTAAGGCGTTCCTTGGACTTTCTTCACCATCAGTCTCTGTAATTATTTGTGGTACACTTATCTGAGGATGTCTTATGGCGTAAGTAGCTATTTTGACATGCTTATCATTCCAAAGCTCTGATTGAAGAGCATTACACAATGTATGCCCTACAGCTTTTACCTCCATTACTATCTTATTTTTTTTATCCTCGAGGATTTTTATCTCCATTCAAACAAAAAGAAATAAAATATCATTTAAAAATCTTTTGATGATTTTTTAATAATATTTTGAATTTTATCTTTAATAATAATTTAATATCTTTCAAGTCTTAGGCATATAATATTGATTCTATGAATTTGTCGTCGGTGAAATGCAAAAGTGCACTTGAGTGGCAATTTAAAATTCCACTCATGCGTAATCTTGGTATTTTTCTTAGCAAAGAATTGTCTTAGGAAATCCTTAGTCTCACTTTTATGAAAAGAATATACAAGGGGTGCAATTTGTAACGCTTTTTCAAGAAAATGAATGTCGCTATGCCTCACTTTTGTTCCAAAAGGGGGATTTTGTATTACAATGTCTGCTTTAAGTCTTATTTCTTCTATATCCTTACAAATAAACTCAACTCTTCCTAGCTTATATCTCTCACTTTTTACCTTTGAAGTATTATATTTAGCTATTTCTAATGCGTTTTTATCCATATCGACAAATATTACATGTTTAGCTCCTAGTAACAAAGCCCCTATTCCAAGTAAGCCTGTGCCACAACCTAGATCAACAATCACTTTTCCTTCTATGTCTTCAAGCAAATATGCATTCCAAAGCATAGAGGCACATATTTCGCTGTCAATAGCGTATTGTTCTTTTACCACTTTAGGCTCTTCGAAGCCCTTTAAGCTTGACAAGAGAATTGCAACCCTTGATTTTGATAATCTTAATTTGCTCATTTTTATCCTCACTCTTTATATATAAACTTTAATTATATTTAATTTTCAATATTGAAAATTTATTATTTTGTAACTATTAGGTACGCTGTTAATTACTCACTTTTTCTTAATCACTCTCTTTTTGAGTCACCTGTTATTGTCTTTACCTATTTTAAATTTTTTGCAATTTAATAATTTTGGTTAAAAATAGTTTCATTAATATAAAATAATTCATTTAAATTATTTTTAAGTCAACATTTTTGTGTTAGTTACAATCAAATTTTATGGAATTTTTAGATAATATACTTAATCCTACTATATTCCCAATAAAGTCCTATTTAAATCTCAAAATTATAAATTTATTGAATATAAATTATTCCCAATATGGTCTTATTTAAATCTCAATTTAATCCCAAAAAGAGAAAGATTTAAATAAATGAGACCATAATGGTGTATTATGTTCTGGAAAAAGAAATATAACATTGAAAGAAGATTAATACAAATGAATGAAATTCTTAAAAAATCATTTGCAAATGTGAAGAGGGACACTACCAATATTTTTGAATGGCTCAATTACTTTTACAAAAAAAGCATGGAACAAGAGCACACGATTAAAAAACTTCAATTGGAGCTATCCTACGTTCCTAGAACAAGGGATGATATTAAGCATTTTCTTGACGGGCATTACCCCTTTGAAGACGTAATTAGTAAAGTTAAAGAATTGAATGATAAGATTGATGAGTTAGTAAGAAAGCAGTTTAAGGCTGAGCAAGAGGCATCACAGCGTACACTTTTGAATTTGCAAAAGGAACAAACACAAAAAGAATTACCAACAGAAATTTTCGCAAATATTTCAAATATTGAAAAAAGACTGGAAAAACTGGAACAAAAAAAATTATCAATAAAAGAAAAGATAATAAAAAGGCTTACCAGAAATTCAAAAGAATATGTCAAGGGCGTGATACTTTCGTACGTTAAAAAATATGAGAAAATATCAGCTTTGCAGCTTAAGGAAATAGTTGTTGATGAGCAGAATTTTTGTTCAAAAAGCTCATTCTATCGCTTATTAGAAGAGATAGAGCAATTAGATGAGATTGGAGTTATAAAGCAAGGCAAAGAAAAGCACTATATTCTTAAGGTTACAAGATCCATGTAGGAAAATCGAAATATATTTAAACAAGTGCTTTTGCAAGAATAATTTATAATTTATTGGGGGTGATAAATATTTTTAGGAAGATCTTTCTTAGATTTAAAGGTCTAGATGCCAATATATTACGCAAATTGCTTAGTTGAGAACTTACAAAGATTAGGCACGAGCTTGAGGAGCATTTACAGGCAATTAATGAGACCACAAACGAGATTGTTGCAAATTATGAGTACCTTTCTGTGCTTGAAAGTAAGCTTGATAGACTAAGCGATAGAGTTAATCAAATGCAAATGCACTTAGAATTAAATTCAGATACAGTCATTGCTAAGAGGAATAATTTTGAGGTGAAAAAGCTAAATAGAATTGAGCAGAAAGTGTTTTTGGTGATATACACATTAGAAGAGGAAAAAGGCAGTGTAACATACGAAGATATAGCACAAAAGCTTAAAATATCAGAACAATTAGTAGGTAACTATGTTACTTCTTTAATAGGGAAAGGTGTTCCAATAATGAAAAGATATCTAAACTCAAAACCATTCTTAAGGTTAGATCCAGTGTTTAAGACACTGCAAACAAAAGAAAACATTTTGCAGCTTAGCCTACAAGAGTTTGGCTTTTAAATATTTTTATTTTTGATTAAAAGTTTTAAGCGTAAGTACTAATAACACAAAAGGCAATAGGTCCAAAGGTGCAAAAAAATTAAAGTTAATTGGGCGACTTATTCTTGAGGTTTAATAGTTTAAATTAACATTCAAAATACAGCATATTTTTATATTCCAACAATCTAAATCCAAATAAGAGGTGATACTAATTAGTTTTTTGAGTATTGTATTTACAATATTTTTAACTTTATGGCACATTTTTTTATATTGGCTTTCAATTTTTGCAGCCCCGTTTCAAGAACCAGAGATGTTTTGGATAATAGTACCAATTTGGATTAATTGGTTCTTCACAGAGTTTTTTGTAGAGAAGCATGGCACTACTTTTGGCAATGCTGTGAGCAATGGTGTAATACCAATACTTGCTAGCTTGGATTGGACAAGGTATCTTTACAGGCTGATTTCAGAAGGCGCAATAAGATTTACATTTGGGGTTTTTCTTAAGTTTTTGTTAACAGTTGTGATATTTGCTTATGGTACTTTTGTAATAGTTGCGGGAATAAGGATTAAAAAAATCATTTTTTATGTAGGAAGAATAAGATGGATTACTTATGTTTTATTAATGGTAACGCCAATTATCTATAATGTGATTAGACTTGATTTTTATACACTATTGGTGATTGTTGTGTTTTTTCCATTTTACTATTGGATTATTGAAATATTTGATAGAATAACACCTGAGCCTAGAGTTTATCAGCAAGAACATTAATATTAAAGTTGTCTTGCTTTTGTTATTGCCTCATGTCCGAGAATTCTTTATTTATAATTGCGAATGAAATGAGCAACTTCTTTTTTCCCGCCTAAATCGTTCTCAGCGTACATGTCAAAAATTCCAATCTACGGATACATAATGGAATTTTTGAGCATGCTCGGAAATTTTTGCAAATTTCATAGATAATAAAAATTTCCGACATTTGGCAAAACATAGAGAAAGTTATTTATATGTCCTCATCTAAATTGGTTGTATGGAAACTGTAACAATTTCTAAGCAATTCCAAGTTTACGGAGCAAACTGTTTTATGGTCAAGCTTTTTGCGTTAGGAAAAAGGTTGAAGCCGAAAATCATTATTTAGCAGTTTTGTGTGCCCATTTTTGCTCACAACGAAAGGTTTATATGTAAGTTATGCTTACTTTCTTACAGGTGATGTAAATGGCTGAAATAATAACTATGTCTTCAAAAGGGCAGATTGTAGTGCCAAAAGAACTAAGAGAAGAGATGAATATAGACGAAGGCACTAATTTTGTTATATTCGGAAAAGACGACACTCTGATCTTAAAGAAAATAGAAGTGCCAAAAGCTAATGAAGTATTTGAAAAGGTACATAAATGGGGTACAGAATTAGCTAAAAAGAAAGGCTGGAAAGAAGAAGATTTCATCAAAAAAATAAACAAAGCTTGAGGCACATAAAGTGAAAACAATCGTTGTCTTAGACACAAACATCTTCATTTCTGCTGTATTTTGGGAAGGGAAACCTTACATTATTGTAAAAAAGGCAATAAATCAAGAAATTATAGTCTTCATTTCAAATTACATTATCGAAGAGATTCGAAAAGTGTTGGCTAGAGATTTTAACCTTGAAAAACAGGAAATTGAGGACATTGTAAATGCTGTACTTTATTTCACACATTTAATTGAGCCAAAGGAGTCTGTTAAGGCTATCAAAGATGATCCTAAAGATGATAAACTTCTGGATTGTGCTTTAGCTTGTAACACAGAATTTATCGTAAGCCAAGACAATCATTTATTGAATCTTGAAACTTTTAGGGGCATTAAGATAGTTTCGCCAGAAGAATTTCTGCATACTTTCAACTGAAAACTCAGTTCTCCGTTTTACGTTATCCGTCCGCCCCAGACTGTTATGAGCAAAATTGACTCCGCAATTTTGCGAACCGCCTTGCGAGTATTATGCGACCGATAGGCAAAACCCGACATGCGAGTGAGCGAAGTGAACTCGCTCACAAGTCGGGGTTTTGACTTTTCAAGTTGTCGTTTCATCGAAAATTCCAATTTACGAATACATAACGGAATTTTCGAGTGTGCTCGGAAATTTACAAATTTCAATAGTTAATAGAAATTTCCGACATTTTAGTTCTGATAACTTTATCAGCTTGTGCCTGTACTTTTGGAACAAAAGTTTGTATAATCCACAGGATTATGCGAAAGGGCAAAGAGGATAGGGGGCTTGAGTGTAAATAAATTGTGGCTATTAGACGAACTCGTAATAACAAAAATTAAGGGCGTAATATTTATATAGTTAAGA
>CAZGEW010000027.1:0-17510 GCA_964524225.1 uncultured Methanosarcinales archaeon | reverse complement strand
AGAATGTGTTAATATACCTTATGCCTCTTTTTATGAGTAAAGTGCAAAAGTTTAGTATCTCGAAACATTTAAAAAATACTATTAATCTTATTTTATTGACTAAAATGAACAAGCCAAATATTACAATGTTTTTTCCTGCCTATAATGAGGAGAAAAATATTCCAAAGTTACTTGTTTCTGCAAAAAAAATTCTTGAGAAGGTTGCTAATAATTATGAGATTTTAGTTATAGTTTATGAAGGTTCGACTGATAATACAATTGATATTGTTAAGAAGTTTATAAGAACGAACAATAAAATTAAACTTTTAATTCAGCCAAAAAATAAAAAAGGAATAGGCTATGCAAATTTAATGGGATTTAAAAATGCAAAATATGATTATATTTTTTATGCAGATTCTGATAACCAGTTTGATTTAAATGAATTTAGGAAATTTTTGCCTTATATTAACAGCTACGACATTATTGCAGGCTATAGGATTAAAAGGTACGATCCACTAATAAGAATCATAGTGGCAAAAATTTACAACCTTATGATGCGACTATTATTTGGGACAAAGGAGCGTGATTTGGATTGTGCATTTCGTTTAGTTAATAAAAAGGTTATAAATAACATAAATCTTGTTTGCAAAACTGGTGTTGGAACAACAGAATTGCTGGCAAAATCTAGAAGAAAGGGATTTAAGATAAAAGAAATTGGTGTTCATCATTACCCAAGAGAGTTTGGACAGCCAATCTTCGAAAGCAGATTTCTTAATTTCCCAAAGTCAAGGGTTGTCATAGACTTATTAAAAGACACAATATTGCTCTATAAAGATATAAATACAAAAAAATAATTGGATTCTTAGTCCTAAAAATATTATCTAAGCCTATTTTTGAAGCCAATCATCCCTATCAAAAAACTTATACCATAAGTTATATGAGTTGCTACAATACCAATAAAGATGAAAGGAAAGTAAGTTATTTTGCTCTTAAACGAGAACATTAGGGAAGTTATTAAATATAGCAATATTATTGAGGTATAAAGTATAGATAATTTTTTTATATAAAACGATAAAATAAAACCAACAATTGAGAAAATAACAAAAAAAGAAGGAATAAAATATTCTATCTTAGGAATTGAATCCATACTGGAAATCAAGTTTCCTTTGTTTAACCCCCAAGTCCAAACTTGTTTAAGGTATCTCAATAGCCATGGCCTCTGATGATGGTATACTTGAACATCTTTAGCATATAAAATTTTTTTACCATTCTTCCTTATTCGATAGCATAACTTGGAATCTTCCCCTGTTAGATATTTCTCGTCAAAGCCGCCTATTTTATCCAGGATTGCTTTCCGTACTAGTAAATTGGAGCAGGAAAGTTCATGAGTTAGAAAATTTTTTTTAACATATTTGAACCTCTTGGAAGTTGCTCCCATAGCGAAAAAATTTGAAACGATTTCGCCTGTAATTTGATTAAGAAATGGATCATTTTTTGGAGGTATGTTTGGACCGCCGACAGCTGCAATATCTCCATTCTTAAAATATTTGATGGAATTTTTAAGCCAGTCTTGTCGCGGATATGCATCAGAATCAATGAAGCCACAGATAATTCCTTGTGAATTTTTTATGCCTATATTCCTTTTACCAGAAGGGTACATCTTACCAGTTGGTATTATTTTTATTTTTTGAGGCATTTCCTCGCATGTATGTTCGATTACCTTGTAATCCGGCAATAATATAATTTCAAATTTTTTATAGTCTTGCTTACTACACCATTCCAGACATTCCAATAAGTAGTTATCCAATTCTCGAAATGGTATAATAATTGAAAAAAATGGATTCATTTTTTGTGTAAAAATAATTTTGCAGTGTTTTTCACTGATTTAGGATATTGTTCATAATGTTTATCTTACACTTGTATATAAAAATTATGGGTTGTAAAATATGCTAAATTAATGATATCTAGAGCTTAAGTAAAATCTCGAGGATTTAATTAATTCTTTAGTAGTTAGAAAATATCAAATTATAATGTGATTAACAATCTTTATACGAATTTAGTCTATCCTCGATTTAATATATAAGCCACACCTGATGCATCAAGCAATAAATCGACAGGTTTTTTAATCCAAGCTGAAATAAGCTTCTTATAGGGTATAAAATTTAAAAAAGAAATCGCGTTTTATTTTACAATGAAAATCGTTCATTTAATGGGGTATTTTGTACCTGAGCTCGGTTATCAGGAGTACTACTTAGCAAAAAATCACAAGAAAATGGGGCATGATGTTTATGTTATAGCTTCTGATTTATTGTACCCCTTTCCTAATATAGAGACGACGCTAAAAGAAGCCGGTATCAAAAACGCTTCTAGAAAAAGGAATGTTGGTTTTAGCATTGTTGATGGAATAAAGGTTTATAGATTAAAACATTTCTTTGAGTACTCTGATTTTGTTTTGGTTAGGGGATTGAAACAAGTTTTTGAAAAGATTAAGCCAGACATTGTTTTTTCTCATGAAAGCAGACAAGGATTGTCAGCTTTAGCAGCATATTACAAAAATAGATTTAATTACAAGCTGATTGTTGACCAACATGATTTTTATCACAAAATTCCGAATCATCCTTTATGGAAAAAAATTTTAAGATTTATAGATTATTTTTTATTCAGAAAATTTATTGTTGATTATTGTCTTAGCAAAGCAGATAAGATAATTGCGGTAACACAAGAAACCAAAGATTTTTTAGTAAATACGCATAAAATAAATCGAATTAAAATTAAACTTATTCCCTTAGGCGTAGATACAGATTTTTTTAAATTCGATAATAAAGCAAGAATGTCAATAAGAAAGAAATTTAATATAAAAGAAATTGATGTTATTTTAATTTTTTCTGGAACAATTGTAAGAAGAAAAAGTCTCGAGCTTTTATTGCAAACTTTGTCAGATATAAAAAATGAAAATGTAAAGTTGATGATTGTTGGCAGTGGCGACATAGCTTATACGCAAGAATTAAAAGCTCTAACTAAAAAACTTAAATTAGAAAATAAAACTATTTTTACAGGTTTTGTAAAAAAGGGCGAATTAAAAGATTATTTTTCAGCAGCTGATATCGGTATATGGCCTGGCAATAACTCCGTAAGTATTATGGAGGCAATGGCTTGTAAACTACCAATTGTTATTGTCAATTTGCAGTTAAGCCATTTGGTAAATTACAACAATGGATTTAAGTTTGAACGAAATAATAAAGACGAGTTGAAATCAGCATTAGATAAGCTAATTAGCGATAAAAATACAAGGCAAAAAATGGCAAACAACTCAATCAAAGCAATCAAAATTCATTACAGTTACTATACAATTGCAAAAAAATTTTTAGACTTGGCTAAAAATTAATGCTATTGATTATGTTAACAATGTTCTTACTTGCATTTCCATTGCCATAATCTTCACTTTGTCTTCCTTTTGGATTGAAAATTTTTATTGCATTAAGTATTTTTGATTTATTTGTTCCAGTAAGTATATTCCAACCATCTTTCACTGTCTCTACCCATTCAGTTGTATCTCTTAAAGTAATACAAGGCACTCTGAAAAAATAAGCTTCTTTTTGCATTCCGCCAGAATCAGTCAATATCTTTTCAGCATTTTTTTCGAAAATTAACATATCTAAGTAGCCTAATGGGTTTGTTACAACTACATTTGTACCCTTTAATTTTTTATCTAAGCTATAAAGCTTCAGATATTTTTCTGTACGAGGGTGAACTGGAAAAATAACTGTTTCTTTCGATTGGATAAAAGCTTCTACAATGTTCTTTAGATTATTTTTGTTGTCTGTATTATTTGCTCTATGAATAGTTGCAACAATGTAACTTTTCTTCTTTAGATTAAATCTTTTTAATATCTCAGATTTTTTCTCTGCAACTAGGATATTTTCTTTTATGGCATCAATCATCACATCGCCAACATTAAAAACATTTTTTGTAATTCCCTCTTTTCTTAAATTTTGAACAGCTATTTTTGTTGAGCAAAATAAAATATCAGAAATATGATCAGTCACAACTCTGTTTATTTCTTCTGGCATTGTTTTATCGTAACTTCTCATGCCAGACTCAATGTGCGCTAATTTGATACCTAACTTGGAAGCAGCAAGTGCGCCTGCTATTGTTGTATTTGTATCGCCAGAAACAATAACCAATTCAGGCTTTTCTTTTAATAAGACTTCCTCTAGCTTTATAATCATCATTCCTGTTTGCTTTCCATGCGTTGCAGAGCCAATTCCTAAATTGTAATTAGGCTCTGGAATATAGAGGTCTTTAAAAAAATTTTTTGACATCTCGTAATCATAATGCTGGCCTGTATGTATAATTATTTCTCTATGCTTTTTCCTTAACTCTTTAAAGAGAGGAGCTTCTTTAACAAATTCTGGTCTTGCACCTATAATAGAAGCAATTTTCATCTTAGCTCGACACATTCTTTACATCAATAACTTTATTTTTTATTTCTTGCAATCTATTTTTGTATTGAATCTCTTTGTTCATTAAAATAATAACATCCATTTTTTTGAAATCATCTAAATATTTAACATTGAATTCTTTTTCAATTTCTTCTTTTGAATACAATATGTCTAAACCATAAACATCGTAACCTTTTCTTTTTAGCAATCTAATCAAATCTATAGATTTGCTGTATGCTTGCGCTTTTACACCCTCTCTGTAACTTAAACCAATAATGCCTATTTTTTTGCCACCGATTTTTTCAATTTTTTTTGCATAATAATTTATCATATCATCATTAAGTTTTCTTGCAACTCTTATTAAAGGTACATCAAGAGCATTAATTAAAAACCATGGGTATACTGGAATGCAATGCCCGCCTACATTTCCTGGCTCTAAAATATTGCAATATGGATGCTTTGCAGCTTCTTTCATTTCCCAAAAGTCAATATTGTAATGCTCAGCCACCTTAAATAGTTCATTTGCTAATGCAATGTTAACATCTCTATAAACACCTTCTGCAATCTTTGCAAGCTCTGCAGTTCTTGAATTACTTACTTTGATTGGCTTTGCAAATTTTTTGTAAATATCAAATGCTTTATCTGTGCTTATTTTGTTTATTCCACTAATTAATTTTGGAAATTCTTTAAAGCGAGAAATTGAGTAACCTGTCATAATCCTCTCTGGACTGTAGGCCAAATAAAAATCCTTGCCGGCTTTTAGTCGTGAATTCTTTTCTAGAATGGTTTTAACTAATGTCTCTGTTGTGTTAACTGGCACTGTGGTTTCCAAAATAACAATATCATTCTTCTTCAGGCCTTTTGCAACATTTTGCAAAGCTTTTTTTATAGCAGAAAAATCCAGTCTTTTATTTTTATCTATAAAAAGCGGAACTATTATAATGTGGACATTGCTTTGTTTTGCAGCTTTTACAGAGTCGTCAGTCGCTTTTAGTTTTTTACCCCCATCTTTTTTTATCAATTCGCTTAATCCAGGCTCTTCCTTAATAGGATTTATGCCCTTATTTATCAAAGTAATTTTGTTTTTATTGATATCTACCCCTATAACATCAAAACCAGCATCGGCTATCACTGCAGCTAAAGGCAATCCTGCTTTTCCTAGTCCAATGACACTAACTTTCATAATTCCACAACTTTATTTTTTTTTGATGATTCTATAAATTTTTTGGCAATATGTAAAGCATCTAATCCTTCTTTGCCTGTTATTGGAGGTGGATTATTTTTGAGAATACTTGTTATAAATGCCTGAAGTTCATTCGCTAACGGTTCTTGATTTTTAATTTTTATTTTGTTTATCCTACCTTCAATTATATTTATAAAATTGCTGTTATAGCCACTATTATCTCTAAAGTATTCATTTTCATAAAAATGAAGTTGTTGCGTTAAATAATTCGCAACAAACATCCCTTTTTCTCCTGTAATTGTAATCTCTCTAATTTTTTTTGGAGTTAACCAATTTGCATTTATTACGCCCAATATCCCATTTTCGAATCTTATTGTACCTATAAGCAAATCTTCATGTGTTGAGTGAATTCTTTGCGCTGTTTCAGCATAAAGTCTTTTAATTTTTGATTTAATTAAATATTGTAAAGTATCAATCTCATGTATAGCTAAATCAACTATAACACCAACATCAACAATTCTTTGCGGGAATGGGCTTTGTCTTATACAATGAACCTTATATATTTTACCTAATTCATTTTTTTCTATTCTTTTTTTTAATTCAATAACAACAGGATTAAATCTTTCAATATGGCCTACCATTAAACTTACATTATGTTTATTAGCTTCCTGAATAATTTCCTGCGCTTCTTGAATAGATATTGCAATTGGCTTCTCTACTAAAACATTAATATTGCTCCTGATAACATCTATAGCCACTTTTTTGTGCAATATTGTAGGAACACACACAGATATAGCATCTAAATTTTCTTTTTTCAACATGTCCATGTAAATTAAATAGTAATTGGCATTATACATCTCAGCAATACTTTTCGCAGTATTTTTGTTAGAATCACAAACTGCTACTAATTTAACATTTTTCATTTTAGAATAAACTCTTGCGTGACTTTTGCCCATTGCACCTACTCCTATGACTGCAACTTTAAGCTTGTTCATTTCAGTTTAATTCTTGATTTTTTAAATTCTGCTGCCCCACCATTCCGCTAATTCTCTCGGTGTAGTGACCCAAACTTCTTTATCCCCTTTAAAATATTTTATTATATTAATATATGTTTTAATCATTACATCATCAAAAAAAGTGGTGTTCCACATTGCATCATGCCAATCAATAACTATTAATCCGTTTTTCTTTTTAACACCCTTTATGAGTTTAAAACACTTTTTAGTAGCTTCATTTACAGTTGTTTTTTTTCTAATTAGCATTGTATCCATGATGCATGTCGAAAACACTATTAGATACATTTTCTGTTTTTTGGAACTATCATAGGGATAAAATGGAAAAGCTAATCCCCTCCTAAACCCTAAGTATTCATTAAATGCAAGAGAGCAGTCATATTTAAATCCTGCCTCGCTGTGGAAATTCCATGTTTCTTCTGGATTGTAAGGGTTTAGGCGCCAATAATGGTGTCTTAAGCCGACTATTTTATCATTTAGTATGTATTCCAACTTACTTTTTTCTTTGACAAAATTGTATAAACTTCGCCACGCATCGTAGCTTGCATGCAGTCCTATTTCAAATCCTTCCTTATTAAGTTTTTTTATTATACTTTTGAATTTTTTCTTATTTATATTGTATGTTACCTCATTTTCTCTCTTAATTAAATTTACCAAGTAATGATTTGATTTGACAGCAAAATAAAATGTGGATCTAAATCCATTGTTTTTTTCGAGTTCTATATATTCATCAAAATGCCAATAATTATTTTTACCAGTAATAACATCCCCCATATCCTTTAAAGTCTTATGTCTATTATTAGAATTAAACAGCCTAAAAAATAGCTTTAAAACAGCAGGTATTATGTTCAGCTCGGCATAGTCAACGTCATGCGTCAGCAAAACTGCATATTTTTTCCCATTTTTCCAGAATGGTTTCGTCTTGATGCAATTTTTTTCAAATATTTTTTTAAAATGTAAAATATAGTCATTTAACAAAGGTTTTTCTAAATCATATTCTTTGGTCAGAATACTGTCAGCTGCTTGAAATCTTCCATGAGCATCTCTTTTTTTTGTATTTCTTTCTTCCTGACCTGATAAAAGATAATACATAAATTCTATCTTTCGCATATCATCCTTATTTAGAGATATTCTACAATTTCTGTCTATTTTATTGCCTATGTATAAATCATAATTCTTTTGTGTAAAGATTGGCTTGATGCCAAGGATTATGCATAGGTTCTCGAGTGTGTATTTAAATTCATTGTATCTTTCTTTGAAATCAATTTTAATTCTTATAACCATTTTTTATCATTGCTTCCACCTTATTTAAGAGTTTTTTTGGCATCTTGGTATACAAAGGGTATTTTCTGTTTTGCTTTAGTCGTGGAGTTTTTCCTTCTTGCAGCATTCTCACTGCTTTTAAAGTTAGCTGATATGATGAATTTCGGACAATTTCTCTTACTTCTTCGATATTTTTACATTTGTCAATCTTTATCTTCTTTTTCAGTATTATATCCCCCATGTCTATACGCTCATCTACATAATGCACTGTCACCCCTACGCTATAATTTTTATAAATGGACCATAAAATTACGTCGACGCCTCTAAATTTTGGCAATAAACCTGGATGACAATTAATTGTGCCCTTTTTAGGTATTTTTAGGATATCTCCTTTTATTATCCTTGTGCCACCCAAAACAATTAGATCTGGTTTTAATTTTTTTAATAGGTTATAATCTTCTTTACTGTTCAAGTCCTCAACAAAATAATTTTTTATTTTTGAATGAACATACTTCTTAGTATTGATTCTACGAAAAGATTCTGCCTTTGATAAAATAAAATTAGCTATTATTTTTGAAGTTATTATAAAGCCCCTAGTTTTTATATAACCAAAAATCTGTCTTATCCTAGTTTTAAAATTCGGCTTTTCTATTACAAGTGTAATTTCGTAATTATGTTTAAGCAGAACATCTGCAATATTTTTGCCGAGCGTATTTCCAAAAGTACTAAGTACAACAATCTTCATATCATTCTAAAAGCGCCTATTATACAGTCCAATTCTTTCTTCGTTAAATTGGGATGTATAGGCAAAGAAATAACTTGTTGGCTTAATTTCTCTGCAACTGGGAAGTCACCTAGTTTGTAACCGAATTTTTTGAAATGATTAAACAGGTGGAGTGGTTTTGGATAATAAACAGCACAACCAATGTCATTTTTGTTCAGGTATCTTATCAATTCGTCTCTTTTTAATTTAAAATCATCTTCAACTTTTATCGTATACTGGTGAAAAACATGCTTATAGCCATTCTCAACAACTGGAACTTTTATACCTTTAATTTTTCTAAGCCCTTTACTTAAATAAGTTGCATTTTCTATTCTTTTTTTTGTTATAAAGTTAATTTTTTTTAGCTGTGCTAAAAGTATTGATGCGCTTATATCAGTCATTCTGTAATTATAACCTAAGCTAACGTACTCATATTGACTCATACTAGATCTGCCATGTTGCCTAAATAATTTTGCATTGTCTGCATAACTTTTGCTATTTGTTGTAATAGCACCACCTTCACCACAAGTAATATTTTTTGTAGCATAAAAAGAAAATGCTGCTATGTTGCCAAAACTTCCAGCTTTTTTGCCTTTGTAATCTGCATTGATTGATTGGCAAGCGTCTTCAATAACAATCAATTTGTTTTTGTTTGCTATTTTATTAATTGCATCGTAATCACAAAGATACCCGTATAAATCAACAGTAACGATTGCTTTTGTTTTTTTTGTAATTTTTTTGTCAATCTCTACTGGATTAATATTAAAAGTAACATCATCAATATCAGCAAAGATTGGCTTAGCTCCTTGCATTAAAATTGTGTTAGCAGTTGCTATAAAAGTAAATGGTGTTGTTATTACCTCATCATCTTGCTTGATTCCTGCAACATTTAAAGCAGTATGCAATGCTGCAGTGCCACTATTCAATGCTACTGCATATTTAGTACTACAAAATTCAGCGAATTTATCTTCAAATTTGTTAACTCTACCATCTTGTGCAATCATTCCTGATTTTAACACTTCAGAAACTGCTTTTATTTCTTCATTGTCTACAAAAGGTTTAGCAATGGGTATCATTTTTATTTATTTTTTGTTTTTATTTTTTCCTTGCAAATTGCACAATATAAAATTAAATTATTACCTCTTTCTTCAATCTTTGTTATTTTATTGCCGCATTTACAAACATAGCCATTTAACTTAGCTGGGTTGCCATAGACTAAGCTATGATCTGGTACATTCTTGGTAACGACAGAACCAGCACCAATCATTGCATATTTGCCAACTGTAAGGCCAGGCAATATTATAGAGCCTGCTCCGATTGAAGCTCCTTCTTTCACTATTGTTTTTTTAGCTCTCCAGTCTTTTTCTGTCTTTAGTTTACCTCTTATATCTGTAGCCCTAGGGATTTTGTCATTTGTTATGATAACATGTGGCCCAATAAAAACTCCATCTTTTATAATTGTCATATAGTATATTGAGCAATTGTTTTGTATTTTTACATTATTACCTATTTCGACATGATGGTCAATGTAGCAATTTTTTCCAATTATACAATTGTCACCAATTTTAGCATGCTCTCTAATCTGTGCAAGATGCCAAACTTTTGTGTTTTTTCCAATTTTAGCATCTTTTGAAACTATTGCTGTATTTTCAATTGACATTAGAGAAAAACAAAATTAATGAGTTTTAAAAAACTTTGGATTTATCCATTTGGTAGATATCATGGCTTATATATTAAATCAAGGATAGACTAAATTCGTATAAAATTTCCAAAACATTTATATATCAGTTGTTCAATAATGTAATGACTAATCAGTTAATATAATTAATTACCATTTTACAATGAAATTACTACTAAACGATTAAAAATAACAACATTTTAATAGTAGTGTTTTTATCCCCTACACAATAATAAAAAGAGGGGGTGTTGAATGATAGTAAAAGAAGAATTTTTGGGTAAACTAAGGAGATATTTTGATTTGAATTTGTATGAGGTAAAAATCTGGACAGCTTTACTTAGTAGAGGTGTATCTACAGCCGGAGAATTAAGTGACATAGCTGATGTCCCACGCTCAAGAAGCTATGACGTTCTAGAATCTCTGGAAAAGAAAGGGTTCGTTGTGATGAAATTAGGGAAACCTATAAAATACATAGCAGTGTCGCCAAAGGAGGTTGTGGAAAGAGTAAAGAAGAATGTACAAGACTACGCAAAAGAAGAAGTAAAAAAGCTAAGTGATTTGAAGAATACAGATATTATAGACGAGCTTAGCGCTTTGCATACCCAAGGTGTTGAGCTTGTTGAACCAGCTGATTTAAGTGGTTCGTTAAGAGGCAGGCACAATTTGTACAATCATTTGGAAATGACAATTCGAAATGCGGAAGAAAGCGTAACATTAATGACAACTCAACAAGGATTTATAAGAAAGATTGAGGGCTTAAGACCAACTTTTGAAAAATTAAAGAAAAGAGGCGTGAAGATAAGAATTGCAGCACCAATCACAAAAGAGTCTATGTCAGCTTTAAAAGATATGCAAGGAATTGCTGAGATAAAACACACAGATAATAAAGCAAGATTCTGCATTGTTGACGGCAAAGAGCTAATCTTCATGATTTTGGATGATAATGAAGTGCATCCAACATATGATGTTGGTATATGGGTTAATACCCCTTTTTTTGCAAATGCCTTGGAAAACTTATTTGAGCTTGCATGGAAAAATATGAAGCCAGCAAATGAAGTTGTGAAGAGATGATTTCGTATTTTTAAGTTATAAAATGGGAATATTATCTGATGCAGATATCAATGATGCCGATATAGCAATACAAAAATGGCTAGAATCAGCAAATTTTAAGCCTTTTAACAAAAATAGAATAAGGTTCCAATTTCTTGATGGGTTTGAACAAGGTTATAAGCAAGTTAAAGGTAGAAAAAGACCACCATCTGAAATAACAGACAAAGCTTATTATCAATTATATATGAGTTATCTAAAGGATGGTCTAATTATTCGGTATGATAAGAAGGGACGCCAGTTAAAAAACCCAATTGAACAATCATATTGGTTTGGTTATGCTCTTGGTTTTCTTATTAGTGTATTAAATTTTTGGTCTTTAGATGTTTTATCTAAATCTTCTGGCTTTTATGCACTTTTTTTTGAATATTCTTTACCAGATAAAGGTCCATTCTATAAGATGGCTATAGAAAAATTAAAGCTATGGAATAAAAAAATCAAAAGTTTTAGTCAAAAAGGAAAGTTAACTCATGAACAAAAAGAGGAGTATCTTCATTTTATGGAAGAAGCTCAAGTTAGTCATTTAGTACCAATCTTAGAGTTTGATTCTTATTAATTTATTATTAAAGCAAAAATATAAAAAACAATAACTTATTCTAGCGATTGATGGACAAGCTTGATTATTACAGAAAAAAGATTGATGTAATTGATAAAAGTATTGCTAAACTCATTTCATTGAGATTTAAATTAATTAAGCAAATATCAAATTATAAAAAAATAAATAAAATTGATGTTATTGATAAAAAAAGAGAATTGCAGGTTTTAAATAACATAAAAAAATATTCAGATATTAAACATAAAAAAGTTATAAGTAAAATTTATAACACCATTATAGATTATTCAAAAAAATTACAAAAATAAACATAAAAAAATTTTCAATCTTTGATTAAAAAATTTTTTTAAAGTAAAACATTAGCAAAAACTTCACTTGCGAAACAAGTGAACTTTTTGATGCAATATGATAAAGAAAGAACTAATACTTACTCTTAAACAGAAAGCAAAGGAATTAAGAAAAGAAATCATAACTATGATTTATAATGCTCAATCTGGTCACCCTGGTGGCTCTTTAAGTGCAATTGACATGCTTGTTGGATTGTATTACTATAAATTAAATGTTGATATTAAAAATCCACAATGGGAAGACAGAGATAGATTTGTATTAAGCAAAGGCCATTGTAGTCCTGCAATTTATGCTGTTTTAGCAGATAAAGGTTTTTTTCAAAAATCCGAGCTTGAAGGATACAGAAAGATCAATAGGATGTTACAAGGTCATCCTGAATTAAATACACCAGGCATAGATTTTGCAGGAGGTGCTTTGGGACAAGGTTTAAGTTTTGCAGTAGGGATTGCACTTGCTTGTAGACTTGATAAAAAAGACTACAATGTTTATGTAATGATTGGAGACGGCGAAGCCCAAGAGGGTGCTATTTGGGAAGCTTCTATGGCAGCGTCATTTCATAAATTAGATAACTTAATTGTAATTCTAGACAAAAACCAAGTCCAACAGACTGGTAAAACAAAAGATATAATGGATTTAGGCGATGTAGCTTTGAAGTGGAAAGCATTTGGATGGAATGTTATTGGCATTAATGGGCATGATATGTCTCAAATTGTAAAAGTACTTGATAAGGCATCTAAGATGGAAAATAAAAAACCAACGATGATAATTTCTAATACAATAAAAGGCAAGGGAGTTTCATTTATGGAGCTTAACCATAAATTTCATGGTAAAGCGCCTAATGATGAAGAATACAAGAAAGCAATAGAAGAGATAGAAAATATCAATATAAATAAGTTTATGTAAAACATCAACGAAATGGATAAGATAGCAACACGAGACGGTTATGGAAAAGCATTGCTTGAATTAGGAAAAATAAACATCAATGTTGTAGCTTTAGATGCTGATTTAAGCGACAGCACAAGAAGTGAGTATTTTGCAAAGCATTTTCCAGAAAGATTTTTCTCTATGGGAATTGCAGAGCAGAATATGATAGGTGTTGCTGCCGGTTTGGCATTTTCTGGCAAAATTCCATACGCTAGTACATTTGCTGTTTTCATTGAAAGAGCTTACGAATTTGTAAGAAATGTTGTTTCAAGGAACAAATTGAATGTAAAAATTGCAGGCTCGCATTCAGGCATAGCAACTGGAGAAGATGGCAAGAGTGCACAAGCAATTGAAGATATTGCTGCTTACAGGGCATTACCTAATATGATAGTTTTGCAGCCATGTGATGCAATTGAAGCAGAAAAAATTGTTTTTGCATTGGCAGATTACAAAGGGCCTTCTTACATGCGAATGCATCGAAACCCCGTACCTTTAATACATGATGTAGATTATAAATTTGAAATTGGAAAAGGTGAAATTTTGATAGAAGGTAAAGATGCTGTAATTTTTGCAACAGGCACTTTAGTACATGAATCACTTCAAGCTTCTGAGATTCTTAAAAAAGAAAGTATAAATGTCAGTGTAGTTAATATTCACACACTAAAACCAATCGATGAAAGATTAATAATAGATTTAGCAAAAAAAACAAACTGCGTTATTACAGCAGAAGACCACAATGTAATTGGTGGTTTAGGTAGTGCAATTGCTGAAGTTTTAAGTGAGAATTATCCACGTAAAATGAAAAGAATAGGTTTGCAAGATAAATATGCAGAATCTGGTAAACCTGAGGAATTATACAAAAAATATGGTCTGGATGCAGAGTCTATTGCTGAAGAAGTAATGAAGAGCATAAGCAAGAAGGGATAAAAGAGATTGTCAAATTTGGGAGTAAAATTGGAAAAAATGTTGAGATATCTTTTATTTGTATTTTTACTAATGCTATTGTTTTTCTCTATAGAAAATTTTGTTTATGCTGACATTCTGATAAATGAATTCTTGCCAAATAGTGTCAATACAGACTACGAATGGATTGAATTATATAATAATGGTGATGTGGAAATAAATATATCAGAATTCAATATGTCAGAAGAAGCTGCTTCAAAGAATTTCACAATAAAAGATTTTATTCTAGGGCCAAAATCATTTATTGTTTTGGTCAGAAGCGATGAAATCTTTAATATTACTTATAGAGCAAATGGTATAAAAATTATAGAATATGGTGATGCTGTTCCATCTTTAAACCTTAATGATGGTGGTGATAGTATTTTTCTTTACAATTCAAATGGCCAATTAATTGATTCTATTAAAGACTATTCAAATCCAGGTGAGAATATTTCTATTGGTAGATACCCAGACGGTTCAACAGATGTAATAACACTCCTAGTACCAACTCCAGGGAATAAAAATGATAATACGCCAACTACTTTAATTTGGATTTATCCTAATAGCAATAATACATATGTCAATTATCTAGTAAATTTAATTGTAGAAATAAGAGATGATACTGCAACTGTTGAGTACGCTTTGGTAAATATAAACGGTACAAATTACTCTATGTTAAACAATGGGCAACAATGGTCGTATTTGTGGGCTACTAGCATTTATAAACAGCAGTCATATAATATCACTGTATACTTTAAAGACAGTTACGGAAAAGTTGATTACTCAACCATCTATAATATTATGATAAATAATACAGAAGTTATCGATCAACTAAATAATCTGCCAATACTGAAACTAGTCAATCTCACAAGCACAGATTTTCTTAATAGAACAAATGGAAGTTTAACTTTGTTATGGGATTATTTTGATGAGGATAATGATATTGAAAATGGGAAAGAGATTTTATGGTTTGTAGATAATATAGAAAATCCTTCATTGAGAAATTACAGTTCCATAAGCAAAAATATGATAAAAAATCAAATATGGGTTGCAAGTGCCAGAGTTTTTGATGGAAAGAACTGGAGCATTTTTTACAATAGCACACCTTTGCGAATAGCCAATACTGCACCAACTCAAAATGACCCAACTATAATTTCGGATGATAACAAAATTATCAGAACTAGCACTTTAATTTGTAATACTAATGTAATTGACATAGATAACGATAATATTACAATTTTCTTCACATGGTACAAAAACAACAAAATCGTATTTTCTGGAATAGAAAACATATTAAGACCAGGAAATTTTTCAAAAAATGATGAAATTATTTGTGAAGTTACTCCTTTTGATGGAGCTGTGAATGGTACAGTATTAAACTCAACTATTATAAAGATTTCAAATTCGCCACCAATTTTAGTCTCTAAAATAGAAGATAAGACTTTAAACCAAGGGAAAAATATCACAATAAACCTAATTAATGCATTTATGGATTTAGACGGAGATGATATAAAATTTAGCACTTCAAATTACGAGAACTTAACTATAAAGATAGACAACAGTACAAAAATATCAACAATTATCCCTGATACAAGCTTTAGTGACACAAGAAAAATTGTTTTCTTTGCGTCTGATGGAATTGACACAATAAAATCAAATGAAATAACTTTGACAGTTAATCCATTTATTGAGAAATCTGAAGTTATTACTCAAAAATCTGAGGAACCAGAAATCGAAAATGTAGGTAGTGACGAAAATGTAAGTAATTCTGGCGAAGTAAATCAAGAATCAGTTGTTATAACAGGTAGTGTAATTGAGGATGTATTAAACAAAGGAAAAAAGTCAAATAATAAGATAAAATACATACTCTTTATTATTCCAACTTCGATTATTGTTGTTTTAGGTATTTATTTTGTGGCTAGGAAATTTTTGAAGAAGAATGAACTTTAGAGAAACATTGATATTTCATTAATTTTAAATAGCAGGAACAAAATTATATAATAAAATGCCAAATTGGATTGTTTATGGAATTATCGCATCTATTTTCTTTGCAGTAAACACAATTATATATAAAATTGCATACCAAAAAGGAAATTTCTCTCCTTATTATGGAAGTTTTATGTTTGGGCTCGGGGTTATTTTGATTTTTGGTTTGTTTTTATTATTCAAACCGAGCTTTGAGTTTGAGTGGAAATCTAGCAGCTTGGCTTTAATTGCAGGAATAATTTGGGGCATTGGTTTTTTAGCAGTTGCTGTTGCAATTGCTCAAAAAGCTGACATTGCAAGACTTGCACCAATATATAATACAAATACATTGCTTGCTGTACTGATGGGTATAATTTTCCTTCATGAAATTCCTGATATCTCGCAAATGTTCAGGGTTATTGCTGGGGCTGTTTTGATTGTTATAGGGGCTATTTTGGTGAGTGTTTAGAAATAATTTCAAGTTTTGTTTTGTACAGATGCCCCATTATCTTTTCTTTGTATGATGGAAATTTAATTATGAGAAATTGTATAAGTCTTTCTCTATTTGAAAGCAACTCTTTAAATTGATAAGTATTAATTCCTAATCTTCTGGTGCAATTATCTATGATAGTTGATTTAGTTACATTGTATTTTGTTGCAACATTTAATATTGCAAATTTATATGGGGTTTTTTTATTTATCACACTATCAGAGACTTCTAGTATATTTCTTAATACAATTGGGAGGGAATCTTTAAAGCCTTGTTGTAGAAAAAATTTACGATCTGAAATTATTGGTGAATAATTCAGATTATATGCCCAATAAGGTCTTTTATGTAAAATCCTACCTTCTTCCTTGAGTATAGACAGGTTTGCATTTACTGATCTAATACTCTCGTTAATTTGCTCTGCAATTTCCGTGTATTCAAACGCTTTATCTTTATTCTTTTTAAGAAAATCTAAAATTTTGTTTTTAATACTAGTTGAATCAAAACTATCTAATTTTTTGAATGTTTGTATGTCAATTACTATCTAAAACCGCCTCATTTGTATAAGTATATTATATCTTATATATAAATATATCGTTTATATAGTAACACATTATTTATGGCAACATAGCCACTGGAAAAAAAGCACTGGACATCTCCGCGTATAATATTTAAACTAATTCTACTCATTTTTTGATTATTTTCATCATTTAATCACCCCCAATAATGTTTCGACTTCCAAATTAAGTCTTTTGATTGACATCAAAATTCTTTTACGCAGTCTCAACTAAATAAAACTCGGTGATTTAAATGATTTCAAATATTAATAATCAAAAAATGGAATTAGAAGAATTTAAAATAGA